>CAZCJA010000005.1:0-52267 GCA_964499015.1 uncultured Elusimicrobia bacterium
CTGGCACCAGCAAAAATAGATACCCAAGCCGCGAGGCTGTCTTGTCTGAATTGGTGGCGCGTGCCGCGAACGGTTGGCCAAACAGCACACGCGCATTGCAGCGCGGCGAATACGCCGATTACACGCTTTACCGCGCCGCCCGAGAGCATCGTATCGACCTGCCGAAGGATGCGTCGCAGCCGCCATATGCGTTGAGCGGCCTGACATCCTTGGAGATGGCGGCAGCCCTGGCGCTGGCCGCGTTCGTCCTGTATTTCACCGCGCCGTGGATTGGTCTCGTCGTCGGCGTCGCGTTGACACGGCTGCCTTTCACGCCGAACGAGATCAAAATGCTGCGCGCCAAAGGGCTTAAGTCGCTGGAAAAACTGAAATCCATCGATTTGCTGCAATGGCTGAAAGAAAAAAAGATATCCAAGTGGAATGTTCGCGCCATTCAAAGCGCCCTGGCCTTGTATGGCCAGCGCACGAAGACCGGGCCCGATCCGCGCTATGTGCTCAAGGCGCCAAAAAATCTATTGAACCGTGAATTGCCGTCCGCGGGCTGGAGCATGGACGGCTCTTCCATCGGCGTGCCGCTGTGGAGAAAGCTGCGGGAGAATAAATTGGTGCGCTATCGCCAAATTATCCAAATGTCGGAACTCGAGCTCATTGATTTGGGCTTCTCTTCTGATGATATTGTCCGCATACAGCGTGAATTGGCCCTCTATGATTTGCGGCTCGCCATGACCAAGGATGACGTTATCGTTTGGGAGTTGTCGCAAAGCGCGAAGGATAGGCATTCGAACGGTTTCGCCGTTCTGGAAATTCCGGCGGCGCTGGTCCTTCTGGCGGCCGCGGCGTACGAGCCGGTGTTAACGCTCGGTGTTTTCAGCGTCACGGCGGTTTTGGGCATGGCGTTCGTGTACAAACGCCGCGAAAGCGACAAGCTGCATATTCTCCGCGAAAATTTTGAGATCTTCAAGAAACGGCTGGCCGACGGCTTGACCTCCAAGGACAATAAAGACCGCCGCGTGGAAATGACGCTCGCCCAAATCTGGGTGGAGCCGAAAAAGTACGACGCCGAGCATATTGAGTCGTGGAACCAGGCGATGATTGAGTTGATCGACGCCGTGTTGCGGCACAATCTCCGGCCGGATGATTTCAATAAACTTCATGAACTGATGAAGCCCACGTACCGCGTCGTGCGCAGCATGGAGACTTTCGACCACATCAATAAAAAAACCGCCGCGGATTTGGCGGCGTTCCGGAAATTCATGGCGGAGTGGGCGCCGACGCCGGACATGTCGCGCGTCTCGCCCGATGACGGCAAACCGAGGCCCATCAACGTCGGCCCCGGTGATTACACCGTTGTCCTGGCCGAGCCGGGCGATGCGGAAGGGACGGCGGTTAAAGACATTGTTTACACAACGGACGAACTGCTCGGTTTTGAGGGCCGGGCGAACAGTTGGGAAAGCAATGACGGGAAAACGGTTTTTGAAATTCAGCGCGTGACGCAGAAAGTGTCGGAAATCAACACCGTCGGTTGGGACCGCCGCCTGCTCGAGGAAATCATTGCCGCCTCCCGCACGCGCGCGGAAAAATACGTGCGCATAATTCCGCCCGCCGCGGTGTATGAAACGCTCCACGCGGTTCCCGCGCATTCGCTGTTCACGCACTATTCGCGCCTGCCATACGATCTGGGGTTCCGCTTAACGCTGCGCGCGCCCGCGGTTTTTAAACAGCTCTACACGGAGGCGACGTACCTGACCTGGGAATTGCCTCTTGCCCAGCAAACACCACCGACAGCACGCAAAGGGCGAATGTCGCTGGAATTGTTGGTGGCGCTCACCGCGCTGGGATCGTCCTTCTTTTATATCGCGGCGTTAGCAACGGGGCTGGATCAAAAGCAGGCCGCGCTTTTATCGATGGCGTTGGGTGTGGTGGGCATGGCGTTGGGCTCGTCAGGCGGCAAAGCCGATATGTCGGCCGATGAACTGCGCGCCTTCGACGCGTTTTACGAACTGCTCGAAAAGTACGTTCATCTGGTTACCGCCGGTGCGGCCGAACACAACGTGGCCGACCTGTCCTTGGAAGTTGCCGCCGCGTATCACCGCGACATTACGCCGGTGCTTGCGCGCATCGGGGCGGACAATATTCGCGAGCCGCGCGGCCGCCGGGTCGTCGATCTGCTGAGGCACGCCGCCATTCCAGAATCGGCCCGCGATGATGAGCGCTTTAAACAAACGCGCCGCCACTTAAGGAATTTAAATTCTGGAAGCGATTTATGGCCAACAAGCCTCGTCGGAAACTATGTGGTCGCCATCACGCCGGCATCGGACTATTACGTAAATATGGGCCTGAAACTGACGGGGGCGGGGCTTTACGCCCTCAGCGTGAAGCGCCGCGGCTTTGTGTACATACTGTCAGTGCGAAAAATCGGTGAAAAAGAAGAAACTTATTATTTTGTCGGCAAAAAAACGGTGCTAACGGAGATTGGTGTTGTGCCCGGACATGAGATTGAGCGCACCATTGTGGGCGTGTCACGGCTTGTCGAGAATGCTTTTGCGCGTCGCGAGCTGGGAGAAAATAGAGACGCAAGCAATTTGGCCATCATTGAGCTTTTGGGGACGGCGCAGTCCATGAGTGTGACCGCCCGTCACAACAAGATGGCCGACAGTTTGTTGGTTTTGCGCCAGGTTCTTGATAAGTACAAGCTGCCGCTCACGGCCCAGCCCATTCAGATTTTCCGTAAAAACATCCGCGCGGCGATGGCCGCGGCCGATCCCGATGCGTTTTTGACAAAAATGGTCGGCATGGAAAGCGTTTACCCGTCAAACAGCGACCATTTCTCTTTTTTGCCGCTGGAAAAATTGAACCTTTATCACAAAGGGTTCAATCACGAAATTTTGACGCTAAGCCTGGCGGGCAGTGCGAAGGAAGGGTTCACGCTCAGCATTCATGCGGCCGGTCCTTCACCGGTTTTGATGGGCCGCTACCGCTGGCACCGCAAAGATCGCCAGTTCAAGCCGAGTTTAATGTTGGCCGATTTGATTGATTTGAATGCGCCGCGCGTCGACAGCGCTCTGCTTCCCCAGCATATGGCAGCGCCCAGCCGCGATGCATTTTCTCTCTCCGAGGTGTTGATTCAGACGGGCCTAAGCCAAAGCGCCCATGGCGAAGCCGCCTTGCAGCGGCTTGTTGACCGCGGCCTGTTGACCTACCGCAACGGTACGGTGCTCCGCGAGGAGTTGGAGCTGCTGATGAAAATTGCGCGCAAGCTGACCAACGAAAAAATCAGCATTGCCCATCTTGTCTATTTGACGCAAAACGTTAACGAAGTCACGTCGTACATGGTGGAAAAAAACACCAGCGAATACCGCCGCGTCGACGGATTGATCACGGCCAACACGTCCGTTTACATTCCAACGAGCCCCAAATATAAGGCCGATCACATGGTTTCCCGCGACGACGCGTTTTATATTTGGGCCGAATACGAGTTGTTGAAGCGCGCGGGGCCTTTCGCCACATTTCAGGAAAGCGCGCAGATTGTCGGCCGGAAGGGGGGCTGGATCGGCGACGAAAAAGACGAGGTCCGCCAAACGGCGGATGGACGCAGCGTTTGGCTCATGGTCGGACGGGAGGCCCGCTTCCGCGCGGACGCATTGCGCCAATGGACGGAAGACGTGTATGCGTCCGACGAGCCGCTGCCGAAGAAGCCGACGTTTATTCAGGCCGCGCTTTTAAAACAGGTCAACATTCATTACGCCAATCAAGGCGGCCCGGTGATAACGGGTGTTGAGGCGATGGCGTTATTGGGGTTAAGCGAAAATCAGCGCAAAAATTTTGCCGATTATTTTAAAGCAACCAAGACCGGCAAACCGCTCTGGGTTGAAAAGCGCGGCGTCCGTTTTTATCTAAAAAAGAATTTGGAAGAGTTTAAAGCGGAGATCCGTGCCGGAGAGGACGTGGCGTTGGACCCGCAAATGACAACCAAGCGCCGTTTGGGTGCGACGAAGATGCTCGGCCAAATGCGCAGCGGGCGTGAACGCTCGGGGCGGACAACGCTGGACGTGCTGGCGGCGCTCATATTGGTCCTTCCTATTATTATGGTCGGGAGTGTGTTCTGGCGCTTGTTCCTGCGCCGCAAAATGGGGCACGAGACGATCATTACCCATCCGTCCGGGGCGATCGGCGTGTTCAAGGGTGAACAATTGGTCGAGATAAAAGACGGCGCGCGTTTGTTTGAAGAGGAAGACGCGATTCCGGATGATTTGCGCGAGCCCTATCTCGATCTTTTGCGCGTGAATGATTTGGTTTATCAGTATCAGCGCCGGCCGGAAGGCTATCATGTCCGTTATTTGCCGCTGACCCGGCCGTCCCTGGCCGATCGCGCCGTGTTCGCGGTGAACCGCCTTCGCAATTGGCGGTTCATGCTGTCGTCCGCTTTGCCCGCAGCCAAATTTGTTTCGCCCGCCACGGCGGGCTTGCGCAACATGGCGGGAATCTACATGGCGCTTTTCCAAATGCGCTCCAAAGCCGATTGGGGCGTGGCCAGCTACAAGAACATGGAAATGGCCGTGACCTATTTAAAGAAGATCGGCCACAACCTCCTGCAATTGCCGCCGATCCGCCTGTCCTCCGCCGGCAACTCGCCGTACTCGGTGAACTCTTCCAAAGCATTGGAAGACTTGTACATCGACGTCGACGCCTGGGCCCACGAATTGGCCGGCCTTGGCCTATTGGACCCCGAATGGTTCGCGTATCGCAATCGCATCAACGGCGAAGTCGAGCGTTTGCGCCGCCTGGACAAAGTCGATTACGACGCGGTGCGCGGTCTTAAAACGGACGCGATGGACGTTCTCTGGAAGAGCTTCCGCAAGAACACCGGCTCGGCCGCCTATCAACAATTTGAACAGTTCCGCCGTGACGAGAGCCAGTGGCTCGACGACACGATGCTCTATTTAATTCTCAAGAAGGCCAATATTGAGGCGGAAGCGGCGGCCAAAGGGAATTTCGACGATTTGAAGAAATGGGATTGGCGTCTATGGGAAGAAAAACTGCGCGACCGCGACCCTGAGGCGATGGCCGCAGCAAAAGCCCGCTATCAAGAACAGATTCTTTTTGGTTCGTATCTGCAGTTCGTCGCGCACCGCCAGTTCGGCCGTTTTGAAAAGCACGCGGCCAAGAACGGCATCGGCCTGGTTCCCGATGTTCCGTTCGCGGTCGACGGGGAAGACCTGTATAGAAATCGCGACGTGTTCGGCTTGGAACTGAAAGACCCGTCCAAGCCGTACAGCCGCCCGACCACGCAAGGCGTCGGCGCGGAGTCGTCCTACCCGCTCGGCCAGTATTGGTTGTTTTATCCGTTCGTGTGGACATACGAAAAAACCCTGCCGTTCATCATCGACATGATGCGCTTTGCCCGCCGTATCGGCGCTTACGTGCGCATGGACCACGTGCTCGGCTATTTCCGCACCTATCACTACACGGTCGACGTCAAACGGCAGGTGACGCTTCAAGAGACCGGCCTGTACGACAAGATGGTCGAGTATCAAACCGCCGCGCTCGCCAGTATTAACGAGGCCGAGCAATTGCTGATCGCCGAAAAAGCCGTCCATCTCATGGAAGACTTCTTTACGCAGAAATGGGCGTTGATGCCGGAGCCTATCCGTTCGTTGTTTCCGGACGACGCGGTTGATTTGACCTTCCAAAATGGGGGCATTTTACCGGACAGCATGATCCGTATCGTTCGTCCGATGGGTTCGGAAGAAATTAAACGCGGGAAAGCCGACGGCGAAAATTGGAAATACGAGAAGGACGTGGAAAACCTGGTGTTTGGCGGCGAGCAGCATGTGAAATTCATTCGCGTCAGCGGAAGCCATGACGTGGGCGATTACGATGCGGACAAGCCCCTGCAGCGGTGGCGGCCGATGCTCAATTATCTTTTGGGCGATATCGAGGAAACCGACGCGGTCGGGCTCGCTTATTACAAACTCAATCCGCGTGCCGAAGAGTATTTGTCGGAAATTCTGCGCTTCATCCAGGAAACGGGCAGCGTTACGGTGTGGGAACTGCTCGGCAACTTGCCGCGCAAGATCCTGCAATCGACCATCGAGATGGGCGGATACAACCTTTTCCCGGCGATTTGGGGCGAGGCGAAAATGGCGGGGGGCAAGGCCAACACGTTCCATGTGTGGAACCACGTGGAGAACGCGCTGGTCAACGGCGGCCTGCCGGACTCGGAAACGATCCGCCAGCGCTGGGAAGATTTGCTGAGAACGGAACAGGACATCGCCAACAAAAAAGAATGGCTCGACGATTTTGTCGGCGCCGGCAACTGGACGGACGCGGACGTGCACACCTTCACGCCGAACGTGCATGAGGCGTACCTGGAATCGATTTATTCCTCACCCGCGCGCATTTCGGTGGTCAACTGGATGGACATTCTCGGGCTTGGCGCGGAATACCGCATCAACGCGCCGGGCTTCCTGGACCAGTGGCGCGCGCGCATGCCGGCCGACGTGACGCTGGAAGATTTGTTGAGCGCCGCCGATCAAGTGAGCGGCGCCAGCCAACGGGCCATCGATGCCACCGCGCTTTTGCGCCGCTTGGTGGAGAAAGGCCACCGCAAAACCGCGCCGCCGCACAGCGGAGCGCCGATTGTTCAAGCCGCCACGCCCGCCGTCGGCGGATCGATGATTCAGCTGCGCCGCCTCGACATCACAGGCCATCCTTATCAGATCGATGCTTTTACCCGCGCCGAAAGCGGCCAGTCTGTCCGCGACGTCAACCTCACGCTGCATTTTAAAAACGGCAAAACAAAAACCATTCCGATGCGCTCCGCCGCCATCACGCCGGAATCATTCACACACGGTTTGCCCGCTGACGTTCAGAAATGGACCGCCTACTGGTACCCGACGCAATTGGGGCAGGTGAAATTCACCATCCAAATCAGCGACGGCGCCGTTTCCAAGAAAGGCGCGCTGGAAACCGTCACCAAAAACGCCGATCTAAATCCTCTTTCATCCAACTATGCCCGCCGCGGCATCGCCACGTTCGAGCTCTCGGCGGCGCTAATGGCAATGGGGGGAACAATTTGGGCCCTTCTTGCGCAGATAAGAGCGGGCGAACTATTACAGCAACAGGGAGATCCGTTGGATCTGCAGTCTTGGGCGACGATCTTGTTGGGCGGGTATCTTGTCTCCTTCGTTGTTTTCACCGTCTTGTGGGCGTTCTTCGTTAACTATGCGGACCGCGCGAAGGTTCGCGATGATATATCGCCTCTCACGTTTATTCGCGCTTCATCCAACCTGTTTTTGATCTTCCTAACGTCGCTGATGATGGTGGCCGTTCTTTTTCCGCCCACGATGATGGCGGGCGCGTATTGGGCCGCCGGGATATTGGCCGTCGTCGCGATCGCGCCGTTTGCGATTATTTTCCGGACGAATTATCAGGATTCGATTGGGGCGCGCGCTTATCTCTTTTTTATGGCCGTCAGCTACGCGGCCATGTTGTTTCTGTTCAATACCTGGTATTTCTGGCTCGAGAATTTCTTGCCCAGCAGTAACTCCATCGGATTCATCGCCACCTTTGCGGTCGTCGGGACGCTTTTGATCCTGGAGAGATCCGTTGAAATCGCCAAGAGATTGGGTGGAAAAAATAACGTCTTCGTCGACCACGGCGACGGCCCGAAAGTCACTCAGGCCGACCTGCGCCGCGCCGATCTTCGCGCCCGCCGCAAAGGAATGACGGCGTTTGAGCTCTCGGCGGCAATGGTGCTGACGATGGCGCTTGTGTATGGAATTACCATGGGCGGCGCCGGGCCGGCGTTTTGGACGGCGCTGGGGATTGGTGTTACCCTGGGCATGACGCGGCTTGTTCCTGCTCCGGACGGACGTTCGGCGCGCGAACTTCTCGAGGCCGGCGCCGGTACGCTCGATATTATCGAAGCGTCCGCGCGTGAACTGGAAACCGTCGATCATTATGAACATGCGCTCAAGATCCGGGAAATGGTGCGCGCTTACCGGCTTTACCGCGAAACGCACACTGAGGAAGATTTGGGCGAGGGAACACATGCGGCGGTAAACGTCAACAACCTCCGCAACGTCCAGTTATTAATCAACGAACGCTTTTTTGGAGAGTTGTTCACACAGGCACGCGCCCGGATTGCGTCGCATCCGAATGCGGTTAGGCTAGTCCTTGATCATGTTAAAGCCACGTTGGTGAAAGAGTACGTTCACTACGGGTCACCCGAACGCTTGTACATGCCGTTCGATTTGATGCACCGCGAGTTGGAATTGGCGGGCGTCGATGCCGACACGTCCGGTTATCGTATTTGGGCACGCAGCGTTATTTCCGCGTTCGTTCATGAAGAAGCGCTTGGCTTCCTGGAAATGGGGAACTATTTGGCCTCGCGCGGTTGGACGGCTGCCTCTCTGCAGGCGGCGGTGGCCGGCATGGAGCACCCTTTCAGCATGCTTTCCGCGGGGCGGCGCGCTTTCGGCGTCACCTCACTGACAACCACTCACACACTGGACACATTCACCGGTATTAAATACGGAATGGTGCTGAACGACCTGATGAGTTCCGGCCGCCGGGAAGGCATCAACCGCGTTTTTGACTACGTTTTGAAGTGGGAAATTGAGGAAGGCCGCGTCATTCCCGGGGCCAATTATCAATTTTATCCGAGCGCATTCTGGTTCGTTTTCGACGAGAATTATTTCGGCGGCCGCTATTTCAACGCGAGTCCCAAAGGTCCCGAGGATTGGGGGAATTTCGTGATTATCGCGCTGCGCAGCGCGTTCCCCGTCATGGCCACGCTTCTTTCCGCCAATAATAAGTCGAAGAAAGAGAAGGAAATTAAAAAGAAAGAAGACAAAAAACGGAAACACCGCTCACGTTGGTTTGAAGACCGCCGCCGCAAACGTCCCGGCAAGGGGATGGTCAACCTCGAACTGTTGAGCGCGATGACGATGACGCTGCCGTTTGTGATGGTCGGCATGGCGTTTCAGAAAGCGACGGGCCGGATTCGCTTGCTCAAAGAAGAAAAAGAAAAATTAAGAACGGTGATTCAGGACGAGGCCGATGTGTTCGTTCAGCGGTTTTACCCGCAGATGACGGCCGGAGAGCGCGCGGAAAAAGCCGCCGAACTGGCCGGGAAGATTTCTTACTTCGACGTTTATCCTCGCATCGTGCACATCATCGAAAGAACGACGCGGTGGGGACTGGGCGTGTTTACTCTGGGCGCCGCCGTTGTCTGGGTGGCCATCGGGACGGGGCCGGCGCTGGCGTTGGTTTTCTTCGGGTTTATTTTGTTGGGGATTCAGTATGTGACTTTCGCTTTGCTCAATTACACGTCGTTTTCATTCCGCCAGACCGGCCATATGGGCGCGCTGGAATTGTGGTCGTTTAAAAAAGGAACGGAAACGGCGGCGCGCACCTTTGCGGCGCGCACCTGGGCCCGTTCGTCGGCCGCCGGCTATTTGCGCCAATATGAGCTTTTTCCGGAGGTCGTAACGACCAATAAAAACATGCGCCGCGGTTACGATGCCATGCAGGTGTGGATTAAAACGGGCGATACGTCGGCGCTCATTCGCGAAAACAATTGGACGTGGAGCGACTTGTGGGCCTCGTTCCTGTGGCTGGTCGGTTCCGTGCGCAGTCCCATCGCTATTATTCTCTCGATCCCGCTTATTTTCCGCAACAACGCCCGCGCCGCGCGCCGGGCGGGCATGGCCGCCGCTTTGCACGAACGCAACCCGCAGGACGCGTGGGAATTTGTGCGCTCTGTGAAGAAACGCCGCACGCTGGAAGGTTTCGAATGGGGGGCTTTATTGTTGTTCATGGGGTCGCTCATAACCGGGGCCCCCTTGGCCATGGCCTGGCAAAGAGAGAAACTTCCTCCGCAGCATTACGCCTTTCAGCATGTTCGCCCTCATCTGAGCGCCGAAGACAACCTGATATTGACGGCCATGACGGACGTGTTGTTCGCAAACCGCATGAATATTAAGGAATGGCCGAATGAGACCGCCAAGTTCCATGTTGACGCCCGCCGCCGCATACGCGCGGCCATCGACGAGAATGTCCCAGCCGGGGCGGCGCTCAGCCAAACGCTCGAAGCGGTCTACGCCTTCTTCCTGCTGGAAGAGGCGGATTTCAACGGTTTTAAAAATGTCGATAAGCTGACGCCGGCTATCGTCGCGCGGTTTTTGCGCTCTCCGGAATCGATCCTCGCGCTCGATTACATGTTCAATATGAAAGGCGACCCGGCGCTGCACGAACGGCACGCGCGGTTGTCGGTCATTTCCATCGCATCGATCGTCAATAAATTGCGCGCCGCGACGGGGCTGAAATTCTCGGGGAAAAATTATCGGGCGATCCATTTGTGGCGCGGCAAATTTGTCGATTATGAAAAGGGCCGGCGGGAGCGTTTCACACAGCCCAAGCGGCAGGGCTCCACCATCACGGCGACGATGGGCGGGCTGGTTCTGCTGGTCGCGGGCGGATACTGGATCGCCACGCATGGCGTTAGCCCGGCGTTCTGGGCGACGCTTGGCGCCGTGTTCATGGGCGCGCTGGGTATGGCCGCCACCGGGTGGCGGCATGACGAGCATGAATATATTTCGCTTCGCCACGTCCGCACCTTGCTCGATGCCGAGGACAACGCCGTTTTATCGGGCATGGTGGAAGTCCTCTTTCAGCGCAAGGGTCCGATTCACAATTGGCCGGACTTAGTACACGCGTATTCACCCGACGTGCGCCGCCGTATTCGCATCGCGGTTGATCGCGTCGCGCCTCGAGAAGCGCCGCTGAGCCAGACGCTGGAGGCGGTTTATAATTTCTTCCTGCTGGAAGAGGCCGATTTCTACGACGTTCCCGCCCGCAGCCAATTGAGCCCGCGGACGATCACGAAATTCCTTCGTTCATCCGACTCCGTGCTGCTGTTCAATCACGTGATGACCACCAAAACCAACCTCAATATCCGGGACAGAAAAACACGAATGAGTATTTTGTCGATCCTCGCGGTCGCCGAGCGGGCGCTGTCGGCAACGAACGGGCGGTTCCCGCAATCCATGTGGGTTTCATTGAACGCGCTCAAGGCCAAATTGGTCGACTTTGAGAAGAACGGCAGCGACTACCATTTTAAGTTCAAACATAAAGGGATGGCCGACAAAACCCTTGTCGGCGGCCTGGCCGTCATCGCTGTCATCGCCGCCGGCTACGCGGCGTGGGAAGACCCGCGGGTTATCGTGGACATGTTCACCGCTCTGCCGTTCCTCGGTTTATTGGGGATGGCTGTTCAGCGCCGCGCGGCCAAGCGCGACCCGGTGATTTACATGCAGGAACAATACCGGGCCTTAAAGAAACGCTTGGAAGACGGCTTGCCGTCGCACCAACACGAGAAAGACCGCCGCGCCCAATTGACACTGGCGATGTTGTGGTTCGAGCCGCTGCGTCTCGACGTGCCGTCGCTCGCGGTGTGGGAAGAGACCATGAGCATCGTCATCAATGCGGTGCTTCAGCACAACATCCATCCGCGCAACTACATGCAGACGGCCGGCCTGCTCAAACAAGCGACGGAATTTTACCGCCAGTACGAACACACCGGTTTTGTCGATTACTCTGATGAGTTGGACGAGTTCCGGCGGAGCATCGCGGAATGGAAACCCGGCGACGGTACGCACGACACCTATCGCACGCATGCGACGGTGATCGGAAACCCCATTCCTCTTGAGTCTTATGACACCAACCCGTCGATCCGCAACGACGAGAGCATGTTGTTTATGAACACAATCCGGCTTAACGGATTCCTGGCGCATGCGGTGAACGATTGGTACGGCAGTTTGATGCGCGTTCTGGAAATTCGCCGCGTCACGGATTCCGCGGCCAATCACACCGGCTGGAACAAGCGTTTGGTCGAAGACATGATGGCGCAGGCCCTTTTGGACGGCGCGAGCGCGGTGCAGATTTTGCCGGCGGGCCGCGTCTACGAAAGCAAGCACGGCACCGCGCCGCGTTCGCTCTACGCCCACTACGCCCAGCTTCCGTACGATCTTGGTTTCCGCTTAACCGTCGTCGATACGCCGCCGGACAGCTTTGAAACAATGATCAAGACGCCGCATTTGATGTGGGAAAAACCGCTTCCGCGCCGCGGCTCTATTCAACCTGCTGTTACGGTGGTTCTGTCGTTGGTTGGCGTGTTCGCCTATGGCGCGTTGAACGATCCCAATTTTGTCACGCACGTGCTGCTTCTCGTCGCGGGTGTCGCCGGTTTCTGGACGTTGCTCAGTATTAATCCCCGGCGCACGCCCTCTACGTTGGCCGTATTGACCGCGTGGGGGTTGGTTTTTGCCTTCCCGACAATGATCGCGCATGGGTTGCTGCATTTAATTTCTTGGGAAACATCGCTATGGCAATCGTTTGCTGTGGCGATGACCGCGTATGGCGCGCTTATTTTAAGCAGCCACCGCAGTCATCAGAAGAAATACGGTTCGCACAGCCACGCCGACCAGATCAACGCGGTTTTGTCCGCGACGCCGGTTAGTTTGGGCGTGAACGGCGCCACGCTGCGCGCGGCGCTGCAGGAAAGCCCGGTGCTTAATCAGAATCCGCTCGATATCGTGTTTATCGACGCCTCGCTCGACCTGCATGTGAACGAGTTAATGAACAGCCTTCATCCTCTGCGGCATACGGTGTTGGTTGTGGATTCGTCGCGCGCGGAAGATGAGATCGCGGGGCTGGTCGGCGGCCGGCGCAATATCACCGTGGTCAACGGCTATGGCACCAACGTTATTACGGACCAGGGGATTTACCTGGCGGAATTGGAACGCATGTTCCGGTTGTCGCCGATCTCGTATCCGGCCGTGAACGCGGTGATGAACAACGACGCCGGAATAAATGTGGTGAGTTCGGCGCATGCGCCGGCCTTTATCTTTGACGGATTGTCGGCGGACTCCATGTTCGTGCGCCAAAACACCAACTACCTCATCATTAATGAACTGCTGGAGGTGTTGAAGAGCTTTACGGCGGTGCCGCTGGAGAAAATTATGAAGGTGAACTGGAAGGCGTTGATTGCCGCATAAAACTGGGAACGACAGGACTTGAACCTGTAACCCCACGGATGTAAACCGTGTGCTCCACCATTGAGCTACGTTCCCTTCTTAAAACAGCTTACTAATCTTTCTAACCGAACTTAAACCCGCGCAGGATCTGCTCAATATCGAGCAGGTAATTATCCGCTTTCTCATACGGCGCTTCGCACACCAAAATGTAACCCTTCCCTTTGCGCAGCGTGACGAAAATACGGAATTCCGTCGGCTCTCCGCGAGCGGAGCCTCCGAAATAGCGCCCCAGATAACCGTAGCCTGCCGCATACAACACATCGCGGCCGCTCAAAAACTGCAAGCTTGCTCCATCCGCATAAACGCCGGCCAAATATTGAGCGGTCACCACGGACGAGCTCAAGCGCACCACGTGAAGTTGTCCTTCGGCTTTGAGATCGACGGTTTGAAACGAAATCAACGCCTGCGGGCGGTAGAAGCCGAGCGTCCAATTGGAGGGAACCGCCAGCGATAGGTGGTGAAATTGGTTCTTATAAACCTGTCCGTCAATGCGGCCGCGTTCGCTCAAGTCGATTTTCGGCAAATGGGTTTTCATCTGCATGAAGTCGGCGATGTTGGAGGTTTTTTCGTCGCGTGGCGCGACCCCGACCAGGGTTTCGATGGTGCGAATGCGTTCGGCCGTCGACGGATGCGTTCGGAAGTAAAGGTCCCAGCCTTTTTGTTCGTCGCGGTCGAGTTTGCCGAGCTGTTTCAAAAAGCGCAGCGAGCCTTGCGGATCGTAGCCCGATCGCAGCATGTACTGCAGGCCCAGGTTATCGGCCTCAAGTTCTTTGTCGCGGCTGTAGCCGAGAAGATACAGAGATGAGAAAAGATCGGCGGTGTTGGCCATCATCAGCATGGCTTCCGGGCCCAGCGTGACGGCCGCGCCGACGGTGCCGAGGATGGTCAGCGCGTTCTGGCCCATTTCTTTTTGGATCATCTGCACGCCGTGAAGCGCCGCGACGTGCGCGATTTCGTGGCCGAGCACCATCGCCAGTTCCGCTTCGTCGTTCATGCTTTCCAGCAGGCCGCGCGTGACGAATATAAACCCGCCGGGGGCGGCGAAGGCGTTGATCAAATCGTTATCGAGAACGATAAATTCATAGTCGACGGTTGGCCGGTCGGACAAGCGCGCGATTTTTTGTCCGACGCGGTTTACGTAGTCGGTCACCGCCGTGCTTTCCAGGACGCGGTACTGCTCGAGGATTTGTTTTTTTGTTTCTTCGCCGATCTTGCGTTCCGATTCGGGGGACAAGAGGCGCGCGTGCACTTTATGCGTGGCCGGGTTGCGAATGCAGGCCGCTGCGGTGATGACGGCGGCGCCGGCGATGAGAAGCCACGCGCGTTTCATCGCAGCATTTCCAAAACTTTGGCTTCCACCGTTTTCACCGGGAGATCTTTGAGCGGATCGTTTTTTATAACGACGGTCGTGCCTGTGCCGAGCGGCCGGCAGCGGTCCGGATTAAACGAACCGAAGAGGGACAGGACGGGTGTGCCCACAGCGGCCGCGATATGCCCGGGGCCGGAATCACCGCCGATAAAGAGGGCCGACTCCGCCAAAAGCGTGCGGATTTCAGGCAGCGCGCGGTCGATATGCAGTTCCACGCGGCCGTTTGTTTTTAATTGAGTCATAAAAGGTTCATCGTTCTTCGCGCCGACCACGGCCACAGTGTAGTCGGGCAGCGCCCGTGCGAGGTTTTGGATCAGCTCGCGCCACAGCGGAATCGGCCAATTTTTCCGTTCCGGATCGCCGGAGAACGGGTGCATGGCGATTTGTTTTTTGGTGTTGCCCTTGTTTACGCTCAACTCCGGAAAATAGTTTCCGGTGTCTTTACCGGTCCACGCGGAAACCAGGCGCAGATGATCGTCGATAATATGTCCGGGTTTATAACGATACGCGTGCGTAAGGAAAAACTGGCTCGAGCGGCGTTTGTAGCCGATGCGCGTAGGAATGCCGGCCAGGAGAGCGGAAACGCTGCGCCGCCATTCGGTATTCAAGATCAAAGCGATGTCGTAACGGGCGGCGCGGATCTCGCGCAAGGTGTCTAAATACCGTTTAAACCCGCCTTTTTGGCGCCCCGGAGAGGTGTCCCAAAAAGGGTCGGAGGCATGAATCTGCGCAAATAAAGGCTGATTTTCGAACAATCCGGCGGCATATTCTTTGACCCAAATTGAGATTCGAGCCGCCGGGTATAGCGTTTTTAACGCTTGGGCCGCAGGCAGTGCCATGACGGTATCGCCTAGGTTGTCGAGGCATATTATAAGGAAGCTCTTCATGTACGGGGGGCATCATACTAGATGGGAAAAAAATAGCCGAGAGTCGGGATCGAACCGACGACCTGCCGCTTACGAAGCGGCTGCTCTACCAGCTGAGCTACCTCGGCGAGAAATCTGCTAACGAACCTTTCGTTGTTTTAGCGAAGATGGGGCTCTATGTCCAGCTGGAGCGCTTTCAGCGCCATCGACGTATCATGCAAGAAGAACATCGCCGACACCGTCAGCGAAAGAATACTGCAGACGAAAAAAGCCAGGATCAGTCCTTGATAAGCGACGCCCGCGACGAAGAAAAAGATCAACCCGAAGATCATCAGGCTGGAAAAAATGATGCTCACGGTATTGAAGGCCACCGAAAGGCGCAGCGTGCTTGAGCGCCGGAGAAGAACGCGCAGCTGTTCGCGGGACGCGTCGTTGGATTGCTGGCTGGATTCCAGCTCGTTCGCTAAAGATCGCGAACGGTCGACGACGCGGCCGAGACGGTTCGTTAAGGACAAGAGGATAAGACCGGCCGCGGAAATGAGAACCACGGGCAGCAAGGACAACTGGAGAAACTTGGCGAAGGCGTCGATCGTATCGTTCATGAAGAGAATATGCCGAGGGTCAGAATCGAACTGACGACACCACACTTTTCAGGCGTGTGCTCTACCAACTGAGCTACCTCGGCAGGAAATTGGAAAAAAAGACGGCCTGATCTTACTCAAAAGGCGTATCGCCGACAACCGTGTTTATTCGAGCTTAAGTTGCCGGTAATTTTCGGCCAACGCGGGCCACTGCTTCATGCCGATTGCGGCATGAAATTTTGCTTTCCCCTTTTGTCCCAGTTTGAGCAAGCTTTTAACGTATATCAGATGGGCGCCGCTCAGCTCCGGGTTAAGACGCAGGGCAAATTGCGCCTCGCGAAAGGCTTCGTCGTATTTCCCTAGTTGGAACAGTTCCCGGGACAAGAAATCATGCGGTTCTGCCCAGTGCGGAATCTGGCGTGTGATATGGCGAAAGTCTTCCGCTGCTTCATTGTGACGTCCCAGTTTGGACAGCGCCATTCCGCGTCCGACACGAGATTTGGTGTATTGGTCGTTGAGGGAATAGGCCGTGTCGAAATGCAGAAGAGCTTCTTGAGCGTCCCCGCGGTCCAACAATAAAACGGCCAAGTTGTTGTGGGCGATTTCGGAAGAAGGGTTTTTCGACAAGGTGTCTCGCCAGAGAGCTTCCACATTGTGAAACGCATGGCATCGCGTCCGCGCGCTTATCGTTAATGCAATGACCAGGATTCCAAGGGCCGGTTTTAAAATGTTGTGGAGTATCCCGGCGCGTTTCGTTTGCCAGAAGCGGACCACGCAGAATGAAAATAATGCGAGCGGCCCAATGCTGGCCAGGTATTGGAAATGATCGGCGACGAACGAATACTGCATCGGGTACACGTTAAAGAAGCCAAGCGCAGGGAATAGGGTCGCGGCAAAAAAGAGCAAGGCCGCTGCCGGTCCGCGGCCGCCGCGTTTGGCGTATACGAGAGCGGCGCCGAGCAGCGTGAAAAAAGAGAGTGGGAATAGATACGATACCGCCGCGCCTGCGTTGATGTCCCAGCGCTCGTAAAAAAAAGCCAGGTTTGCCGGCCAGGCCAATTTCCATAGATAGAACCAGAGTATTCGCCCCGCAAGCAGGCTCCGTTCGAGAAGCGAATGGCCCCATATCTCTCCCTGGGCCTGCACAACGTGAGTTTCCATCGCCACCGTCGCTAAGCCGAGCAGGGCGCCGATCAGAAAAAAGGGAATGGTCATCAGAATATCGCGTTTGGACAAGGTCCCGTGCCGCCACCATAATAGGATGAGGGCGGCCACGGGCAGCGAACAGGTGACCGTTTTGCTGAGCAGCGCAAGCAAGAAGCACGCAAACGACGCCCAATACAGACGGCGGGCGTTGTCCTGGTGAAAATCGAGGAAAAATTTGAGGGACAACAAATAAAATAAGCCGGAAAGGACGTTCTTGCGTTCCGTGATCCAGGCGACGGTTTCCACGTGAACGGGATGGACGGTGAAAAGAACGGCCGCAAACCAGGCCGCTTTCTCATCGAATGGTTTTAAAAGAAGCCAAAGCAGAAACGCGTTGAGCAAATGCAGAACCACGTTGACCACGTGATAACCGGCGGGATTTAAACCCCACAGGGCATGTTCCAAATAGAACGTCGTGAAAACCAGCGGGTAGTACTGCGGTGTGGCGCCCGGTTCGAGCCAAATGGCTTTTAGTCCGCCGGACTGCTGCACGATGGGATTTTTTGTGAGGTACATGTCGTCGTCCCATATGAAGTCGGCATGGACGATTGGGAAATAGGCGAGGCCGCCCAGAAACAGCAGGACGAGCAAGCGGCTCAGGACGGAGGATGCGAATGGACGGTTCATCAAAAGTTAAAAACGGAGTCGACGGGATTTGAACCCGCGATCTCAGCCTTGACAGGGCTGCATGTTAACCAGGCTACACCACGACTCCAGGAAGACGCGCATCCTATCAGAACAGTGAAACGCTGACAATTCCTTTACCTGCTAGTCCGAATTTGATTTATTTCGTTCTCAATCATGCCCGAAAAGATAACTGTTCAACCGATTTCGACGCGCCAACACCTTATATATATATGTTCCCGCTTTTTAGCCTATGCTTTGCCTCTGTTGTTCTTCCTCGTCGTTTCAAGCTTTTATCTGAAGACATACGACTCGGCCCAGATTAAAATAACAATCACCCAGATCGGCGGAACAATCCTTTTGTTCGTCTGGCTGACTAAAATCCTGCTCGAGGGGCGGTCTCCCTTTACCAAGGACGACTTGGTTTACGTGGCGCCGTTCATTGCCTTCCTTCTCTCCGGAATCATCGCCTGGATCCATTCGCCGTTTCGCGGCTGGGCGTTCGAGGAAACAAGCCGCCGGATTTTTTACATCATCATCGCGTTGATCACGATCGCGGAGTTTCGTTCCAACGAGCGCATGAAGCGCCTGTGGCGCTGGCTTATCGCGGCCGCCTGGGTGTCGATTGGCTACGGCGTGGTGCAGTATCTGGACGCCCGTTACTTCCGCGGGCAAGCCAACGGCCTCGACCCGTTCATCTGGCGCCAAGCGTTCCATCATCGCGTATTCTCGACTTTCGGCAATCCCAACTTTTACGGCAATTTCCTCGTTATCCTCACGCCGCTTATCCTCGCCTCGGTTTTAAAAGGCAAAGGATCTCTGGTGCGTCCGTTTGTCATGCTGGGGCTGACGCTGCCGCTCGCCTATTTAATCGACAACAGCACCCTGGGCATTTTCGGGGGGTTTAGCCCGTCGCTGCGGATTATAGTGAGCGTCGGCATCATCGGGCTGATCGGCGCGTTCATCTACGCCTCAACATGGAAAGTCGCTTCCGGCAAACTGAGCTTCTTATTGATTCTGTTCGCCCTCTTGTTCTTGAACTTGTATTCCACCGAAACCAAAGGTGCGTGGGTCGGTTTCGTGGCCTCCGTGGCGATCACAATGTTTCTTATTCTTGAATATTTCCTGCATCTCGATGAGCAGGAAGTAAACCCGAAGAAATATTCAATTTTCATCGTGGTGTATGCCGGGCTGATCTCTGCATTGTTGGCGGCGATGTTCGTCATGTTTGCGTTGCCGGTGCTTAAGGGCACGGTCGAACGGACGGGGTTTGCAATTTTATGGATACCGTGTTTGATAGGCGGCATCGTCGCTCTGTTGACCGCGTTGTGGGTCATTAAAAAGCCGTGGAATTTGAAGAAAGTGATTTACGGCGCGCTCGTTTTCTTCGTGCTCCTCATGGGCACGGGGATTCTGAAATATGCGGAAACGCGTTTGATTTCCGTGAGCTTCCGCCTTTTCACCTGGATCTCGACCTGGGAAATGATCGAGACCAACCCGATTTTCGGCAACGGCGTCGGCACGTTTAAAGTGATTTATCCGGCGTTTCGCCGGCCGGAAATTATCGTTCTGGAAGGGAAATCCAACACCGAGACCGACCATGCCGAAGACGAATACATCGAAACCTGGCAGGACGAAGGCATCATCGGATTCGGCATTTTGTTGTGGATGATCATCACGGCGATCATGTTCGGGCTCAAACAGCTGGGATGGTACGCGCGCATCCGCGGGCCGGATACCGGTAAGAAACGTAAGTTGCTTGATTTGGAAAACGACCCGCGTTCGTATGAAGTGCTGGGTTTCTTGGGCGCGTATATGGGCGCGCTCGTTCATTGGACAATGGATGTGTCGATTCGGTTTGTTTCGTCCGGTATTTTTAGCGGCCTTTTGCCCGCCGTGCTCGTCGCGTACGCGCGCAACCACGCGCACTCCATACGCGACGAAGTGCGGCTCTCCTATGAGCGTTGGATTCGCGTCGGCGTTGCAGGCGTGTGGACGCTGATTTTTTTATGGCTGCGCATGGATTTGGTCCCCGCGAACATTGGTCAGGGCAATACGTCGGACGCGCAGATCACAATTTGGATTTTGCTCGCAGGCCTTTTTATATGGGTGATGCTGGAGCTCTTGGAAACGGGCAACAAGCCGGAGCGCGTGGTCGCTTTTGAGGAGCAGTACCCGGCCCCGTCGCCGACCGCTTTTATTCCGCGGCTGGGGCTCCTCGGCGTCGTTTTGGTGGGCGCGTTGTACGCGGTGCAGGAGTTCGGCGGTCATTTCCGCGCGGATGTGCACCACAACCTCGCCATTTTCTTTTCCAAAAACGCCGTATGGATGAAAGCGCCGGAGTTTGCGGCGAGGCTAAACACATTTCCTCCGGACATTCGCAAGTGGTACGAGCGCTACGGCGGCGCGCTCGAGCATTACGAGCAAGTGAACAAAAACAACCCGTACTTCCCGATGGCTCATTATTTCCGCGGCAATGTGTACAACGATTGGGGCAGTCAGAAATTAGGTGAATCCGAGCAGGCGCGCGCGCGCGGCGACTTGGCCGAAGCCCAGCGTTTGCGCGCCCGGGCGTTGGAGTTCTGGGACAAGTCCGAAGCGGCGTACGACGACACCAAAAAACTCGCCCCCAATTACGTGCAAACACACCATCAAATGGGGCTTCTGTTCAGTAAGCGTGCCGAAGCGGCCCAGATTTGGGGCGAGGCGGAAAAAGCAAACCAATATTACGCCGCGGCGCTCGCTCATTTCCACAAGTATGCGTTGATCGATCCGACCTTCCCGCCGAATATTGATCGTATGACGCAGATCATGCTGCGCGACAAAAAATACGACGAGATCAAGAAATTTTACGAACGGGGCATTTATTACAACGGACCGGTGAGCAAATCGATCAACAACGAAGGCGCCCCGCATAACGTCGGCCCGTTGGCGGTGAGCCTGGCAAAAATAAATTACACGCAGGCGTTGGAGAAATACAAGGACCCGTTTAAGCCCGTCGCCCCGGAAATCGAGGAAGCGGTAAAATATTTTAAGGTGGCCGCCGAGTGGCAGCCGAAGAATGTCGACGCGTGGAAAGGCCTTGGGTTCCTCCTGAACAAAATGGGAAAAAACGAGGAGTCGCAGGCGGCGTTGAGACAGGGACTGGCGATTTCTCCGAATGACCCGGAACTTAAAGCCAACGTCCGATAAGCCGGCCGCCGCGCCGTTGGAAGCGCGGATCATTCGCTGGTCGCTCGCCGCCGCTCACGTCGTCTGTCCCTTGCTTTTTTTCACCAACCTGACCCGCAACCCGTATTACACGCAAATCGCCCTGCTTAACATCTGCATCGCTTTGTGCGGATTCGTTTGGGCGCTGCAGGCGCTGCGCAAGAAAGAATGGTCGCTGCCGCGCCTGCCCACCGAATGGCCGATGCTCGCGTTCATCGCGGCCGCGCTGATCAGCACCATCGCCACGTTTATCGCGCATCCGCTCTTGCGCGTGGGCCTCGGGTATGAGGCGGTGCGCGTTTGGCTGTTCACCATCGTCAACACGTTCATGGCGTTCTATTTGCCGCTGCTCTTCACCACGCCCGCCACGCGCAGCACCCGAAAACTTTCCATTTGGTCCGACATCGCGCTCGCGGTGTTGTGGGGCATCTGCTGGTTTGGTTTCCAGTCGATGAAAGATCGCAGCCCGCAGATGCTCTTCGCCAATATGTGGGACGTTTACGGCGCTTTCTTGTGGATTCTGGCCGGTATTTACATGGTCGCGCGCACCCGGAATTCGGAAGCGGTCGAATTTTTCCATGTGATCTTCGCGGTCACGCTTCTTGCCGGCATTTACGGCGTCCTCCAATATTTCGGGCGCGACATGATCTGGGGCAGTTTGATCCAGCCGTACGGCGGCCGTCCGGTCTCGACGTTCGGCAACCCGAACTTTTTATCATCCTATTTAATGCTCACCGCGCCGCTGGCATTCGCGTTCGCGCTAAAAGCCGAAAAAGGCGAAGCGTGGGGTTATTTCACGATCGTGCTGGTTGCCATCGTCGCGGTGTTGTGCACGCTGACGCGCTCCACGTACGTCGGCCTTTTCAGCGCCTTCCTGGCGATGGGTGTGTTTCTCTTCAAGAAAGAAAACACGGTGTGGTTGAAGCGCCTTGGCATCGTCATTGCCGTTTTTATCGTTTTGATTTTGATCTTTCCGCACACGCCGCTCATGACGGTTCAATCGCCTTTGGCGCGCTTTACGGAAGTGTTCCATGCGCTGAACACGGGGGAATCCTACGGTCCGTGGCATCAGCGACTGCTCATCTGGTCGTCGGCGTGGGACATGGTAAAAGAGCGGCCGTTCTTCGGCAAAGGGTGGGGAGCGTTCGAGTTGTTCTATCCGTTCTATCAGGGAAAATTCTTGCTCGCCGACGTGTTTCCTCAGTGGCGCACGCACGCCAACAACGCCCACAACATCTTGATGGAAATGTGGGCGCAGTTGGGGTTCGCGGGCGTGGGCGTGTCGTTGTGGCTGTTCGTCACGATGTTCACCGGCGGCTGGATGATCTTTAAACGCAAGACCGAAAGCTTGAGCCGCCTGCTGACCGCCGGCCTTTTGGCGGGCCTCGTCGGCATGGTGGCCGATAATTTCTTCGGCAACGTTTCCATCTTCTTCGCGGTGCCGGCGTTTCTCTTCTGGTGGAACATGGGCGCGATGTTCAACGAAGGCCAGCCGCCGCGGTCCGCCACGCCGTTGCCGGCGTGGGCGAAAGCCGCCCTCCCGCTTTTTATGGTTTTCTGCGTCGGCGTCGGCGTTTACTTTTTCAAACGCTGGAAGCAGGAGGTTTATTATTTCCAAGGGTTTAAAGAGGCGCGCGCCAACTTGGTGCCGCAATCGATCAAGTCGCTGGAAAGCGCGTACAACGCGTTTGCCGGAGAAGTGAACGGCAATTACGAGCTGGGCAATAGTTATGCGCGCTACGCCCGCGAGCTCGCGGCAAACGGCCGCACCGAGGAGGCGCAGAAAATCGCCGCTAAAGCCATTTGGGCATACGAGGCCGCGCTTAAGGCCAATCCCGGTTATGATGAAATCTATTTCAATTTGGGCCTGACCCAGGGACAAAAGGGCAATACCGCGGAAGCGGTGCGCCATCTGGAAACCGCGGTGTTTATTAACCCGCTCTTGAAAGACGTGTACGCCTCGCTCGGCAATCAATATTTGAATTCAAACGACCTGGATAAAGCCGTGGCGCTGTTCGAGCAAGGCGTGAAGGCCTTTCCCAAAGACAAGGACATGTGGAACAACCTGGGCGTGGCGTACATGAAAAAAGAAATGTTTGAGAAGTCGGTTGAGGCGCACCGCACGTCCTTCCAGCTTGACCCGGGCAACCAGCAGGCGTGGGGAAATTTAAATTACGCCTCGTCGCGTTTGGGCCGCAAAGACCCGATGCTGGAGGTGCCGGCGCTGTTTCAAGAACTGCAGAAGCATTTGGCCGCTCAGGATTATGCGGTGGCGCGCCGCCCGGCGGAGCGCGTCGTTAGACTTATTCCCAATTACCCGGACGGACATCTGACCCTGGGCAACATTCTTTTTTATCTCAAAGACACGGAGGGCGGCATTCGCGCCATCAATGAGGCCGTGCGCTTAAAGCCCGATTTCACCGTCGCTTACATCAATTTAGGCCATATTTACCGTTTTAAGGGAGATTTGGAGATGGCCCGGACCATGTTCAAAAAGGCCCTTTCCATCGATCCCGCCAATTCCGAGGCAAAAGCCGCCTTGTCGGCACTTTCTCCGTCGTGATACAATAGCGCCCATGTCAGGACATTCACGCTGGGCCGGAATCAAACACAAGAAAGCGATTATCGACGCGAAGAAGGGGAAAGTTTTTACCCGCATCGCGCGCGAAATAACCGTTGCCGCCAAAGGCGGGGGAAACCCCGATATGAACCCGCGCTTGCGCAAGGCGATTGAAGACGCCAAGGCGGCGAACATGCCGTCGGAAAACGTGAAGCGCGCGATCCAAAAAGGCACGGGCGAAATTCCGGGCGTGACGATTGAAGAGGTGACCTACGAAGGCTACGGCCCGGGCGGCGTGGCCGTGTTTGTCGAAGGCACCACGGACAACCGCAACCGCACCTCCTCTGAAATGCGCAAGATTTTTGACAGCCACGGCGGTGCCATGGGCGGTTCCGGCGCGGTGGCCTGGATGTTCGAGCTGAAAGGCTATATCACCGTCAACAAAGCGGGCGCGAACGAAGACCAAATCACGGAACTCGCGATTGAAGCCGGCGC
Organism: uncultured Elusimicrobia bacterium; assembly: GCA_964499015.1. Classification (GTDB taxonomy): domain Bacteria; phylum Elusimicrobiota; class Elusimicrobia; order F11; family F11; genus CAZCJA01. The sequence continues at coordinate 24,012 of CAZCJA010000005.1, forward strand.
CGAAGACATCAAATCCGACGACGATGTGATCGAAATTTACACCGCTCCCGCCGATTTCGAAGCGGTTCGCACCAAGCTCACCGCAGCCAAGGTCGCGCTCACCAGCGCGGAAATCACGATGATCCCGAAGAACACAGTGGCGGTGGACGGCGAAAAAGCTCAGCAGTGCTTAAAGCTCATGGACGAGCTCGACAATCATGACGATGTGAAAAACGCGTACGCGAATTTCGACATTCCCAAAGAGGTCTTGGATAAGATCGCATGAGAATAATGGGGATCGACCCGGGTTTGGCCCGCCTTGGCTGGGGCGTTTTGGAAGGCCAATCGATCCGCTATGGCTGCTTGGAAACCAAAGCGCACACCTCCCTCTCTGATCGCTTGGTTATCGTGTTTAACGAACTCACCGACTTGATCAAAACGCACACGCCGAAAGTTCTCGCTCTGGAAACTCTTTTCTTCGCTAAAAATGCCAAAACGCTCGCGCAGGTGGGCCACGCGCGCGGGGTGATTCTTCTGGTGGCGGCGCAAGCCAAAGTGCCGGTGTTCGAATACGCGCCGACGCAGATTAAACTCGCGCTCACGGGCTCCGGCGCCGCCGAAAAAACGCAAATGCAAATGATGACCAAACGCCTTCTTAATTTGGCCGAACTGCCTCAGCCCGACGACGCCGCCGACGCCATCGCGGTGGCGCTTTGTCACGCCCAGTATTCGCAGGCGCTCGGTAAATCGGCGGTGACCGTATGATCGCGCAATTGCGGGGCAAGATCATCGAGACCAATTTCGATAAGGAAATTTTTCGCGTGATTTTGGACGTCAACGGCGTCGGCTATGAAGTGCTCGCGCCCAAGTCGGGCGACGGCATGTACTCGGCAGGGCAAAATGTGACGATGCATATTTCCGAATCCGTCACTGCGTTTGACGGCGCCACCACGCTCTATGGTTTCTTCCGCCGTGAAGAAAAGGAATTTTTCTTGCGCCTGCGCGACAATGTCGAAGGCATGGGGCCGAAGAAAGCGCTCGAGTGCTTGGACAAAATCAACCGTTCGCTGCCCGATTTTAAACGCGCGGTGATCGACGGCGATATGAATTTGCTTGTTTCCGTTTTTGGCTTTACGAAAAAGACGGCTGAAAAACTGTTGTTTGCGTTCCGCGGCCAGGCCGACGGCTGGACGGTGGCGGGAACCCCCAAGTGGGGCGACGCCTCCAAATCGCGCGAGGACACGGAAACGTTGTCGGGTTTGGTCAATCTGGGCTATCGTGAGGACGAGGCGCGGGAAGCGCTGCAGGCCGCGCGGGCGAATTTGGGGGCGCTGGCCCAAACGGAGGCGTTATTGAAAGAGGCGCTTAAGCTGATGGCGACGAGGCTTTCATGAGCAGCACGGTACGGCCGGATCCGGAAGTCGGCGAGCAAACCGAAGAGCTTCGTCTTCGGCCGGAGCGCTTTTCTCAATTTATCGGGCAAGAGAAGCTCAAGAAAAATCTGAATGTTTTCTTAAGCGCCGCCCGGGAACGCAACGAGCCGCTCGACCACGCGCTGTTCTGTGCGCCCCCGGGCCTCGGCAAAACCACGCTGGCGCACATCATCGCCAAAGAGATGAACACCAATTTGCGCCAGACTTCGGGCCCGCTGCTCACGCGCGTGGGCGATCTGGCGGCGATCCTGACCAGCCTCAACGAAGGCGACGTTTTCTTTATCGATGAAATCCACCGTTTGAACCGTGCGGTGGAAGAAGCGCTGTATCCCGCGCTCGAAGATTTCCGTTTGGATGTGATTGTCGGCCAAGGGCCGTCGGCCAAAACGCTCAAGCTGCCGCTGCCCAAATTCACGCTCGTCGCCGCCACCACGCGCGCGGGGCTTCTCACGAGCCCGTTGCGCGACCGCTTCGGGATTGTTTCCTACCTCGAATTTTACGAGCCGATCGAGCTTGCCCAGATCGTGAAGCGCTCATCCTCCATCTATAAAACAAAACTGCACGACGACGCCGCGGTTGAAATTTCCAAACGTTCGCGCGGCACGCCCCGCATCGCCAACCGTTTGCTGCGCCGCGTGCGCGACTTCGCGCAAATGAACAAAGGAGAGATCGATTTGGAAATCACCCGTGCGGCGCTCTCCTCGCTTGAAGTGGACGAGGCGGGGCTGGACCGCATGGACCGAAAAATCATCAGCACGGTCATGGATAAATTTTCCGGCGGCCCGGTGGGCCTGGACACGATCGCCGTCGCCTGCAGTGAAGAAAGCGCGACCGTGGAGGACGTTTACGAGCCTTTCTTGATTAAAGCCGGCTTCTTGGCGCGCACGCCGCGCGGCCGCATGCTCACTGAGGCGGCGTACGCCCATTTCGGCAAGCCTTATCCCAAAACACTCTCCAAAGAACTTTCATTTCTGTGAAGTCATCGCGCCTTCTTGTCCTCTGCGCCGCGCTTCTGGCGGCGGGCTGCTCCGCACACCGGGCCAAACCCATCAGCGGCGACCTCGAAATAATTCAAAAGAAGGGCGCAAAACCGTCGCCCTTGTCTCCGCGCGAGGAAATCCGCGTCGCTTTGCGTTCCGCCGTTGACGCCGCCGAAATCAGCAGTGAATCCGATATTTCCGTTCAGGACATGAACACCAAATCGCTTGAGCGCTGGCCGGCGGGCGCGCATAAAGTCACCGCGAAAAACATAAAGAACCGCAAACTGCGGCTGGCGATCCCGACGCAGGACGGGTTTTTTCAGGTGGGCACGAACAAATACCGCGGCACGCTTATTTTGATTCCGTCCGATGGCAAAATCTCGGTCGTCAACGAACTCGGCATCGACGATTATCTGAAGGGCGTTTTGCCGCGCGAGGCGATCGTCACCTGGCCGGGCGAAGCGTTAAAAGCGCAGGCGGTGGCAAGCCGCACCTATTTAGCGGCGCATTTGGGGAAACACAGCGCAGACGGGGCCGATTTGTGTTCGGAGGTGCATTGCCAGGTGTACGGCGGCATGACAAAAGAGCATCCGAAAACGAACGCGGCGGTGGATGAAACGCGCGGGGAAATTTTAACGTATCAGGGCAAGCCCATCGGCGCGTATTTCTTCGCGTTTTGCGGAGGCAGCACGGAAAAAATCAATGCCGTGTGGGGCAACGTCAATGTGCCGTATTTGCCGCAGAAAAAATGCCAGTACTGCGCGATCCATCCACGCTACACCTGGTCCCTCACCATTCACGGCAGCGAAATTTTTAAAGCGTTGAAAAAAAACAATTTGGTTCAAGGAACGGAACTGAGAAGCATCAGCATTAAGAAAAAAAGCGGTTCGGCCCGCGCCGAAATCGTCACCGTGCGCACCAACGAAGGCTCGTTCGATATGAAAGGCAACGCGTTTCGTTTGGCGCTGCATCCGGAAAAGATCCGCAGCACGCTGTGGACGCACATGAAAAAGCGCCCGGACGATGTTTATGAATTTGAAGGCCGCGGCTGGGGCCACGGCGTCGGCATGTGCCAGTGGGGCGCGTTCGGCCAGTCGCAAAAAGGCCGCGGCTACAATGAAATACTTTCCTTTTATTATCCGGGCGCGAAGCTCGTGCACTGGAGCCGTTAATGTCTGTAAAATTAAAAATCGATCCGCAAACGCTTGAGTTTGCTTTGCCGGACGAGCTGATCGCCCAGGAACCGCCGGCCGCCCGTGATCAAGCGCGTTTACTGGTCTATGATCGCCACACCCGGGACATCGCGCACAAGCGCTTTTCCGATCTTTACGATTTTCTCGTGCCCGGCGATGTGCTTGTCCTCAATCGCGCCCGCGTCAGTCCCTCCAAATTCTGGGCGCGCAAGACCACCGGCGGCCGCGTCGAGGTGATTTTTATTAAGGAAACGCACGAGCCAAACGTGTGGAAGGCGCTCCTGCGCCCCTTTCAAAAAGAAGGCGTCACGCTTCATTTCGACGAAACCGCCAAGGCCACGCTGACAGGGCGCACCGAGATCGGCGAGAACCTGCTCGCGTGCGAAAATTTCTCTCCGTACGAATTGATGGAAAAAAAAGGCGTCCTGCCTCTGCCGCCGTACATAGACCGCGAAGAGAACGACCCGCGCTCCAAAACCGACGCCGAAAATTATCAGACCGTTTTCGCCACCGTGCCCGGCTCCATCGCAGCGCCCACCGCTGGCCTGCACTTCACCCAAGAACTGCTCGACCGGCTGCGCGTGAAAGGCGTGGTCATTAAAGAGATTTTGCTGAACGTCGGCTGGGGAACCTTCCGTCCGATCGCCGGCGGCGTGGACGGGCACACGATGCTGGAAGAAAGTTTTGACGTGCCGCCTCTGGTGTATCAGGAGCTGCAGAAAGCAAAAAGAGAAAACCGCCGCATCATTGCGGTCGGCACGACGGTGACGCGCACCTTGGAGAGTTTGTCGCTTAAAGAGCCGGGGCCGTTCTATCGCGGGAACACGTCGCTTTTTATCAAGCCGGGCTTTGCCTTCAAATGGGTGTCCGCGCTGATTACCAACTTTCACGTGCCGCGATCGACGCCGGTGGCGCTCACCGCAGCGTTCGTGGGTTTGGATAAATTGGAGCACGCGTATGACGAAGCGGTTCGGGAAAAATATCGCTTTTTCTCATACGGCGATGCTATGTTGATCCTCTAATGGGCATTTTCAGCGTTTCTCATCGCGATCCAAAATCCAAAGCGCGCGCGGGCGTGCTGACCACCGCGCACGGCCAAATTGAAACGCCGGTGTTCATGCCGGTCGGCACGCAAGGCAGCGTGAAGACGCTGAGCTCGGACGACGTGTGGGGCATGGGCTACCGCATCAAGCTCGCCAACACCTACCATCTCTTCCTGCGACCGGGCCTCGAACTTCTGCAGAAGGCGGGCGGACTGCATAAATTTATTTCCTGGCCGGGTGCTTTGCTAACGGACTCGGGCGGTTATCAGGTTTTGTCGCTGGCCGCGCGCTGCAAGATCACCGAAGACGGCGCCGAGTTCTCCTCTCATATCGACGGCGCGCGCTGCTCGCTCACGCCTGAGATCGCCACCAATTTCCAAATCTCCATTGGCTCCGATATCGCCATGTGTTTGGACGATTGCCCGCCGTATCCGTCGCTGGAAAAAGACGCGCAGGCGAGCCTGGAGCGCACGATCCGCTGGGCCAAACGCTGCAAAGACGAATGGAAACGCACGGAGAATTCGACTCTTTTGTTCGGCATAACACAGGGCGCGGGATTTCCGGAACTGCGGAAGGAATCGTCCCGCAAGACCGTAGAGTTAGGGTTTCCAGGTTACGCGATTGGGGGGTTGGGCGTGGGCGAACCGCGGGCATTAACGATGGAACTCTTGGAAGCGAGTCTTGCTCCGCTTCCGGACGAGGCGCCGCATTATTTAATGGGCTTTGGCCAGCCGGAAGATATGTGGGAAGGCGTCGAGCGCGGTGTGGATATGTTCGATTGCGTTTTGCCGACGCGCAACGGCCCCAACGGCCAGGGATTTACGTCAACGGGCCGCGTGAATTTGCCGAACGCCACGTTCAAAGAAGATTTTTCGCCGATTGATCCCGACTGCGACTGTCACGTGTGCAAAAATTACACGCGCGCGTACATCTGTCATCTTTTCCGCGCGGGTGAATTAACGGGCCCGAGGCTCGTAACTTTACACAATTTGTCCTATATGATAGGTTTGCTGCGCAAAATTCGAGCATCCATTATCAATGGAAATTTCCAAGAAAAAAAGCAGGAATTCTTCCGCCGTCTCAATCGAGAAAATGAAAGTCTTGTTTAAACGAACGCTGACGGTTTTTTGCGGGGTGTTGATCTCGGCAATCCTCGTGGCCAAGAGTTCCAAACCGCTCGAAGACGCGTGGGCCGTTATCGAAGAAGCGCTGCACTACAAGGACTCGGTGGTCCGCGAGCAAGCCGTTAAAGGGCTTGAATTTGTGAAGGTGCCGGCGGCGCAGAAGGCGCTGCAGAACGCGCTGCGGGACGAATCGGATTATGTGAAAATTCATGCCGCGCGCATCCTGGGCAAACGCGGCGATCTATCGGGCAAGCCCGTTCTCATCAAAATTTTACAGACGCTCGGCCCTGACGCGAAAAGCGCGACGGGACCGCTGGCCACGCTGGTCAAAATGAAAGCGCTGGCCCAAGGGCGCGTGCGCGGCGAAGCCGCGCGGGCGCTGGGTCAGCTGAATGACGACTCCGTCGCCTCAATTTTGCAGGACGCCAAACGTGATAACGACGGACAGGTGCGCGACGGCGCGGCGGTTGGATTGGCCATGATGGGCGACCGCAGTGAAACGGTGGTGTTCCGCAGCGCGCTCTCGGACAAAGACAAAGCGGTCCGTTTGGCGGCGGTGGAAGCGATGGACGCGATCGGCGACCCGACCACCGCGGATTCATTGATCAATTTGTTGTCGGACCCGGAAGAATCGATACGCAGCACGGCCGCGCGGGCGCTGGGGAAACTCAAAGCCATCGATACGGCGGATAATGTGGCGGTTCTTTTGGGCGATCCGAGCGGTCTCGTCAAAGAAAGCGCCGTCTGGGCGCTGGGCGAGATGGGCGCGAAAAGCAAAGCGCCTGCCTTGGAAGAGACGCTCAAGGACCAGAATGTGATGGTCAGCCTTGCGGCCGCGTCGAGCCTGGGAAAAATGGGCAGTGCGGCGGGATTGGGTGCGATTGAAGGGGCGCTGAATTCAAATGACGTGGACGCGCGCGCACGCGCGGCAGCCGCGTTGGGCGATATTTTCGATAAGAAAGCACAGGTTTTTGCGATCAACAAAATGAATGACGGAAATATTAAAACACGGTTGGGCGCGGCGCTGTCGTTGTTCAAGCTGGCCGGCCAGAAAGGATAACATGAAACGCACATTCGGACTTATTGCCGTAGTCACCGCAACGCTTTCCACCTCAAACCTCTGGGCCATGGCCGCAAAACCCACCGATCCGAACGCGCCTCCGCCGCCCGCATGGGTATCATTTATGCCGATGCTGTTTATGGTCGGCGTGTTCTACTTCTTGCTGATCCGCCCCCAGATGAAACAACGGAAAGAACGTCAAAATATGCTGGATGCGGTCAAAAAAGGAGATAAAATCGTCACCACTGGGGGAATCATCGCAACAGTGGTTTCGATCTCGCCGACGATCATGGAAGTGAAGCTGAATGAAGAGACCAAAGTAAAGGTTCTTCGTTCGGCCGTCGCTGAAATTTACGCCGAGCCGGTCATCGAGCCGGAGGTGGTCAAGCCTTCATGAGCAATATCCGCGCCGTTTGGAAGTTAGCCGCCGTTCTGGCCATTTTGGCCGTCGCCTGTTTCCAGCTCTATCCGAACGTCGTTTGGTATTCGTTGCCGCTGGCCGAGCGCCAGGCGCAGGCCAAACGTAAAAATCCGCTCGCAGAAAAAGTCATTCCTCTCGGCCTCGACCTGCAGGGCGGCGCTCACCTGGTGTATCAATTGGATACATCGAAACTTCCCGACGAATCCGACGCCACCATCCTCCAGGCGATCGAACAAAATATTCTCGTCATTAATAACCGCGTCGACGGCCTCGGCGTTGCCAACGCGTTTGTCGCCCGCCAAGGACGCGACTTTATCGTTATTCAAATGCCCGGCGTTTATGAAAGCGAGCAGGCGAAACAATTGATCGGCCAGACGGCTCTCCTTGAGTTCCGTATGGTCGTGCAGAACGACGCGCTCGTTGGCATTATTCAGAAGATCAACGAGAAAGGCCTGCAGCCGGAAGACATTGTCCATAACCGCTTGCCGGACGATATCAAGAAGCTGGTTCCCGCCGGCACGGAAATCATGCCGTCGCGCGAAGGCGGCTATCTTCTCGTTAAAGACCAGGCCGCTCTCACTGGAAAATATTTGACGCAGGCGCGCGTCGAGCTTGGCAACAGCGCCCAAGTCGGCGGATTGTCCATCGGATTTGAGCTCAACCCGGAAGGCGCTCAACTGTTCGAAGCGCTGACATCCGCCAATATTAATGAGCGATTGGCCATCGTGCTCGATCGCCAAATACAATCCGCACCAAACATTCAGACGCGCATTCCGGGCGGCCAAGGGCAGATCACCGGCAGCTTTACGCCGGATGAGGCCAAGCGTATCGCCAACGTATTGAATTCAGGCAACTTGCAGGCGCCAATGATGATTGTCGAAGAGCGCGTGGTCGGTCCAGAACTCGGAGAAGATTCGGTTCGCTCCGGCATGAAGGCGATGGTGATCGGGTTCGTGCTCGTTATTTTGTTCGTCGCCACCTACTATAAGTTTTCCGGGCTTCTCGCCGACGTCGCGTTGATCATGAACATGATCCTTTTGTTGTGGGGCATGAGTTGGATTAAAGCCACCCTGACCATGCCCGGTATCGCCGGTATTATTCTCTCGCTGGCTATGGCGGTCGACGCCAACGTCATTATTTTGGAGCGCGTGCGCGACGAGTTGCGCAAAGGCAAAGACGTGCGTCTTGCGGTGTCCGAAGGTTATGACAAGGCGTTTTGGGCGATCTTTGATGGAAATCTCACGACGCTCTTTGCCGCTGCGTTCTTGTTTCAGTTTGGCACAGGTCCGGTCAAAGGGTTCGGTATCACGTTGATGATTGGTCTCATCGTTTCGATGTTCACTGCTGTTTATGTGACGCGGATTTTCTACGAAGTGTGGTTTGAAACCGCCAAACCAAAAACTCTGAGCGTATAACGGGATAAACCATGGAATTTTTTCGCGACACAAAAATAGACTTCATCGGAAAACGGAACTACTACTTCGCATTCTCGCTTCTTCTTGTCGCTGTTTCGACGTTCGCGTTTATCAAACATCGCGGCCCGGTGTTGGGCATCGAGTTTACCGGCGGCACGCTGGTGCAGATCGGTTTTGAAAAAGAACTCCCCGGTATTGAGGATATCCGCAAGACATTGAATGATGCTGGATGGCAGGGGTACAGCCTGCAGACTCAGCCGGCCAATCACTCTGTCGTTATACGCGTTAAGGAAGGCGAGAAATCGAAAGAAGATATTTCCTCCGAACTCGTCTCCGTGTTGCGTTCCGCCTATCCGGACAATGTGCGCGACCATGCCGACCGCGTGGAATTCATCGGCCCGGCGATCGGCAAGCGCCTGATCGCGGACACGTTTAAAGCCATCTTGGGTTCGCTCGGCCTCATCTTGATTTACGTGGCCTGGCGCTTCACCCGCTTCATCTGGGGTTTTGCAAGCGTTCTCGCTCTCGGGCATGACGTTTTTATCGCGTGGGGGTTGTTTACGCTGTTTGGTTTTGAAACCAGCCTCGTCATTGTGGCGGCGCTGCTCACTCTCGCCGGCTATTCCATCAACGATACCATCGTTGTGTTCGACCGCGTCCGTGAAAATCTGCGCTCGGCGCGTAAAGAATCGGCCAAGGAAATTTACAACCGCGCTCTCAATGAAACGTTGGGCCGCACGATCAATACCTCGATCACGACTTTTTTGGCGGCCTCCTCTCTCTATTTTTTCGGCGGCGAAGTCATTCGCGATTTTTCCCTGGTCATGCTGTTCGGCATTGTCATCGGCTCGTACTCAACGATTGGCGTCGCCCTGGCCTTGGTTTATACTTTCGAAGGTCATGAGAAAAAAGGTGGCCGTTGAAGGTTAAAAAGTTTCGAATCCGCCCGCGTTTGGGCCTTGTGGCGCGCGCCCTGAAAGCGCAAATGGGCGTGAAGCAGCTTCCGTCTGAAATCGAAGAATCCATTCCCGCCGAAAACCAGCAATTTTCCGAGCACTTGAATCCGGCCGCTTTTTATCAGACGTGGACCAACGACGACGTCCCGGAGACATTTCGGGAGTTGTTGAAGCCCGTGGGCCTGAACAAAGCGCTCGCGGTTTCCGCGATGGTCGCCACCATCGGCCCGGCGACGGAAGAGTATCTCTCGGAGGTTTTGCTCGCGGGGGAAACCACGCGCGCGCAGCTCATTACCGCACTCGCCGATGACTCGGCCGACATCGCTTTCAATTTCCTCTGCCGCCTGCTCGTTGACGACGCCAAAGGCGACGACTGCGAAGTGACGCCGCCCGTGATGGTCACCGATCCCGCGGCGCTTGCCGAAATTTTACAGCCGCTTTCCGCCGAACAGGAAAGCGTTCATTTGGACGCCGCCGGTCATTTGTCTCCCCGGTTCACGCGCGTTGCGCTCACCGCCTGGCTTCCCGTCAACAAGCGTAAAAAGCTCGCCCAAGCCCCCAAATTCAAATCCTAAGTGCCTAAGCCTACATTCTTACATCGCGTCGCCGCGACCATCGCGGCCTTCTTCCTTCATCTTGTCGGGCGCACGTCGTTCGTCGAAACGTGGGACCATCCATCGTATCTGCCCTACCGCCGCAACATGAAGCCGATGATTTTCGGCTTCTGGCACAACACACAGGTTTTCCTGTCCTATCACCACCGATTTGAGCCGACGATCAACATTATGGTCAGCCAGAGTAAAGATGGCGAGTATATCGCGCAGGTGATGGCGTGGATGGGCATTAACGCGGTGCGCGGATCAAGCAGCCGCGGCGGGTTGCGCGCTTTTGTGGAAATCTGCCAGAAAGCCGAGAAGGGCGAACAAATCGGCTTTACGCCCGACGGCCCGCGCGGGCCCGCGTATTCGGTCCAGGACGGCATTGTCATTGCCGCCAAGCGTTTGGGCATTCCGATCGTCCCGCTGCACACGCTGTCGCGCCGCCGGCTAACGTTTAATACGTGGGACAAATTCATGATAGCGCTGCCGTTCAGCCATATCGTCGTATCGCACGGCCAGCCGTTCACTCTTTCCGAAAAAGTCGACGATGAAACCGCTAAGGCGATGGTCCAGGCGCTGTTGCATAAAAACAGAGAGGCCTGCGAGCGCGCGTTGGCGGAGGCGCCCGGTTATTGGCAATCCCTGCGCGCCTCTGCGCTCATGTTGATTTATAACATCATGATGATCGTGCTTCTGCCGGTCTGGGTGCCGATGCTGTTTGCCAAGCACGGGTTTAAACGATCGGCCGCCGGTTTGGGCGAACGTTTGGGCCGCAGCAAACCGGAGCGCCCGTCGGAAAACCGCTTGTGGTTTCACGCGGCGTCGATGGGGGAATGGCAGGCGCTGCGCCCTTTGTTTGACCGCATGAGCGGCGCGGGGGACGCGCTTATTACCACCAGTGCGCCGGAAGTGCGCGAGCAAATCCGTGCGGAGCGGCCCGGCGTCGACGTGTATCTCGTTCCGGCGGACGTGCGCTGGATCGTTAAGCCCTGGATCAAACGCTGGAACCCGACGGCCTTGATCGTCGTGGAGACGGAACTGTGGCCGAATCTGGTTGAGGCGTGCTACGCCCAATACGTTCCGATTTTTATCGTCAACGGACGTTTATCCGCGCGCAGCGTGAAAGGCTGGCGCCGCGCCAGCTCGCTCATCCGCCGTTTGCTGCGGCGCATTTCCATTTTCTACGTGCGCACCGAAGACGACGCGGCGCACTTCCGGGACCTGGGCGCTCCGGCGGAACGGATTGTCGTCACCGGGAATTTGAAGGTGGACAACCTGAATGTTCTCGAACCAACACAAAAGAGCGACGTGCGCCGGCGTTTGTGGGGCGAGACGACAGACGTCGTCATCACGGCCGGCAGCACGTGGGACACGGAAGAGGAAATGATCTTGAACGTCTTGAACCGGACAGGAAGTGAAAAGACGCGGCTCGTGATTGCGCCGCGCCGGGCGTCGCGGTTTGACGCGGTGGCCCAGCTCCTTGAGAAGAAAGGAATTCCTTTCGAACGGTGGAGTAAAATACGGGACACCGGCCGGTGGAGCGAGCAGGTTTTGCTCGTTGATACACTGGGCGATCTGAAAAAGATGTATGAAGCCTCTGATATCGCCTTCATCGGCGGTAGTTTTGTGCCGCGGGGCGGCCAGAATCCGTTGGAAGCCGCCGCCTGCGGCATCCCGCTTGTTTTTGGCGCTTCAATGGAAAATTTTTCTGCCGAAGCGGAGAGCCTCGTTGAGCAGGGCGCCGCGCTGCAGGCCCGAAGCGCGGATGAAATCGTCAATTCGTTAACGCAGCTCGCGGCGGAGGTCTCGCGGCGTAAGGTGATGGGCAGCGCCGCCGCGCACGCGGTGCGCAACAGCCAGGGCGTCGCCGACCGCATCGCGGTAGCGCTCCAGGAACAAATGGAAATTTTGAAATGAAAATTCTCGTGATCCGCTTATCAAGCCTCGGCGACGTCGTTTTGTCGACCGCGGCCCTGCCCAATTTGCGCGCCCAGTATCCGGACGCGGAAATATCGGTGCTCGTTAAAGCCGATTACGCGGCACTCTTCGACGGAAACCCGCACATCAACCACGTTGTGGTTTACGACTCGCGCAAACAGCCGTTCTCGGAGCTGGCCAAGGAAATCCGTTTGGCCAAATACGACTGGATCATCGATCTGCACGGCAACGTGCGTTCGTGGATGCTGCGCTTGGTGTCGGGGCCGCCGCACGTGACCGTGGTGGAAAAGGCCACGCTGGCGCGTCATCTGCTCGTGTGGACCAAATGGGTATCGCCCAAGCTTGACAAATCGGTCCGTGAGCGGATTTTGGAAGCGCTCGCCGCGGGCGGCGTATCCATTGTTAGTACCGAGACCCAGCTTTTTCCTCAGAACCAAAATGCGGTTTTGCAGACTTTTTCTATCGATCCAACGAAGAAATTGATCGGCATCGCGCCCGGCGCGCGCCACAAAACAAAGCAATGGCCGGCGGACCGCTTTGCCGTCGCCGCCAATCGTCTCGGCGCGTTTCCCAATTCGGAAATTCTGATTTTGGGCTCCGCCGCCGACCGTGACTCCGCGAAAAATGTCGCTGAAAAACTCACGGTGCCCTACAAAGATTTGACGGGCTTCACCTCGCTTCGGGATTTGATCGCGATTATTTCGAAGTTGTCGTTTTTGGTCACAAACGATTCGGGGATCATGCACATCGGCGACGCGCTCGGCGTGCCCTTAACGGCAATTTTCGGCCCGACGGTGCGGGCGCTGGGTTTCGCGCCGTACCGTTCCACCTCGCGCGTGGCGGAGGCGACTCTGGGATGCCGCCCTTGTTCTCTTCATGGCACCGACGTATGCCCGCTCAGCCATCACAACTGCATGAATGACATCGACACCGAAGCGCTTCTTTTTTCCACCTCGGAGCTGGAATGAAAATTTTGCATCTCCATGATGAGCGTTGGGATTCCGGCCTCACCGCCTATCTTCTGCAAATCGCCGAGCTTCAGCAGAAAGCGGGCCACGATGTCACCATCGGAGTACGCCGCGGCAAAAAGCCCGAACACTTGGCGCACCAGAAGAAATTGCGCACGGCCCCGGTTTGCTCCTTTTTCGAACTGTATTCGCTTTTCGGCAACGGGAATTGGGACATCGTTAACGCGCACACGGGCCGCACGCATACATGGGCCGTTCTCGCCCGCAAATTACGCGGTTTGAAAATGCCCGTGGTGCGCACCCGCGGCGACGCGCGGCCGGTTAGTATTAATCCGCTGACGCGGTTTATTTATAAGCGCACGGACGCGTTTATCGCCGCCTCGGAGCATGTGCAGGGGCAGTTTGCGTCCGCCGGTCTGCATCTCGACAGCGCCAAGCTGAAAACCATTTATCCCTGTGTTGAGCCCGCGCCGGCGCAGGCGCCGCTGCCGGGAAAAATCATCGGCGTTCTTGGGCGCCTGGATCCCGTGAAAGGTCACGCGACGTTTTTGGAAGCGGCCGCGTACATTTTGGCCGAAGATCCATCGGTGCGTTTTTTGATTGCGGGGAAAGAAGCCAATATTTCTTATGACCTGCTCACCAATCAGGCCAAACAGCTGGGCATCCAAAACGCGGTGTCCTTTCTCGGGTTTGAGCCGTCGGCGCGCGATTTCATGCGCCGCTGTTCCATCGGCGTGATTCCGTCGATCGGCAGCGAAGAAGTCTCGCGCGCCTGTTTGGAATGGATGGCCGAAGGCCGGCCGGTGGTGGGCACGCTGGTGGGTTGCTTGCCGGAACTGATAGAGCCGGAAGAAACGGGTTTGCTCGTTCCGCCCGGCGATTCCAAATTGCTTAAAGAAGCCATCGCGCGTTTGTTGGCCGATTTAAACGCAGCTGCGGAGTGGGGGCGACGCGGTCTTGCGGTCGCCGGCCAGCATTACGGCCCACAGAAAATGATCGCCGAAACCATCGCCCTCTATAAATATGTCCTGCATAGCCCACATTGATACCGAGCGCAGTTGGCGCGGCGGCCAACAGCAGGTTTATTCCTTAATCGAAGGACTGTCGAAGCGCGGGCATAAGAATGTCGCGTTCGTCCGCCGCGGCCGGCCTCTTTCTCAGCGCCTGCGGGACATCGACTGCATTGTCGAAGAAATCAACCCGTGGAGCGAATTCAGCCTGTTCACCGCGGGATATATCGCGCTCCGGCTCCAGCACCATGGGGTCGACGTCGTCCATGCCCACAGCGGCCACGCGGTAACGCTCGCGGCGCTGGCTACGGTGCGCAGCGGCATACCCTTTGTGCTGACGCGCCGCGTTGACTTTCCGGTCGCGCATCATCCGCTTTCGTGGTGGAAATACAACCGCGCGGCCAAAATCATCTCCATTTCCGACGCGGTCACCCGCGTGCTTACGGACAGCGGGATTTCTCCGGAAAAGATAACCAAAGTGTACAGCGGCGTCGATTTTCGCCGCTATAACGGCGTCACGGCCCTGCCGCGAGCCGATATGGGCGTCCCCTCCGGCCTTATTGTGATCGGCCAGGTGGCGGCACTGGCCCCGCACAAAGACCAAAAGACATTTATCTCCGCGATAAAAATTTTACACATGAAAAATCCGAACGTGCGCGCGGTTTTGGTCGGCAACGGGCCGCTAGCGGAGGAACTCAAGCGCCAGACATCGGCGTTGGGGCTGGATGACATCGTTTTGTTTGTCGGTTTTAAGGAAGGCGCGCTGCGCTGGTTGAAAAGCTTCGATATTTTCTGTCTTTCATCCAAAGAGGAAGGGCTCGGAACATCACTTATCGATGCGATGGCGCTCGGGGTGCCGATTGTGGCCACCAACGCCGGCGGCATTCCAGAACTTGTGCAGGATGAGATGACAGGTCTGCTCGCCCGCGCCCAAGATCCGGCCGCCTTGGCGCTCGCGCTGGAAAAAATGATCGCTAACCGGGACAAATGGAGCGAGCTGATTCGCAACGCGGTCGAGCGCGCGCGCGAATTTGACGTTGCGCACACGATTGAGCAAACAGAAGCGGTCTATCGCTCTATAATAAACCCCGCGTAAGTTATCCACAGAGTTATCCACACAACTCACAATCAAGAAAACGCCATAACCCTGCCGGTTTAGAAACCTCAAAAGGCTTTTTTTTGGAAATGGTATTATCGTCCACCGTGAAATTATCCAATCTGTCGGTCATTGTGATCGTTAAGAACGAGGAACATGATATCGCCGCCGGACTGGACAGCGTCGCGGGTTTGGCCGGTGAAATCGTGGTGATTGACTCGGGATCGACGGATAAAACCGTGGACATCTGCAAACGCTACACCACGCAGGTCTCGTTTAGTGAATTTAAGGGGTATGGTCCGCAGAAGCAGGCGGCGCTGAACAAGGCCAAAGGCCCCTGGATTTTGAACATTGACGCCGATGAGCGCGTCACGCCGGAGCTAGCGGACGAGATACGTGGTCTCCTCGTGGGCTTGCCCGCCGAAGTTTCAGCGAAGGCGGGTTTTGATATCCCGTTCCGGCACTTCTTTTTGGGCAAACGCCTGCGTTTTGGCGGGGCGGCCGGCGAAAAGCACCTGCGTCTGTTTCGCAAAGACAAAGCGTCGTACGGAAAAGACGAAGTGCACGAGGGTATCAGCGTGGATGGGCCGATCGGCCGGCTAAAAAACCCGATCGATCATTACAGCTACCGGAATTTGGACGAGTATTTGGACAAGCGCGACCGCTACACGAGTTTAATTGCTAAGAAAAAATACGCGCGCGGTCAGCGATTCCATTTTTGGCATTATCTCCGCCTGCCATACGAGTTCATCGTGCGGTATGTGTTGAAGGGCGGTTTTCTCGACGGTGCAAACGGCTTTTTATACGCCAAACTTTCGTCGTATTACGTCTGGCTTAAGTTTTCCAAGTTGCGCGACCTGGAGGCGCAGAACAAATGAACATATTTTTAATTGTCATCGCGGTCCTCGTGGTGCTGGGGCTTTCGGCGCGCTGGAACTGGTGGCGACCGGTTAAAAAAGGGATTCCGATTTTCATGTACCACAAAATCGGCGATCCGCCCGAAGGATCGAAGATGCCCAACCTCTGGATCTCGAAAGCCATGTTTCGCAAGCAGCTCGATTACATTAAAAAGAACGGCTACACCCCGATCCTTTTTAGGGACCTTTATGATCATTGGGACGGAAAAAAATCCCTACCGGAAAAACCCGTTCTCCTGACCTTCGACGACGGCTACTTAAACAACTACACGGATGCGCTGCCCATTCTCAAAGAGTATGGCTATCGGGCCACGATCTATGTCGTCGTGCAAACGGTGGGCTGGGACAACGCCTGGCATAACCCCGCATCGGAAGTCCGCATCAAAATGGTGAGCTGGGACCAGTTGAAGGAAATGCGCGCCGCCGGCTGGGAAGTCGGCTCGCACACGATGAATCACCCGCGCCTGCATCAGTTGACGCTCAAGGAAGCCGAAATCGAGATGGAAAAAAGTCGGCGCGTGATCGGCGAATTTTTGGGCGAAGCGCCGGATTCGTTCGCTTATCCATATGGCGCCGGCGCCGACGACGCTCGGCTGCAGGGGATCGCCAAGAAGTGCGGCTATCGCAGCGCCGTCAGCGTTCATGCGGGAAAATGGGACAATGACGGCTGCAAGGCCCGCCCGTATTGCCTGCCGCGCGTGTATGTGCGCCGCGACGAGAACATGTTCGATTTTCATCTGCAGATAACCCGCGGTAAATCCCGCTTTTGAGTTTTTTACACTCGCCCTTATCGTTCGTTTATTACGCCGGGCTTAAATTAGACCGCGCGCTAAAGACCGCCCGCCGCCAAAGGCTGGAGCGCCCCGTTGTTTCCATCGGCAATATTTCTGTTGGCGGCACCGGGAAAACTCCACTTGTCATTAAAATTCTTTCCGACTTTAAATCATGGGGCATTCGTCCCGCGGTGCTGACGCGCGGATACAAAAGCCACAGTGGCTTCAGCGACGAAGCGGCGCTGCTCATGCACTATCATCCCGATGTCCCCATCGGTACCGGTCCCGACCGCGCGCAAAGCGCGCGCGAACTCCTCGCTAAAAATCCCATCGATGTTTTTATTTTGGACGACGGTTTTCAGCATTGGGCGCTGCACCGCGACGTGGACATCGTTTGCGTGGACGCCTCCAATCCCTGGGCCGGCGGGCGCTTGCTGCCGCATGGCCGCCTGCGCGAGCCGAAAGACGCCCTGTCGCGGGCCGATCTGGTTGTGCTGACGCGCCTCGAGCTCGTGGATGAGAAGAAGAAGCAAAAACTCATCTCGGAAATCGAAAAATATGTATCCGCGGATCGGATTGTGCGGAGTTCTTTCGGCATGGCGATCCGCCATTGGAAAGCCGGTAAAACAATTTCCACCGCAGACCTGAAAGATAAAAAACTGGTCGTTCTCTCGGCGGTCGGCCGCCCGCAGGCGTTTGAGAGCGCGTTTGAAAACGCCGGCGCCAAGGTGATCCCGATGCGTTTTCGCGACCATCATTATTACACCGACGCGGATTTGAAGGAAATCGAGGAGACGGCCAAAAAAGAAGAAGCGGGCGTCGTCACGACGGAGAAAGATTTGGTCAAGCTCGAGCGCACGCGTTGGGGGAAGGCGCGCGAGCTTGATTTCGACGTCTGGGTGGCCGCTGTTCAACACCGGTTTTCAACGGCCGACGAAAAGATATGGGATGAAATGTTGAAAGCTCTCGTGAAAAAACGATGAAGGTCTTCAGCTACTGGCTTGAATACGCGTTTATTCGCCTCGTGGAAGCGTTCTTTATGGTTTTGCCGCGCCCGTTCGCGTTATGGTTGGGCGAATGGATGGGCTTGTTTTTCTCCGTTATTTTGTCGTCGCGCACTCGCTTGGCCATGGCGAATATGGCCATCGCTTTCCCATCGATGAACGAGGCCGATCGCGCAAACGCGGTTCGGAAAATGTGGAAAAACATTGGACGCACGGCGGTCGAGTTCATTCGCGTTGGCGACATCACGCATGAGAATTTCAACGACTACTTCGTTATCGATGGCCGTGAAAACCTGGACGCCGCGATGAAAAAGGGCAAGGGCCTGATCTTGGTGACGCTGCATTTCACCAATTGGGAAATGTGCGCGGTCGGCACCGCGCATTTGGTGGGAGAAGGCGCCGCGATTGCCCGGCCGATGAAAAACCCGTACGCGGAAAAATGGATTCAAAAGAAGCGGGCCGACAGCGGCGTGCCTATTATTCTTCACCGCCAGGCGGTGCGGGCGTCCTTGCGTATCTTGAAAGACAAGAAAACCTTGGGGGTGCTGGTCGATCAGAATTTGTACACCGGCGGCGTGTTCGTGGACTTCTTCGGCCGTCCCGCCGCGACCACGCCTTTGCCCGCGCTGCTGAACGAACGGACGGAGGCCCCGGTGCTTCTGACGTATTGTTTGCGCGACGGGAATAAATTCCGAGTCATTTATGAGCCCATGCTCAAATTTTCCGATAATGGGACCGCCGAAGAGCGGCTTTTGAAAAACACCGAAAAGATATCGCATGAACTTGAACGCGTGATTAAAACTCGCCCGGAAAACTGGTTTTGGATCCACAATCGCTGGAAAAGGAAACCCGAAGCATGATTCTTTCAAACGGACGGCTGTTTGGTGCGGGCCTTCTGGGCCTCGCGCTCGCCCTATCCATCTCTGGTGTTTACGCGGGACTGGGTCTGTTCGTTATTTTTGGCACGCTCTCGTTTTTTGTCGATAAGAAATCGTTTTCCTGGACGCGCTCGCCGTTGGACATGCCCATCGCCGTCCTCTTGGTGTGGGGGACGTTGGTTTCGCAATTCAGCGACCAGTATCCGATGATTCTTTTTTTCCTGTTCGCACACGCGGCCCGTGACAGCGACGCGCGCGCGCTTCTTAAATGGTTTTTGATCGGTTCCGCCGTCGGCGGCGCATGGGCGGCCGCGCAAGCGTTCAGCGGTATTGTTTATCACCCGACGCCCGACACCTACACGATTCCGCCGCAATTTTCCGGCTGGCCGCGCGGTGTCATAGAAGCGCTGGCCGTGCACACCAACCGCGCCGTGGGCTCCCGCAGCCATGCTCTGACGTATGCCGAATGTTTGATGCCCGCGGTATTCCTTTTCCTCGTGCTGTTTACCAAGCGGCCGCGCCGGCTCATGGTTATCGGGTTTGTCTTGACCTTGCTTGGCGTGTTCTTTGCCCAAGGCCGGGCCGTTTGGCTGGGTGTGTTCGCGGGGCTGTTCGTTTTCTCCTGCTTTATGCCTCTAAAGAAACGTTTGGCCGCGTGGACGGCGCTTCTTTTTTGTGTTGTGGCGATCGGTGCGCTGGTACCGAGCGTTCGCGGCCGGGCGCTTAGCGCGTTCTCCTCGTCCGCCGGCAGTGTGGCGGACCAGCAATCCAAGCAACTGCGGTTTTTTATCTGGAAAGAAGCATTCGGCATTATTAAATCATCGCCGTTGGTGGGTGTGGGCAAAGAAGGCGTGAAAATTAATTTTAAAGAGGTCCCCGGATACGAAGACCGCGTGTGGAGCGAGGCGCACAGTATTTATCTCCAGCAAGCGGCCGAACGCGGCGTGATCGGGCTCGGGCTTTTGCTTTGGGTGTTCGTTGTGATTTTCCGCGCGTTCTGGCGGGCGCCCAGCGAGTGGCGCGCGCCGCTCATCGCTACGCTCACCGCGTTTTTGGTCGCGGGCCTGACGGAATCATGGATCAACGATTCCGAAGTAACGCTTATTTTCTGGACGTTTGTCGGCGCGGCGCACACGCTGCTCTTGAGGCATGATCATGACGCGTAAACCGGCCGTTTTCTTGGACCGCGACGGCACGATATTAACGGAACGCGGCTATTTGACGGACGTGAACAAGATGGCCTTTTATTCGTTTGCGTTCACTGGAATGCGCCGGCTCATGAAAGCCGGATATAAATTGGTGTTGATCACCAATCAGTCCGGCGTTGGGCGCGGTTATTTAACATTAGACGAGTTGGACGCCATCCACCGCGCTTTCAAACAAAAGCTACGGGCAAATGGCGTGACGCTCTCCGGAATTTATTTCTGCCCGCACCGGCCCGACGATAATTGCCGGTGCCGCAAACCAAAGCCGTATCTCGTCCGTAAAGCGGCCAGGGAACTTCATTTGGACCTTAAAAAATCATTCGTGATCGGGGATCAGGCGCGTGACGTTGAGCTGGCCAACCGCAGCGGCGCGCGCGGGATCCTTGTATTGACCGGAGCGGGCCGCTCGCACGCGCGCGCGGTTCGTAAAACCGCCGCCACGGTGGCCCGCAACTTAAAAACCGCCGCGGATTGGATCGCGGCCCACTCATGAAAGCGCGCCTCGGCATCACGGCGGGACTTCTTCTTTTAATCGTCATCAACGCCGTCACCGTCTTGAATTGGATCAAGAAAGACACGCGTCCGACGGCTTGGGATGAATCCATCCACACGCTGGTCTCGTTCGAATACAAGGAACGCGCGCAGAGCGACAATAAACTCTCCCTCCTCCAGCCCGCATACTTCAGTTATCCGCCGCTGTATCACTATATGGTGGCGGCCGCGCTCGGACGCGTCGACACGGTGGCCGATACCGGTGCGGTGGTGAACATCATCGCCTGCTCGGTTTTGATCGTTCTTATCTTTTTAATCGGCCTAAACGTGGCGGGACCGCTGGAAGGGTTGGTGGCTGCCGCGTTGTTCGTCGCTTATCCGATGATCGGCTACATTCAACACATCACGATCATTGATCTCTGGCTGACGGTGTGGGTGGCGGCGGCGCTGTACGCGTTGCTCCGTTCGGACGGTTTCGAAAGTCTGGGTTGGTCGGCCGCCTTTGGCGCCGCGATGGGCCTGGGCCTGATGACCAAATGGACCGCGCCCGCGTATGTGCTGTTCCCGTTCGTCGCCGCCGCGCTTATCGCCGTCCGCAACCGGCGCTGGGGTTCGCTCGGCGTGGCCGCGTTGGTCGCCCTCGTGATCGCGGGGCCGTGGTACGCCATTAATGCTTTGCCGGCCCTCTCACACACCAGTAATTACGCGGCGCAAACCCCGGCGGGCGGCATCGTGTGGTCGGGATGGAAAAATATTTTCTGGTACGCGGTGTCGATCCAACGCCAAACCGGCTTTCTCGCTTTTCTGTTAATTCCCGGGCTTGTCGCGGTGTTCTGGCGCCCGCGCCTGCAGCCGCTTCTGCTCTGCGTTCTCGGCACGTATATTTTGTTCAGCTTGATCAGCAATAAGAACGATCGTTATTTCATGCCCGCGCTTCCATCAGTGGCGTTGCTGAGCGCCGCGTGGCTGCCGCCGCGCCGCTGGATGCACGCGATCCTCTTTGCGCTGGCGGTGTTGTCCTTCGTCATCGTGAAGGACGAATTTCCGCGCGCCGAAGACTGGAAGCACAAAGAAGTGATCGAAACCATTTTGACGCTAAAGAAAGACCCCGCCCGTTTATCCCGGGTGACGGTCGTTTCCAACACCCCGTATTTCCACAGCAACTCCTTCGACGTCGATCTGAAGGCCGCTGGAATTAAAACGTTGGATTTTAAAGGCGTGCCGAAACGCCGCTGGTTCGAATTTTCCGAATTCATTTTGACCAAAACGGGCGACGTGGGCCCGAAGCTGGGATCGGCCAGCATCATGGGGCCCGTGGAATTTCTGCGCAAGCCGGAGCCGTGGTTCGATAAGGTCTTTAAGAAAAAAGCGACGTGGCCGCTGCCCGACGGATCGGAAGCCATTTTGTACCAGCAGGAGCCGGCGGGCCAGCCGATCGGCGACGTGGGCTTGTTTAATTTGTCGCTCACAAATTTGCAGATCCCCAACGTTTCGGCGCAGCAGGTGGAACTGCGCGCGGTCCCCGTGTCCAAAGAAAAAACCGGCGTGGGCGAACTCAAAGAGCTGTCGCTTCGTTCCGGCCGGTTGATGTACAAAGGAGTGGAGTTGAAAAATGTTTCAATCCGGCTCGTTAAGCCTCAGGTCAACCTGCCGTTGTTTCTCGAGACGCAGGAAATTCAATTGTTGTCGCTCGATCGCCTGCAGCCGAGCGCGGAGCTGGATAAAAACGCGCTGCTGACGATGATGGAAGGAAAAGCCAAGTGGTTGAAGAACCCGATTTTGGAACTGGAAAACGGACTGCTGACCATCGGCGGAAAAGCGTTCGGTAAGATTCCGCTGCGCATCGCACTGGAGGCGGAGGTCGCCGATAAAACGTTTCGCACGCGCTTGAAACGGATCTCGGCGGCGGGCATTTCGCTGCCCGCGTTTTTCTTTCGCACGCTCACCGACCGCGTAATTTCGCTTTCTCCCAATGACGACATGCTTTATCATCTGGACATCGGCGACTTCCGGGAAGAGGGTGGGGTCTTGAAGATCACCGCGTCATGAAAAAACTTTTTTTGATCATGGGGCTTTCACTTTGCGCGCTGCCTTTGCAGGCGGCGTCAACGTCCACCATTAAACTTTCCACCGTCACGAACCGGGCGTTCTATCCCGGTGAAAAATTTGTTTTCGCAATTAAGTATGAATTTATCCACGCCGGCGAAGCGTCTCTCGAGGTGACGCGCAGCGTTTTTGTGGCCAGCCGTCCGACGCTGGGATTTATGTCCATAGCCAAATCAAACAATTTTGTCGACGCGTTCTTTAAGGTGCGCGACTTCAACGGTTCGCAGGTGGACGAGGCGTCGCTTGCCTCGGTTAATTTTCATCAGAATCTGCGCGAAGGCGGATACCGGGTGGTCCGCAATACGTCCATCAATTACGCGCGCGGCACCTACACCTACGAGAAGCACTACAAGGGAAAAATCACCAAACGCGACGGGCCGGTTACGCAGCCGGCCAGCGATATGCTGTCGGCCTTTTTCTATATTCGCGCGCAGCCGCTCGAACCCGGCAAGGAGTATTCTCTGGTTGTTTTTTCCGACGGAGATACCTTTCCGATGAAAGTGTCCGTCGATAAGAAAATCGAGAAAATTCGCGTCGCGGCCGGCGAGTTTGAATGCCTGCGCGTTCGTCCCGCGCTTGTGGGGGACTCCATTTTTCGCGCGGAAGACGGAAAGATGACCATTTGGCTCACCAACGACGAACGCAAAATGCCGGTGTTGATTCGTTCCAAGGTCGCCGTGGGCGCGTTTGACGCGGAGTTATCGTCGTTCCGGGCGGGGCAGCCCGACCAACCGTAAATCAAAAATCCCCAGCAGCAAAACCCCGTAGCGCCGGATCGCAAAAACCGGTTCCATCTCCGACAACCCGTTATCCTGCCGCTGCTGCTCGCTCACCACAATTCGAAAATCCGCGTTTGATTCGCACGAGAGTGTTATGTCCGCCCGTTTCATGCAGTCGATGAGATGCGGCGCGTAGGAGCAGACCACAGCGTTGGCGGGCGCGTTCTCATTCAGCCAGCGGATGCCCTGCACCAGCGGCGCCGCCCAGACGTTGAGATTAAATTGGCGTTCCACATGTCCGCGCGTCGCCAGGCGCGTCACCTCATTCACGTACGATCCTTCAAACGGATGAACGATCAGGACTTCGATTAATAGCCAGGCGGGAACCAGCGCGTGCACAAATTTCCAGCGCGGCCGCGCCGCCAGTAAGCGCGCCGCGCCGATGCCGGCGAAGATAACCAGCGGCGCCACGCAGATAAAAACGTGCCGCATGCCGTCGTAGCGCGTCACGGAGGGAATCAGGCGCGCCAGAATCGGCACCGCAAACCACAGCGGGAGGACGGCGAACAAATATTTTTTATCGCCGGATCGATCACGAAACGCTTTGGACAGCCCATAAACAAAGAAGGCAAATGTAACGAGCGGGATCACCGCCAGGAAATTGACGGGGGTGTAGTGCCAGGGCAGCGTGGTCGCGTCATAACGGCGTCCTAAGTAAATAACGCTGTTGTTCATGAACGGTTGGGCGAAGAAGGTGATGGAGCGCCAGGGATAGAGCGGATCCGTCCACAGGATCGGCCAGCTGGCGTACAGAGCGGCGATGGCGGCCCCGCCCCAGATGAAAAGGAATAACGCGCCGCGTTTCGGTGGTTTTATGCCGACGAAGAGTCCGGCAATAAAAGCCGGCGCGAGCAAGAGCGCGTTTAAGCTGGTCGCCGCCGATAAGCCGAAAAGAACACCAGCCATAACGGCGGCGCGGACCGTTTGGCGGCGCAAAAAAACATCAAACGCGTAAAGGGCGGCGACGGCGATCGATAAAAAGGGCACGTCTTTGGGATTGTAGTGGCTGTGGGCAATAAAAGTTGGGAAAAGGGCGAGAAAAAGGACCGCATAGAAGCCCGCCATGGGCCCCCAATGGCGCGTCACCAGCAGTAAAAGAAACACCAGTCCCGCCGTTGCCCATAGGACATTGAAGTAATGCCGGGCCGAGACGCATTCATGCCCCAGTTTCGTGGCCAAGCTCGCGGCCGCGTAGCTTACGCTCGCGTAAAACGTGGGATGGTAGGCGTTGTCGAGGAACTCGGCGTCGTGTTGGCTGAGCGGCTGCGACAACCCGACGTAGGACCCCGCCAGTTGAAGCGCGTGCTGGCCGCGCCAGAACGCGCGTCCTTCGTCGTACGTGAGGCCGTATTGGCGCAGATTGGCGAGATTAATAATGAGGAAGAGCCCAATAACGGCCCAGGCGGCAATTTTGCTCGTTTTTTCGCTCATGACGGAGCTATTAGAACCAATTTCAAACCCCGCGGAAATAGTCTATGATACGGCCTCCTATGTCGAAAAATCCCCTGCAAAAACATCGCGAAGCCGTTGATGCCATTGATAATGAGCTTCTTGCGCTCCTGAACAAGCGGGCGCAGGTCGTTCAGGGCATTGGCCGCATCAAAGCGGAGAACGGAGAACAGGTGTTTTCCAGCGAGCGCGAACGCGCCATTTTGGACCGCATGAGCGAATTGAACAAGGGGCCGCTTCCGGAAGAAGCGGTGAATGATATTTTCCAGTCGGTTTTCACCGCGCACCGTTCCTTGCAGCGCAAGCTGCAGATCGCCTACTTCGGCCCCGAAGCCACCTTCACGCATCAGCTCGCGGTGAAGCATTTTGGGCGCAATTGCGAATACATCCCTCTCCCGTCGATTCGCGACGTCTTCAGTGAGGTTGAGGCAAAGCGCGCCGATTACGGCGTCGTGCCGATTGAAAATTCGACGGAAGGCATCGTCAACCACACGCTGGACATGTTCGTCAATTCGGATTTGTCCATCGTCGCCGAACGCGAAGAACCGATCAACCATCACCTGTTCTCCGTATCCGGAGACATAAAAAAAGTGAAGGGCGTTTACTCGCACCCGCAGGCGCTGGCCCAATGCCGCAAATGGCTGGAAGCGCGCTTGCCGAACGCTGCCGTTCACGAAACGCTTTCCACCGCGGACGCGGCCGTCCACGCGACGCTCGACCCGACGGCCGCCGCCATCGCCTCGCAAGCGGCGGGGGAGATCTATCATTTGAAAACGGTCGCGGCGAAAATTGAGGACTCGATCGATAACACCACGCGCTTTCTCATTATTGGAGAAGCGGTGCCCAAGTCGACCGGCAAGGACAAAACATCCGTTTTGTTCTCGGTTAAGGACCGCGTCGGCGCTCTGTATGACACACTGCAGGTGTTCAAGAAAGCGAATTTGAATATGACCAAGATCGAATCGCGCCCGACCAAGAAAAAAGTATGGGAATACATATTCTTCGTGGATTTTGTCGGCCACCAGTCGGACAAGAAAGTCCAGAAAGCGCTGACGGAACTGCGCCGCAAGTGCGCGTACCTCAAGGTTCTCGGCTCCTATCCTTACGGGGTCTGAGCCGCTCTTTCCATTTATGAATCAAACGTCAACATTTCCTGTCGTTCCTCGTCCCGAATTGGACCGCCTGCTTGAATATATGCCGGGGTTATCGCTCGAGCAGATTCGCCGCCAATACGGCCTGACCAAAGTGGTCAAGCTCGCGTCGAATGAGAACCCGCTTGGACCCTCGCCGAAAGGCATGAAGGCCTATAAGGACGTGGCGGAGAATTTGTTTCGTTATCCGGATTCGCGCAGCCTCGACTTGCGCCGCATGCTGGCCACCAAATTCCACAAAGACGTTCAGGAAATTATCATCGGCGCCGGATCGGACGAGATCATCGAGCTCTTGGCCAAGGCGTATTTGTCGCCGTTCGATGAAGTGGTCGTTTCCGAGTCCTCGTTTCTGCAATACCGCATCGCCGCCGAACTGATGGGCGCGCGCGCGATCGTCGTTCCGCAGAAGAATTTGAAGCAAGATTTACGCGCGATGGCCGCGGCCGCGACGAAACGGACGAAATTTGTGTTTATCGCGAACCCGAACAATCCGACCGGGACCTACAACAACCGTTCCGAAGTGGATGAGTTTCTGTCGGCGCTGCCCGCGCACGTGGTGCCCGTGTTTGACGAAGCCTATTTCGAATACGCGGAAACGAACACGGATTATCCGTCCATCGCGGAGGAATTTTTCCGCAAACGCCCCATGGTCGTGCTGCGCACATTTTCGAAAGCGTTCGGCTTGGCCGGGCTGCGCGTCGGCTACGGTATCGCGCCGGAACAGTTCGTGCGCACCATCGACAAAATCAAGCCGCCGTTCAACGTGTCCGTGCCCGCGCAGGCGGCCGCTTCGGCCGCTCTTTTCGACGAGGCGCACATCAAGAAGACCGTGAAGATGAACGACGCCGAACGGGAAAAACTGGCCAAGGAGCTGGCCGGCATGGGCTTTGCCGTCGTGCCGTCGGCCGCGAATTTCATTCTTTTCCAGGTTAAGCCCTGGACGGGACGTTTGTTGTTTGAGCGCCTGCTGCACGAAGGCGTGGTGGCGCGCTCGGTTGACGAATACGGCCTGCCCGATTACCTGCGTGTCACGGTGGGCCAGCCGAATGAAAACAAAATATTCCTGAAAGCATTAAGGGAGGTTGTGAACAGCAAATGATTCTTACACTGAAATCCGGCATTACCAAAAAAGAGGTCGATAAAGTCGTCGCCAAAGTTAGAGAACTGGGCTTCACGGCATCATTGTCCAAAGGAACCGAACGCGTCGTTATCGGCGTCATCGGCGACAAAGCCATCCTCCACAAAAGTAAGTTTGAAACGATGGAAGCGGTCGAGTTCATCACGCCGATCTCGAAACCGTACAAGCTCGTCTCCCGCGAGTTCAATAAAAACAACACGATCGTCCAGATCGGCAAAGTAAAGGTCGGCGGCAAACAGGTCGTCATGATCGGCGGGCCGTGTTCCGTCGACACCTGGGAAAATTTGATCGCCAACGCCCGCGAAATCAAAAAGGCCGGCGCGCATCTTCTGCGCGGCGGCGCGTACAAGCCGCGCACCTCGCCATACGCTTTCCAAGGCCTCGGTGAAAAAGGTTTGGAGTTGTTGGCCGAAGCGAAACGTTTGACCGGCCTGCCTATCGTCTCCGAAGTCATGGACCCGCGCCAAGTCGCGATTATGTGCCGCTACGTGGACGTTCTGCAGATCGGCGCGCGCAACGCGCAGAACTTCGACCTCCTTCGCGAGGTGGGCCAATGTGATAAAGCCGTCGTTTTGAAGCGCGGCTTCGCCACCACAATCGAAGAATGGCTGATGAGCGCCGAGTACATCGTCGCCAAGGGCAACCATAACGTTATTTTGTGCGAACGCGGCATCCGCACGTTCGAAACCGCCACGCGGAACACGCTCGACTTAAGCGCCATTCCCGTGATCAAGCATTTGAGCCATTTGCCGATCGTCGTCGATCCGTCGCATGGCCTCGGCGTGCGTGAATACATCGTGCCCATGGCCAAGGCCGCGGTTGCGGCCGGCGCCGATGGCATCATGATCGAAACGCACCCGCGTCCGGCGGAAGCTCTTTCCGACGGCCCGCAGGCGCTTCTGCCCGTTCAATTCGCCCAGTTTATGAAGGAAATCAAACTGGTGGCGGAGGCTGTCGGCCGCACCGTCTAATCCATGAAAAACGTTTGCATCGTCGGCGTCGGACTTATTGGAGGCTCATTGGGCATGGCCCTGCGCCGCGTTCGCCGCTCCGGCAAACGTGTGTACGCGGTGTCCGGTCTCGGCCGTTCCACGACGACACTTCGCGAAGCCAAACGCCTCGGCGCGCTCGATACATTCTCGACCAAAC
>CAZCJA010000006.1:0-47828 GCA_964499015.1 uncultured Elusimicrobia bacterium
AAACGCTCGCCGCCATCGACCGCCATTTTGGCGGCTCTATTTATTCGCTCAAGTCCCTGTTTGGTGACCAGCAGCGGCAGGTTTTTAGCCAGATTCTTGAAGCAACGATGGAAGACATCGAGGCCACGCATCGTAGCGTCTATGAACGCAACGCGACGCTGCTGAAATTTTTAGCGGAGTTTAAAATGCCGCTACCGAAGGCGCTGGCGACGTCGGTTGAGTTCGTTTTGAACGCCGATCTCAAGCGCGCGATCCAGGCGGACGAGCCGGACTTGAAGCGCATTATGGACATCTTTGAAGAATCGAAATCGTGCCGGGTCCATTTGGACACAGTTGGGCTTGGTTATTTGATTGAAGGCGCGATCGAAAAAGTCATGCGGCGTTTGCGCGAGAACCCCAACGACACGCAGCTGGTAAAGAAGCTGGAGGCCGCGATGGAATTGGTGGGCAAGCTCCCGTTTGAGTTGAACGTGTGGCGTATCCAAAATATCTTTTACGACGTGGTTCATCGCGTCGGGGTTGATCCGGCCTTATACAAGCGGCTCGGAGAAAGATTGCGCGTCCGCGTCGAAATGCCTGTGCTAAAATAACCGTAACACGTAAAAGGAGTTTTTATGACGACACCCGTAACACCATCAACCGATATTGGACGCAATGATCCGTGCCACTGCGGCTCGGGCAAGAAATACAAAAAGTGCCATTTGGAAAAAGACGAGCAGACCGATCGCAAAGCCCGCGAGAAGGCGGCGCTGAACGCTGCCAAAGTTGCGGCGGATGAAGCCAAAAAGAACCCGGAACCGGAGCACGCACACGGGGGTTCCAAGCCCGCGCATGGTGACGATAAAAAAAGCGGATGGCTTGGCAAAATGGCTAACAAAATGGGATTTTCGCACACCAACACCCAGCGCCGGACGCCGTCGGCCAATAAAGGCGGCTAGGCTGAAGTTGAATAGCGCTGATACTCAGTAATTTTTACTTTTGGGCGGCGAGTTCGTTCAGTAGCAAAGCTTTTCGTTTTTTCTCGGCGAAAAAAAAACCAACCTATTTGGCGTCAAATCGTACTATGATCGTGATGCGAACCTTGCAGCGGTGACCTAACCCACTCGTGAGAGGTTTCTTGGATGAATAGGCATGAAGAAAACGCCCCATGTAATATGGGTTTGTCCCAGCAGCGAATTTTTCTTTCGCTCCAAAGGCGCGGTGCAGTGCCGCCCCAACTCCGTACTGCCCAAGCTGTCCGAACAAGGGCTGCGCATCAATGTCCTAATCCCCTTTAACGCCGCCCTCCTTCCCAAGACAAAACTTACAGCATCCCGCATCACGCGTTCAGTCATTCAGTTGGCCGAAAAAATTCCCGTCGAGTTCGTTAAGCTCACAAAGGGCGAAGCCAATCCAGGGATCTTTATGCTGAAGACGCCCGCGCTCGAGCCCGCGATTGACAGCGCGGTTTTCTCCAAGGCCGCTATTAAGCTTGCCGAGCAATTAAAGAAACCCGTCGATATTTTTCACCTATTCAATTGGAAGTCGTCGCTTTTGCCTTTGTTTGTCGAGCTTGAAAAGGCGGGCGCTGCGCTGTTCAAAAATGCGCGCACATTCCTGAACATCACGCAGATCGGACACGAGGGGAATTTTTCGCCGACGCTTTTGCCGCGCATTGGCGTGCCCGACACGCTGTTCCATCCGGACGGAATCGAATTTTACGGGCAAGTGAGCTATTTGAAGACGGGCCTGCTGTTCGCGGATGGAATCGGTTTGGTGGACGGACGGCACATCAACGGGGCGATGCACAACAAGGCCCGCGCCCAGTACGAAGGAATTTTTGAAACCCAGATGTTTAAACTCCGCCGTTGGGCGTCCGACCACTCGCTGCGCGCTTATTTGGACGCTTACCACGAGCTTCTTCGCCTGCCCAAATCAAAACCCCTTCTCGATAGCTTGATGAAACGTCTTCATCCCGACGCCGACGCCGCGCAGCACTTCATCAACAGCTGGGGACCGCTGCCGCGTGACCATTATGGCGCCAATCAAATCGGTTTTCTTATCCAAGCGCCGCAGAAAGCGTATACGTTCTGGGAGTGGAGCGGCGACGAGATGGTGGATTTCGGCATCGAAGTAACCCATTTTGGGTCCGGGCGCACGACACTGCTCGGCCGCGGATTAAGTTTTGTCGGCGAATTTTGGCTGGATGTTGAGCCGGACCAGGAATATCAAGTGGAGTTGGTCGGATGGACGCCTTCTGGCGAGCGCCGTGGGCTGCTGCGCTCTAAGCGCGTGCGCACGCCGCGCATGGGCCCGAGCGCGAACACCATGGCGACGCTGATCGATACGTCGACCGGAGAACGCACGACGCTCGAAGGATCTGAATTGTCGATGGGCGAGGCGTGGTCGCGTTGGGGAGGCGGCTCGAGCGGATTCATGGGCGCCTCCGGCCGCTTCGGTTCGAGCAACGTGGTGGATTGGGGGCAGCAATGAGCTCGAACGGCTATTTGGCCCTTGTTCTTCACGCGCACTTGCCGTTTATTCGGCATCCGGAGTTTCCTGATTTTCTGGAAGAAGACTGGTATTACGAAGCGGTGGTTGAAACCTACGTGCCGCTCCTCATGCGTTTTGAAAAACTTCGCGATGAAGGGATTCCGTTCCAATTAACGATGTCGGTCACGCCGCCGCTGGCGACAATGATGGAAGACGGCGTTCTGCAGGGACGTTTGCGCCTCTATATTGATAAGCGTATCGAACTGATGCAGAAAGAAGTGAAGCGCGCCAACCACGGCCATGTGAAATATCTTGCCGAATATTACCTGCAGAATTTAAGCACGATCAAAGATTTCTTGTTCAATAAGCATCAGGGCCGGCTCATCAATAGCCTTCGCGGATTGCTGGATTCGGGCCATTTGGAAATTATTACTTGTACTGCGACGCACGGCTTTTTGCCTCTGATGACGGGTCTTCCGGCATGGCGCGCGCAGATTTCCGCCGCGGTTAAATCCCATGAACGCTATTTCGGCCGCAAGCCGCGCGGCATCTGGCTCGCCGAGTGCGGGTACGCCGAAGATGTTGAGCTAGCGCTAAAAGAACACGGGGTTGAATATTTCTTCACAGATTCACACGGCATTTTGTACGGCGAGCCCCAGCCGTTGTACGGCGTTTACGCGCCGGTGATCACTGAGGCGGGCGTGAACGTGTTTGCGCGCGATCCGGAATCGAGCAAGCAGGTATGGAGCCAAAAGGAAGGTTACCCGGGCGACGCCGAGTACCGGGAGTTTTATCGCGACTTGGGTTACGACGCCGACTACGATTACATTAAACCCTATCTGCATTCGGATGGCGACCGGCGCGGCATCGGCATCAAATATCACAAAATCACGGGAAATGTCGGGTTATCTGAGAAAGCGTTTTATGATCCGGCCAAAGCCGCGCAAAAAGCCGAGGAGCACGCCGGCAACTTTATGTTTAATCGTCAGGCCCAGGTGCGCTTCCTAAACGGCAAAACCAAGAACCCTCCTATTATTGTGTCCCCTTATGATGCTGAATTGTTCGGCCATTGGTGGTACGAAGGCCCGCTTTTTCTGGATGCACTCATCCGCAAAATGGCCGGGATCCGCGGCGAGGTTGAACTGATCAGCTGCGCCACGTATCTGGACCGCCATCCGGTCCGTCAGCTGCAAAAGCCCAATCCGTCCACGTGGGGCTCGGAGGGCTACAATTTGGTGTGGCTGAACGGGGGGAACGCCTGGCTTTACCGGCATCAGCATTGGGCGGAAGAGAAAATGCGGAAAATTCGACTTCAATTCCCGGACGCCTATGGAGACGTTAAGCGCGCGATCGACCAATTGCAGCGCGAGCTCCTATTAATGCAGTCCAGCGACTGGGCGTTCATCATGACCACGGGCACCACTGTGTCCTACGCCACTAAGCGGTTCCGCGAGCATTTGGACCGTTTTGGCCGTTTGGCGGGCCAAATCGAGGGCGACAAAATCGACACGTCTTTCCTGTCGGAATTAGAGGGGAAGGACTACATTTTTCAGGCCGTCTAGGGGTTTTTCCCCTCGATAAAAATTTTCTTGACACCCTTTTGCGCAGAAAGCTATAAAGCTCACATATTCACAAGGCAATGGAGCCTTCTTCTGAGACGGACACACCGGAAGAAGGTTTTTTTTTGCCCAACTTCTTTAAAAAAATAATGTCACGAGGGGAGAGTTATGGCAACATTACAGGAAATCAGCAAAATTATCGGCACAAACGGTAAATCCATGAACGGTAAATCCAAAATTTCATCTGACGTCACCGAAGTGTTCGGTTCGAACGTGTTCAGCGACCGCGTGATGAAAGAGCGCCTGCCCAAAGATACCTATAAAGCTTTGAAAAAAACCATCGAAGAAGGCGCGCCGCTCACTCTTGAAGTGGCCAATGTTGTCGCCAACACGATGAAAGATTGGGCCATCGAAAAGGGCGCCACCCACTACACCCACTGGTTCCAGCCGCTCACCGGCATCACCGCCGAAAAGCATGACTCCTTTATTTCTCCGACCTCCGACGGCGGCGTGGTCATGGAATTCTCCGGCAAACAATTGATCCAGGGCGAACCGGACGCTTCCTCGTTCCCGTCGGGCGGCCTGCGCGCCACGTTTGAAGCCCGCGGCTACACCGCGTGGGACTGCACCTCGCCCGCCTTCTTGAAAGAAGACGGCGTCGGCAACGTGACCTTGACCATCCCAACCGCGTTCTGCTCGTACACTGGCGAAGCGCTGGATAAGAAAACCCCGCTTCTTCGTTCCATGGAAGCCGTTTCGAAGCAAGCCATGAGAATCTTGAGAGCTCTCGGCAATACCACCTCGAAACGCGTTACCTCGACGGTCGGTCCGGAGCAGGAGTACTTCCTTATTGATAAGAAATACTTCAACAAGCGCATCGACTTGATCACCGCCGGCCGCTCGCTCTTCGGCGCCCCGTCCCCGAAAGGACAGGAACTCGAAGATCAATATTTCGGCGCGATCAAAGACCGCATTTCCGCCTTCATGCGCGACTTGGACGTTGAACTCTGGAAAATGGGTGTGCTGTGCAAAACCAAGCACAACGAAGTCGCCCCGGCCCAATATGAAATGGCCCCGATCTTCTCGACCACGAACATCGCCGCCGACCACAACCAGCTCGTCATGGAAACCATGCAGCGCGTTGCCGGACGCCACGATCTCGCCTGCTTGCTTCATGAGAAGCCTTTCGCCGGCGTAAATGGTTCGGGCAAACACAACAACTGGTCGCTCGCGACGGACGACGGTTTCAATTTGTTGGAACCCGGACACACTCCGCACGAAAACGAACAGTTCCTTCTTTTCTTGACCGCAACCTTGGCCGCAGTTGACCGCCACGCCGACAAACTTCGCGCCGGCGCCGCCAACCCGGGCAACGACCTCCGCCTTGGAGCCAACGAAGCCCCGCCCGCCATTATTTCGGCGTTCTTGGGCTCTGAGCTCACCGACATCCTTGAAGGGATCGGCAAAGGCAAAAAGGTTTCCGGTAAAGGCCAGCAGTATTTGAACATTGGCGTCGACTCGCTGCCGTCCTTGCCGAAAGACAACACCGACCGCAACCGCACGTCGCCTTTTGCCTTCACCGGCAACAAGTTCGAGTTCCGCATGGTGCCGTCGTCGATCTCGATCTCCGGACCGAACACGATCTTGAACACGATCGTCGCCGAAGCTCTTGATGAAGTCGCGACCCGCTTGGAAAAAGCGAAAGACATCGACAAAGAAGCCGCCGCGATCATCAAAGAACTTTGGAACAAGCATAGCCGCATCGTATACAACGGCAACAACTACGGTGATGCCTGGGTGAAAGAAGCCGCAAAGCGCGGTTTGCCGAACATCCGCTCCACCGTCGCCGCCACCAAAGCGATGGCCTCGGCCGAAGCCGCCAAATTGTTTGAAAAGTACAAAGTGCTCTCCAAAACCGAACTGCACTCACGTGTCGAAGTGTACTGGGAATACTATTCCAAGTGCATCAACATCGAAGCGTTGGCTTCGATCGACATGGCGAAGAAACAGTACATTCCCGCGGTGGTTGCTTACACCAGCGAATTGGCCAAAACCGTCAGCAATCTGAAAGACGCCGGCGCCAACGCCACGGTTCAGAAAGAATTATTGACGAAGGTTTCCGAGCTGCTCGGCGACGCGCAGGAAGGTTTGGAAGAGCTGGAAAAAGCCACGAAGAAAGCTCAGGGCATTGCCGACGCGGAAGAACGCGCCGAATCGTTCCGCGATGACGTGTTCACCGCTCAGGTGGCCCTTCGCAAATCGATCGACGCTCTGGAAATGCTCTTGCCGGCGACGCAGTGGCCGGTTCCGAGCTACGCGGAGATGCTCTTCAAACTCTAATTCATTAAAAAATAGTCACGCGAAAGCCCTCCGTCAAAGTTCTTGGCGGGGGGCTTTTGTTTTTGTTATACAGCAATCCACAGTTTTTAGGTGCCTGTCCGAAAACA
This sequence comes from uncultured Elusimicrobia bacterium, assembly GCA_964499015.1. Classification (GTDB taxonomy): domain Bacteria; phylum Elusimicrobiota; class Elusimicrobia; order F11; family F11; genus CAZCJA01. The sequence goes on from CAZCJA010000006.1 coordinate 6,479, forward strand.
CAAAGGACAGGAGAATAGGGAATCTCGAAGAGAGAGCGGACTAGCCACTGTAAAGCCAGGAGACCTGCCTAAGAAGAGAGCCTTCGCGTGTTCTAGGGTAACAGGCGAAAGGGCAATGGTCTCCTCAGTTCATTGTTTCCTCCGGTTCTCACGAGAGTCGGGGGATTTTTTATGCCCTCACTCCTTCTGATTAAAAATCAAAGGAGAACACAATGAAGACCAAAGCCGTTGCTGTATTGCTTAGTTTCTTTGTCATGCCCGCCCAGGCCGTCGAGTTTATTTCACTGACGAGATCGGCCAGTACATTGGAAAATTCACCCACCAACGTGTCCGTTATCACCAAAGAAGAAATTGAATCTTTGGGCGCGGTCACGTTAACCGACATTATCGACATCGCTCCTGGTGTTAAGACGGAAACCACCGGTGGGTTCGGCGGTTTTGCCGGCATCAAAATCCGCGGCGTTCCCACGGCCAATCACACGCAAGTTGTTATCGATGATCAACCTTTGGGGGGCTCCTCCATTCAAAACATCGATGTCGGCATGATTCCGGTGGAAGATATTGAACGGATCGAAATTGTCCGCGGTGCGGCCTCGTCTTTGTACGGCGCCAACACGATCGGCGGCGTGGTGCATGTCATCACCAAAAAAACGGCGTCGAGTACGCCTCTTGCCGGTGCGATTCGGTACGAAGGGCGTTCTCATCAAACGCACATTCAAACCAACGAAGTGCGCGCGAGCAACGAACGTGTGCGCGGATATTTGTTGGGCCGGCGCTGGGATACGCAGGGGTATCAAGACAACTCCGACGGAACAAATTCATATGTAAACGGCAGCGTCGGCACGACCTTTGCCCAGGACATGAAACTCGATTACGATTATTCGGTGACGCAGCAGGAGCAGGGCATAACCTCCGGAACCCCGATTGCTTATAAAGACTGGAACGGCGACCGCGAACGCCAGCCGTTCACGCCGACCGACCGCATTGATAAGAAACAAGAGCGGAATCGGATTCGCTTGGTCATGCCGTTTGGACGCGTGATGATTCAGTCCACCGGACATCATTTTACCGATCAGCGCGAGACGTTTTCATCGGCGCCCAGCGCCTCCAAAAACACGATCATCGGCAACGATACGCACGCGTTCTTTGACTTTGGTTTGACCATTGGCGCGTCCTATGAACGCGACGAACGCATCTCGCGCGGTCAATTGCCGCAGCACATCGGCACGGGCGGCGCGTACATTCAGCAGGAACTTAGATTGAACGCGCTAACCCTCATCCCGGCGCTGCGCTGGGACCAGCACAGCATCTTCGGTAATGAATACAATCCGCGTTTCACGGGTATTTTCCGCGCGAACGATAGCTGGAAGATCAGCGCCAACGCCGCGCGTTCGGTTCGCGCGCCCACCATTACGGACCTGTTCGAGACGTTCCCCAGCTCGTTCGATCCGTTCTATGACTTCTTTCCCAATCCGGATCTGAAGCCGGAAGTCGCCTGGACATACGATCTTGGCACGGAAGTAAGAGGGGAAAACACATCGTTTGCCTTTACAGGGTTCTACACGCGCATCAAAGACCGCATGGCCGCCGTCGATCCGGATGGCACAGCGGGCTTCTTCGGAGACTTCTCGAACAACATCGTCGAGAACGTCTCAAAGGCGAGGATTTACGGAACGGAAACCGAGGTGAAAGTGAAAATCGGACCGGTCTTAAACGTGCTAAACCACACCTATCAATATGCGCGCACAACCACGCCGACCTCCGACACCTATGTGGATATGCGCCGCACGCCTCGTCATCTCTTCAACTACCGCCTGCACATCGGATTGTGGCGCGGCGCGAGCTTGGTGAATCATCTGCAGTACGTCGGGCACCAATTCAACGATGACAATCGCAGCGACGCGTATCTTCCGCCGTCGACGGTTTGGAATGTCCGCTTGAGTCAGGACATCGGCGAGCAGTTCAATGTGTTTATCGGAGTGGAAAACGTGACCGATGAGCTTTATGCCAGCTCCGCTAACTTCGGCAACCCGGTTCCGGAACCGACGCGCATGTTTCAGGGCGGCGCTTCCTTCGAATTCAGATAAATATGAAGAAAATCGTGATGTGTTGGAGCGGGGGGAAAGACAGCACGCTCGCTTTGCATGAGCTTGTGCACAGTGGAACGTATGAGGTCGTCTCCCTGCTCACAACCGTCACGGAGGAATACGACCGCATCAGCATGCATGGCGTGCGCGTGGACCTTTTGCGCGCGCAGGCGGCGTCGCTCGGTTTTCCGCTGCAGCTTGTGACCATCCCGCGCGGCTGCACCAACGCGATCTATGAGCAGCGCATGGAGTTTGCGTTGCGGCGTTTTCTCGATAGCGGAATCGACAACGTCGCCTTCGGCGATATTTTCCTGGAGGATTTAAAGCTATACCGCGAAAATAACCTGGCCAAAATCGGCATGAAAGCGATTTTTCCGATCTGGAAAGAGGACACGCGTGAATTGATTGCGCGCTTCGTCCGGCTGCGCTATCGTGCGGTGCTCACCTGTATCGATCCGCGCGTCTTGCCACCGTCGTTTGCCGGACGTATGATCGATAACGAATTCGTCCGCGATTTGCCGAAGTCGGTTGATCCGTGCGGCGAGAACGGCGAGTATCATTCGTTTGTGTTCGACGGCCCGTTGTTTAAAAACCCCATTCGCATCGGGCGGGGAGAGTCGGTCGAGCGCGACGGCTTTTGGTTTTGTGATTTAATTCCGGAAACGAGAGAGTATTTATGCCTGTGAAAAAAGACGTCGCTCCGCGCGAATGGGCCGGCCCGCGCAAGCGGATAAAAAAAGGCCTGCTTATCCTTTATACCGGCAACGGAAAGGGGAAGTCGACCGCCGCCTTCGGCGCGATATTTCGAAGCCTGGGCCGCGGTTTTTCCGTCTGTATCGTTCAATTCATTAAGGGCGAGTGGGTGTCGGGTGAAATCAAGGCGCTGAAAAAATTCGGCGCTCATGTCGAATATTATTCCGAAGGGGAAGGCTTCACTTGGAACACCAAAAGCTTGGAGCGCGACATCAGTACGGCGCAGCGCGGCTGGCAACGCTGCCTAAATCTTCTTAAGGCCAAGAAACACAATGTGTATCTTTTCGACGAACTCCTTTACGTTCTTAAATATAAATTTCTGTCCGTCAAAGACGTGATCAATGGCCTCAAGCTCCGCGATCCCGACGCGCACGTGATTCTCACCGGGCGCGACGCCGCGCCGGAGCTCGTCAAAATTGCCGATCTGGTCACCGAGATGAAGGAGATCAAGCACCCGTTCCAGAAGGGCATCCTGGCCCAGCCCGGCATCGATTTTTGATAAAAGATCCGGGTGATTTTTCTTCATTACCTCTATTACAAATGGAAGATTAAGCTGCACCGTCTGCGCACGATGCTGAGCGTTCCGCGCGGGCAGATGGCGCTTGATATCGGAGGCGGCGACGGGCCTTTCCCGCGCGCCAACGTCGTCTGCGAAAAATTTATCACCTCTGATGAAGAGCGCGAGCACGTTTTTCTCTACGACCGCCCGCTCGTGATGGGCGATATCGAAGACCTTCCGTTTAAAGACAAGTCGTTCGACTTTATTTACTGCTCGCACGTTCTCGAACACACCATCAGCCCGCAGCGCGCCGTTGATGAGCTTTTGCGCGTGGGGAAGCGCGGCTACATCGAAGTGCCGTCTGAATATTTGGAATACACGGCAAAGAACACCGCGTCGCATCTGTGGACCGTGCGCCGCGACGAGCCCGACGGTCCGCTGGTCTTCACGCCGAAAAACAACGCCCAGATCAATCCGCTGGTCGATCGTGTTTACAACGACAAGCTTCTGGAAAAAGATTTGGCCTACATGGTGTTCCACTTTAAAAACTTTTACAGATTGTTCAACCTGCGCCAGCGCTGGGAAAATTTTATCGCCATCAAAGTGAACCATAACGGCCTCGCCCCCGCGTCCGCGGGCGACGGGGTCACCAAGGGGAAGCTGGACAGTCTCGATACCTTAAAGCGCGTGCTGAAACCGTATAACAAGAGCATCCTGTTTAAGCCCAAAAAGTGGATAAAACGGGCGGTTCAGTCGTTCTTTTGCGACACGGACATGGATATGTGGTACCAAGCCAATTTGGCCTGCCCGTTCTGCAAGACGCCCTTCCTGCAAAAGCCTGTTGATGAGCTTTTTTGCCTTCCCTGCGGAAAAGGCTTCCCGGTGGTGAACGGTGTGCCAGTCCTATTGAAGGAATATGCTCGGTCGGCGGTGCCTGCCTCCCATTGACGGTTTCGTTCTAAATAATTATTATGACGCCTCGTGGAAGTGGCCCAAAAGGCCACTTTTTTTTGTTTTAAGGGACTTTTGAACAAATGAGCTCGCTTGTAACTGATATTGAAGCCTTGGTACAGCCGGTCTTGCAGGAATGCGGCATAGAACTGGTTGATTTGACGTATCAAAAGGAACCAGCCGGTTGGACGCTGACGTTCTATTTGGACAAGCCGGGCGGAATTGGTTTGGGGGATTGCGAGGAGTGGACGCGCCGTCTGGAACCGATTTTGGATGAGAGCCAGTTGATGACGCATGCGTACAACCTGGAAATCTCATCGCCAGGACTTAACAGGGTTCTGAAGAAAACGGCTGATTTCGAGCGTTTTAAAGGACAGCGCGTGAGCGTTAAGTTGTACGCGGCGCTGAACGGACAAAAGAATTTTCATGGCACGTTATTGGGCGCAGACGAAGCTCGTTTGCGGCTCAAAACCGACGAAGGCCGGGACGTGGAGCTGGAGCGTACTCAGGTCTCAAAAGCGCGGCTCGATCCGGTCATCGAATTTGATTAAGCGGAAAGGAGACACACGTGGACGTTAAAGGCGGATTGGCTCATGTGCTCGAACAGATCGAGCGCGAAAAGGGCATCAAGAAAGGCGATATTCTCAAAATGATCGAGCAGGCGCTCGCTTCGGCTTACCGCAAGCACGCCGGCGAAGGCATTCAGGTGGAAGCTCACGTTGAAGCGTCGGGTGAAATCCGCGCGTATGTGGTGAAAACCATCGTTGAGGACGTCACCGACGCGACCACCCAAGTGAGCCTCAAAGAAGCCCAGGGTTTTGATGATTCGGCGGAGATCGGCGGCGAAGTGCGCTTCCCGATCGACACCGAGGAATTCGGCCGCATCGCCGCGCAGACGGCCAAACAGGTATTGACGCAAAAAATCCGCGAGACGGAACGCGAATCGGTTTTTGACGAATACAAGCCGCGCGAGGGAACCCTCGTTAACGGAACCGTGCAGCGTTTTGCCAACCGCAACGTAATCGTGGACATGGGCCGTACCGAAGGCATCCTGCCGGTGCGCGAACAGGTTCGCCGCGAACGCTGGGCGATCGGCGAGCGCATCCGCGTGCTCATTCTTAAAGTGGAAAAAGGCCCGCGTGGCCCTGAGATTCTCTTGTCGCGCGCGCATGATGATTTTGTGAAGCGCCTTTTCGAACAGGAAGTGCCGGAAATTTACGAAAAGACGGTTTCCGTCGTGGCCGTTATTCGCGAACCCGGGCAGCGTTCGAAAGTCGTCGTTAAATCGTCGAACCCGAAAGTCGACCCGATCGGCGCTTGCGTGGGCGTGAAAGGCTCGCGCGTTCGTCCCATCATCAATGAACTGCAGGGCGAGCGTATCGACTTGGTCGCCTATTCCGACGACCCGGCCACCTACATCTCGGCCGCACTCGCGCCGGCGAAACCTATTTCCGTCACCATTGTGAACGAAGAGCAGAAGCACGCCGAGGCGATCGTGACCGAAGAGGGCCTGTCGCTGGCCATCGGAAAAAACGGGCAGAACGTTCGTTTGGCCTCGAAGCTCACCGGTTGGGCGATTGACGTCGTAACGGAAGCTCAGCGCAAACAACAGCACCAGACAAGCGTCGCCGCAGCCAAGGAATTGTTCCTGCAGCTCGAAGGCGTCGGCCCGAAAATCGCCGATGTGCTGATCAAAGGCGGCATGGACAATCTCGAAAAAATCGCGCACAGCAAAGTGGAAGACTTGACGGTCTATGCCGGTGTCGGCGAAAAATTGGCCGAGAAAATGATCACCTCCGCTAACGAATTGATTAAGAAACTGGCTGAAGAAGCCGCCAACGCCCCCGCTGAAGAAGCGGCTCCGGCGCAGGAAGAAACGGTCTCACCATCGGACGCCCAATAAATGACGACTAAGAAACCATCGACGCCAAAAAAAGCCGCGGACGCGTCCAAAAAGAAAGCGCCAGCCGCTTCTAAAGCCAAAAAGGCCAAAGCCGAGGAAGTTGAAGAAAAACCGGCAATGTCGATGAAGCCGCTCGTCTCGAAGCCGAAGAAGAAAGAAGAAATTCCGGCTCCGGCCCCCGTTGTTGCGCCCAAGCCTGTTGTGGCCGCCGCTCCGGCCGCTCCCAAAATTGAAACGCCCGCGGCCGCCCCGAAAACCGAAACGCCGGCGCCGGCCATAAAGAAACCAGCGGCGCCCGCTGCCCCCGCAAAACCGCCGATGCAGCAGTACAAACCGGCGGCGCCCAAGCGTCCGTATTCTCCGCCCGCGCCCATCCGTCCGGCCGCGCCCGCAAAACCGCAGCAGTCGCAGAGACGTCCGCCGCCCAAAATCGAAGCGCCCAAAGAAGAGGTGTCCGCTTCTGGACGTAAGAAAATTTTGTTCAACGAAATGATGACAGCCAAGGATTTGGCCGCCGCCATGCAGGTTTCGGTCGGCGATCTCATCAAAAAACTTTTATCGCTCGGCACGCCGGCCTCGATAAATCAGCGCATCAATCTCGACGCCGCCACGTTGGTCGCGGAGGCGTTCGAATTCGATCTCGAACTCAAATCCATTTATGTCGATGAAGTGAAGGAAGAAGAGGAGAAGCCGGAATCGCTGACGTCGCGCCCGCCGGTCGTTACCGTCATGGGCCACGTCGACCACGGAAAAACCTCGCTTCTGGACGCCATCCGGTCCGCGGACGTCGCCGGCGGCGAAGCCGGAGGCATCACTCAGCACATCGGCGCCTATCAGGTCCATACCAACCGCGGCGTCATCACGTTTCTCGACACGCCCGGTCATGAAGCTTTTACCGCCATGCGCGCTCGCGGCGCAAACGCAACGGACATCGTTATTCTCGTTGTCGCGGCGGACGACAGCGTTATGCCGCAGACCATCGAAGCCATCGATCACGCCCGCGCGGCGGACGTGCCGATCGTGGTCGCAATCAACAAAGTCGATTTGCCGCAGGCGAACGTGCAGCGCGTGAAGCAGGAACTCGCCGACCGCAACTTGCTCCCGGAAGACTGGGGTGGGAAAACCGTCATGGTGGAAGTGTCCGCGAAAGCGCGCACCAACATCGACAAGTTGTTGGAAATGATTTTGTTGGAATCCGAACTGCTCGAACTGAAAGCCAATGCCAAGCGTCCGGCCAAAGGCGTGGTGCTTGAAGCCCGCGTCGACCCGAAGCGCGGCGTTACCGCGACGGTTCTTGTGCAAAGCGGAACCCTTAAAATCGGCGACACGATCGTATGCGGGCTCAGCTACGGCCGCGTGCGCGCGATGTTGAACGACCATCGTGTCCAATTGGAAGCCTGCGGACCGGCGACGCCGGCGGAAATTTTAGGCTTGCAGCACGTGCCCCAGGTCGGCGACCAGTTTGCCGTTGTGAACAACGACCGCGAAGCCCGTGAAATCGCGGAACGGCGTTCGCTCACCGTGAAAAGCCACGCGCAGGAAAAAACCACGCATCTTTCATTGGAAAGCCTGCACTCGCAGATTGCCATCGGGAAAATCCAGGATTTGCCGATCATCGTTAAGGCGGACGTGCAGGGGTCCATGCAGGCCATACAGGATTCTCTCGGCCGCGTGCAGTCGGACTCGATCAAACTTCGTTTCGTTCACTTGGCCGTCGGCAACGTGAATGAATCCGACGTTTTGCTGGCCGAAGCGGCAAACGCCATTATTTTTGCTTTCGGCGTGAAAACGGAAAGCGCGGCGGAAATCGAAGCCAAGAACGCGGGCGTTGATATCCGCTCGTACAAAATCATTTATGAAATGCTCGCCGATGTGCGCGCGGCCATGGAAGGATTGCTCAAACCCGTGGAGAAAGAGATCGTAAAAGGGCGCGCCAACGTGAAACAGGTGTTCCCGTCGACCAAACAAGGCGCTGTCGCCGGCTGCATGATCACCGAAGGCAAAGTCACCCGCGGTTGGAAAGCCCGCGTGATCCGCAACGGCGAAGAAGTCGGCGCGGGCCCCATCGTCACGCTGCGCCGCTTTAAAGACGACGTGAAAGAAGTGGAAAAGGGCTACGAATGCGGCATCGTCGTGGAAGGCGTAAAAGCGTTGGCCGTTGGCGACACCATCGAGTTTTTTGTCATCGAGAAACAAGCGCAGCGGCTGGAAGCGTGAGGGCAGCCCATGCATCCGCGCCGTCTCATCCGCCTCAACGAGCTCATCCTTCAGACCGTCTCTCAAGCCGCTCTTGATCTGAAAGATCCGGGCATCGGATTTATCACGATCACCGGCGCCGATTTATCGCCCGACGTTTCATTGGCGCGTATTTATTATTCCGTGCTGGGCGATCCGTCCACGCGCGAAGCCACCGCCGAAGCGTTGGAGCGCGCCAAACCGCACATTCGACACGAAGTCAGCCAGCTGGAAAATCTCCGCCGCACGCCGCAGCTTATGTTTATTTACGATGAAAGCGTCGCCCGCGCCGACCGCGTGAACCAACTCTTGCACACGATTGAAGTTGAAGAGAAACCGGAGGAAACGGTGCCCGGGCCGAATATGGATAACGCGCCCGCTGCTGAAAAGAAAGCGCGCCGGCCCAAAAAAATATTTAAGAAGAACGCCGTGGCCAAGCCCGGCAAAAAGACAAGTGACCGTCGCGACTGATTTCACCATCGTCGATCAGATTATCGACGTCCTGAAAAAAGGGCGCTCGTTCTGCCTGTCCGGACACCAAAACCCGGATGCCGACGTGGTTGGTTCGGCGCTCGCCATGGAAAGCCTGCTCAAGCGTCTCGGGCCGAATAAGAAAATCGACATCCTCGCGTTCGGCCACCCGCCGAAGCTGTTCAGCTATCTCCCCGGTTTTGACCGCATTAAAAGCGTGAAAAAAGCGGACGGCCATTATGACGTCTGCATCGTATTCGAATGTTCGGGCGCCGACCGTATGGGCAACATTATCGATTTTGATTCCCAGGTCGAAACCGTGATTAATATCGACCACCACCTTCACAACCCGAACTTCGGCGACATCAATTGGGTTGAGCCCACGACGTCGTCGACCTCCGAGATGATTTTTAAGATTTTTGAACGCGCGAACGTGCCCGTGACCAAAGAAAATGCATTGTGCCTCTATACGGGCCTCGTCGCCGACACCGGTTGCTTTAAATACGGGAACACCAACGTTCAGACGCATGACATCGGCGGGAAACTAATTGCCGCCGGCGCGCCTGTCGCGCAGATTTCTGAAACGATGTACATGGGCCGTTCCTGGGCATCGTTTCAGTTATGGTCGAAGGCGCTGGCCAACGTTAAGTTTTATTGCGATCGCCGCGTCGCCGTGCAGACGATTCCCGAAGCGCTCTATTCCGAACTCGGCGCGTCGCCTGAAGACACCGAAGAAATCGTAAACAGCGGGCTGCAGCTTGGTTCGGCCGTCGTCTCCATTTTGCTTAAGGAAAAATCGCCGGAAGTTAAAGTCAGCCTTCGTTCCAAGGGCAATTGGAACATCAATGAGGTCGCCCAGAAATTCGGTGGCGGCGGACACCGCAACGCATCGGGCTGCACGTTCCACGGAACGCTGGCCGATGCGGAACGCGCGATTCTCAAAGAAGTGGAAAAAATATTTTGACTCAGACGGCTCAAAGCGGGCTTCTTCTCGTCGATAAACCTTCCGGACCCACCTCCTACGACATGATCCGCTGGGTGAAACGCGCTTTTCATCCGGCCAAACTCGGCCACGCCGGCACGCTGGATCCATTGGCGTCGGGACTGATGATCCTTTTGGTCGGCGCCGCCACCAAGCGCCAATCGGAAATCATGGGCCAGACCAAAACGTACCGCTGCACCATGAAGCTGGGCGTTAAAACCGACAGCGCCGATATGCACGGGAAAATCGTGGAAACAAAGCCGGTGCGGCCTTACGACAGCCGGACCATTGAAAAAGTATTTAAGGAATTGACCGGCGAGATCCAGCAGATTCCGCCGATGTACGCCGCGATCAAAAAAGACGGCGTTCCGCTCTACAAGTTGGCGCGCCAGGGCATCACCATCGAACGCCCGCCCCGCACCATCACGATCCATTCCCTGTCCCTGTTGAATTTTACGCCCGATGAAATTGAATTCCGCACGCTTTGCTCGTCGGGGACCTATGTGCGCACGCTGGTGGAAGACATCGCCGCAAAGCTGGGCACCATCGCCGCGGTATCGGCGTTGGTGCGCGAAGCCATCGGCGGGTACAGCCTGGCGAATGCGGTGCCGGGAAACAATTTAAGAACAATGACCTCCGGGGAGTTATGGCAAAAGGTCGCATCATAACCATCGGTTCGTTTGACGGCGTTCACCGCGGCCACGCCGCGCTGTTGGATTTCACCGTTCACGCCGCCAAGAAGCGCAAACTTCGTTCCATGGCGCTCACCTTTAAAGTGCCTCCGAAAATCGTTTTAAATCAGGACGCGTCCAAATTGTTGCTCAGCGACGTAGAAGAAAAAAAATATTGGCTCGCTAAGCACGGATTGGACGAGGTTGAAGTCCTTAACTTTGACGACAAAATTCTGTCCTGCAAGCCGTTTCATTTCGTTCGCGACGTTCTGATCAAGAAATACAACGCTCGTGGTGTGGTTGTGGGGGCCGACTTCCGTTTTGGCGCAGGCCGCTCCGCGGGCGCCGTTGAACTGGTGCAGTGGGGTGGGGAATTCGAAATCCCGGTTTGGGTCGTTCCACCGGTTAAATGGAACGGCAAAGTGGTTTCTTCGTCATTGATTCGCGAAGCGTTGGCGAACGCGCGTATGGAAGCCGCCGGAAATTTACTCGGTCATCCCTACAGCGTGTATGGACACGTGGTGAAAGGCAACGCGCGGGGCCGGAAAATCGGTTTTCCCACGGCGAACCTTCAGGTCGCTCCCGAAAAACTTTTGCCAGCCGGCGTTTTCGCCGTCACCGGCTGGATCAACGGCAAAAACGCCAAAAAGACCCCGTTTAAGGGGGTTTGCAACATTGGCGTTCGGCCAACCCTTTACGATGCCGCGCCGGTGCTCACGGAAGTCCATCTTTTTGGGTTGAATCGCAATTTGGTGGGCAAGCGCATGCTGGTGGAATTGCGCAAGCGGCTGCGGGGGGAGAAGAAATTCACCTCGCTCAAGAAGCTGCAGGCCGCGATCGCCAAAGACGTTGAGCGCGCTCGTTTTTGGCTCGCTAAATCAAGCTAATTTTCGTTATTTACAGGGGGGCCTGGCATTGTTTATAATCTTGGCCTTCCACACCTATTGAATCCAGAGGAGCCTATGATTTCCAAAGAGAGAAAAGCAGCTGTCGCTACGCCGTTTAAAAGTCATCCCACCGACACCGGAAGCACCTCGGTCCAAATCGGTTTGTTGACCGAACGTATTAACGATCTCACCAAGCACATGTCCACCAACGGTAAAGACTATTCTTCCCGTTTGGGGCTTTTGAAACTGGTTGGCCAGCGCCGCCGGCTTTTGAATTACCTTGGACAATCGGATCAGAGCAAGTACAAAAAAGTCATTTCTGATCTCAACCTTCGTAAATAAATTTAAATTGAAACACTAAAAAACATCGAACCTCATACGATTTTACTTGAGGTTCGGTGTTTTTTTTAGGAAAACGAGCCCACCGAGACCCCCAAAGATAAATTGGGCGCAAAAGGGATGCATCCGCTTCTTAATAATATGAGAGGCAAATGGATCCCTGTGCGGAGGGCCGGTTCCACACAAGGAGAAAGCAATGTTCAACGATAAAGCAAAAAGCACCACCATCAGCATAGACGGCAAAGAAATTCACGTCGAAACCGGCGAAGTGGCGAAACAGGCCCGCGGTTCCGTCCTCGTCAGATGCGGAGACACCGTCGTTCTCGTCACCGCTTGCATGAACCCCGAGCCGAAACCCGGCACCGACTTCCTGCCGATGACCGTCGACTACAAAGAACGCACGTACGCCGCCGGTAAAATCCCCGGTGGATTCTTCAAACGCGAAGCCCGTCCCCGCGAAAAAGAAACTTTAATCTCCCGTCTTATCGACCGCAGCATCCGCCCGCACTTCCCGGAAGGCCTCCACAACGAAATTAACGTGATCGTCATGCTTCTGTCGATCGACAAGGAAAACGATCCGGACATGCTCGGCATGGTCGGCGCGAGTTTCGCGCTCGGCCTCTCCGACATTCCGTGGAACGGTCCGATCGCCGCTGTCCGCATCGGCCGCATCAACGACCAGTTCGTCGTGAACCCGACCGTTGAAGAAGAAGCCGCCTCCACCATGAACTTGGTGGTCGCCGGCCGCAAAGGCTCGCCGGTCATGATCGAAGGCGGAGCCAACGAGTTGTCCGAAGATTTGATGCTCCAGGCGCTAAAATTGGCGCAGGAGAAAATCGATGAAATGTGCGCGTGGCAGGAAACGTTCTTCAAACAGCATGGCCGCGCGAAACTTCCGTTCGAGGCCGTGAAGCTTGATCCCGCGATCAAGAAAGCCATGGAAGACAAGATCGCCGACAAGTTGAAATCCGCCCTGCGCGTGCCGGAAAAACTCCAGCGCGAAGACGCGATTTCGATGCTTCGCGCCGAAGCCATGAAAGAATTGAAGGAAAGCTATCCGGATAGCATCGCGTTCGGGCCTTCGATCATCGAAGAAATCATTTATAACGAAGTGCGCCGCATGGTCCTGCAAGACAAAGTCCGCGCCGACGGCCGTCCTTATCATAAGGTCCGTCCGCTCTCGGCTCAGATCGGCGTTTTGCCCCGCGCTCATGGTTCCGCCCTTTTTACCCGCGGCCAGACGCAGACCATTGCCACCGCCACGCTCGGCACCCCGGGCGACATGCAGATCATTGACGACATCCTCGGCGAATACAAAGAGCGCTTCATGCTCCACTACAACTTCCCGTCGTTCTCAACCGGTGAAGCCCGGCCGGACCGGGGAACCGGACGCCGCGAAATCGGCCACGGCAACTTGGCTCGCCGCGCGCTTGAACCGCTTCTGCCCAAAGACGATGAATTCCCGTACACAATCCGCGTGGTCTCGGACATCATGGAATCGAATGGTTCCTCGTCCATGGCCTCGGTTTGCGGCGGAGCGCTTGCCATGATGAACGCGGGCGTGCCGTTGAAAGCCTCCTGCGCCGGCATCGCGATGGGACTGATTAAAGAAAATGATCAGCTCGCTGTTTTGACCGACATTATCGGCCTCGAAGACTTTATGGGCGACATGGACTTCAAAGTGGCCGGCACCCGCGAGGGCATTACCGCCATTCAAATGGACATCAAGATCTCCGGCGTCACCATCGATATTCTCACCGTCGCGCTGAAGCAGGCCAAAGAAGCGCGCCTCCACATCCTCGACTATATGGACACCGTGCTGAAGGCGCCGGGCGAACTCTCCGAGTTTGCGCCGCGCATGATCACCGTGGACATTCCGGTCGACAAGATCGGCGCGCTCATCGGCCCGGGCGGCAAGAACATCCGCAGCCTGCAGGAAGAAACCGGCGCGACAATTGAAGTCGACGACGACGGCCGCGTGTACATCTCCTCCGAAAACGCCGAGTCCGTTGAAGCCGCGAAGCAGTACGTCGAAGGCATGGCGGCCGTTCCGGAAGTGGGAAAAACCTATAAAGGCAAAGTCGTGAAAGTCATGCCGAACCTGGGCGCGTTCGTTGAGTTCATGCCCGGTCGCGACGGACTCGTCCATATTTCACAGCTCGCTTGGAAACGCGTTGAGCGCGTGGAAGACGAAGTGAAAGAAGGCGACGAGATCGAAGTGAAAGTGATGGAGCTCGACAGCCAGGGCCGCGTGAATTTGTCGCGCCGCGCTCTCCTGCCGGTGCCCGAAGGTTACGACGCGTCCAAAGAAACGCCGTATCGCCGCCCAGATCGCGGTGGTGATCGCGGCGGCCGCCCGCCGTTCCGCGGTGGCGATCGAGGACGGGGTCCGCGTCGCTAATTAACAACCATGCCCAACGGAAAGAAAAAAGTAACGACAGATGATCTAGCCGACTATCTTCAGTTCATGGAGGAGAAAAACCTCCATGAGCTGGAGATAAAAGACGGCGATTTTCACGTGAAGTTGGTCCGCCAATCGCGCGGCCAGCACATCGTGACGGACATGTCGCATCCCGTTTCCGCTAAGGCTGCGCCGGGCAAGCACTCGCCCGCCGCCCCGGTGGAAGAGGGGACGCCCGTTAAAGCGCCGATCGCCGGAGTCTTCTATCGGGCGCGTTCGCCCCAGTCGCCGGCGTTCGTGAACGTCGGAGATAGCGTGACATCCGAGCAGACGATGTGTATTATTGAGGCAATGAAGGTGATGAACGAAATCGTCGCCGGAGCCAGCGGTCGGGTCGCGAAAATTCTTGTGGAAAATGGTAAACCGATCGAAGCAGGACAAACGCTTTTTATCCTGAAATAGGAGTCACACATACACGGTGCCTAACCGGTATCCACCACGCTTCTTCTTGAAGACACAAACGAAGACCAAGCGACAGACAAAAAAAGTCGACTGGTTGGGTGCTTTCCTTCTTTTCTCCGGACTTCTCTCCTTCTACTGCGTATTGTTTCCCGCATCAGCCGGTTCCATGGGCCGCAGCGTCGTGCAATTCCTTTCCTGGTTGTCCGGCTCGGGCCGCTACTTCATTCCGCTCTATATTGGCGCGTTGGGCATCACGCTTCTTTCCAAAAACCTTAAACGCCCCACGGCGCTTCCGCTTATCTTGTCGCTGCTTTTGTTTGGCTGCGTCCTTGTGCTTTTCACGCTGGTTAGTAAAGCGGTTTGGCTGGAGAATCATGGGGGAATCATCGGCCAGGCGGGGGAAGTTCTTTTTCAGCGTTTGTTCGGCGTGGCCGGCAGCTGGATTATCATCGGCGGCTTGATTGCGACCTTTACGATTCTTTTGGCCGGCATGAGCCCCGGCGACGTTCTTTCCCGCTTTAAAGATCTTTTGGTCAACGATTGGCACGAATGGCGCTCGGCCAAACTGGCGCCGCCAGCCAAGCGCGAGAAGAAAGCGCCGGTCGTCACCTCCAAAATAACCGCGCCGCCCGCGCCGGTCGTTCAACCCGCGGTGGCCAAGCCCGCCGCGCCGCCGAAAATCATGACGCGCGACGAGGCGCCGCGCCCGGAGCGTCCGCGCTCGCCCATTCAGCCGGTGCGAGAGCTGAAAGAGCCGGCTGCCGCCGCGTCCAGCGCGCCGTCGAAACCGTATCAGCCGCCGGCGCTCGACATTTTTGAAACCATGGGCGGCAACGCGTTCCACGTGCCGAAAGAAGAACTGCGCGCCCGCGCCGCGCTGCTCGAGCAAACGCTCGCAAACTTTGACATCGCCGCCAACGTCGTTGAAATCCATCCCGGCCCCGTCATCACCCGCTACGATCTCGAGCCCGCGCCGGGCGTAAAAGTGTCGTCGATCGCCAGCCGTTCCGACGATTTGGCGCTGGCCATGAAATCTATCGGTATTCGCGTGCTCGCCCCGATTCCGGGCAAAGGCGCGGTCGGCGTGGAAATTCCGAACTCCTCACCCGAGCCGGTTGGTCTGCAGGAACTTTTAAACAAGCCTGAATTCACCAGCCATCCGTCGCCGCTCGCGTTTGTGTTGGGGAAAACCGTTTCCGGCGAGCCGTACATCGCCGACTTGGCGAAAATGCCGCATTTGCTGATCGCCGGCGCCACCGGCGCGGGAAAAAGCGTCTGCGTGCACGCGCTGATCTCGTCCATTTTGTACCGCATGGGCCCGGACCAGGTGAAATTCACGCTGATCGACCCGAAACGCCTCGAACTTCCGTCGTACTCGCAGATCCCGCATTTGTACGATCCGCGCAACGCGCCCGCCAACGCCGAAGTGATCACCAATTCGAAACAGGCCGCCAAAGCGCTGACGCGTTTGGTCAAAGTGATGGAATACCGCTACGATCAGTTTGCCAAGGCCAGTGTGCGCAACATCGAGTCCTACAACCAGAAGCAGAAAGCCAAAGGCCTGCCGCCCGAATATTATTTGGTCGTGATCATCGACGAATTGGCCGACCTCATGATCACCTCGCCCAAGGAAGTGGAAGATTCCGTGCAGCGCCTGGCGCAGATGGCGCGCGCGGTGGGCATCCATCTGGTGCTGGCCACCCAGCGTCCGTCCGTCGACGTCATCACGGGCGTGATCAAAGCCAATTTGCCGGCGCGTATCGCTTTGCGCGTGGCTTCTTCAACGGATTCGCGCGTCATCATCGACACCATCGGCGCGGACTGCCTGCTCGGAAAAGGCGACATGCTGTACTTGCCGCCGGCCCAGCCCGACCCGATCCGCATCCAGGGCGCATATGTGTCGGAGAAAGAAGTGGAAAATTTGGTGAACCACGTGAAGCAGTTCGGCATGCCGAATTACGCGGACTTGTTCAGCTCCGGCGGCTCGCTTGAGTTCGCCGTCGAAGACAAAAAAGAAATGAAGGACCTTCTTGAAGGACTCAAGCTTATCCTTGAGCGCCGCCGCGTGTCACAAGACCTGCTCAAGGCCCACTTCGGCTCGTCGGCCCGCGCCACCAATATTCTCTCCCTCATGGAAGTGAAACAGTTCATTATGAAGCCTGAAGGCACCAACCGTTGGGAAATCAATTTCGACATGATCGAGGAATTCTTGGGCAAAGTCGGAAACATTCCCGAAAACGAATTGATGCAGTGAAACGAGCCGCCGTCCTACTCCTTCTCCTCCCGTCGTTGTCGTTTGGCACCACGCTTCCCGAAGTGATCACCAATATGGAAAAAAGCGAGAAAGACGTTTCCATCCTGCGCTTTGACTACGAACAGAAAATTAATTTTACCGCCATCGAGACCACCTCCAACGTCAGCGGCAAAGCCGTGTTCGGCAAAGGCGGACGCTTCCGCTTGACCAAGCAGCACCCCGATCTGCAGGAGATCGTTTCCGACGGAAAAACCTTATCCGTCTATACACCGTCGTACAAACAGGTGTGGAAGGGCGCCTGGAAAGGCTGGGAACGCGCGGCGATGGTGCCAAAGGGATTTGTCCCGGTGAACGATTTCACGCAGGAGTTGAAGAAAAATTTTGATTTGAGCCTTGCGCCGAAAAACCTGCGCGATTCCCTGGTTCGCTTGAACGCGGTGCCGAAAGACCGTTCGGCCGGCTACCGCCTGGAAATCGGCGTTTCATCAACCAGCTGGCTTGTGGAAGAGATAAGATTCGTCACCGAATCGGCCGACGTGAAGACCTTTTTCAGCAAAATCGAGGTCAATCCCGCGGACGAACGCGGCGACTTTAAGCTCGAGATTCCGAAAGGAGTGGAAGTCATTCCCTTGAACTAACATGTCCGAAAACGAACCCGATAAGAAAGACATTATGCTGCAGATCGGCGCGGCGCTTGCCGAGCGCCGCAAGCTGCGCAAACTTTCCGTTTCCGATATCAGCCAGGCGCTGAAGATTCGCGCGTCGTACATCGAATCGCTTGAGGCGGGAAATTGGAAGGAGCTGCCCGGGGAAGTCTATGTCCGCGGTTTCAGCCTGCGTTACGCACAATATTTGGGATTAAACGGCCGCGAACTCATGGCCCCATACATGGAGAAGGCCTCCATCGACGCCCGCGCCTCCAACGATTTGTCTCCGCAGTTCAAGAAATCAGACCCGATTAAATCGCCTTGGGTCTGGGCGGGAGTGGGGCTGTTGTTCGTCGCGGGACTCGTGAAATTTTTAAAGCCGGACCAGCCGGTCGCGCCCCCGAGTATTCAAAAACAAGCGCCGTCCGCCCCGAAAGAGGAAAAGCCCGTTCCCGTGGAAGCGCCGAAACTCGTTCACGAGAAGCACAAGCTCGATTTGTTCACGCCTGAACAGCTGTGGCTGCGCGTGAAGTCCGCTGACAAGACGTTCGAAGGTTTCATTCCCGAAGGAACCACCTGGACCTTCAGCGGCGAGGGGCAATTTGAAGTACGCATGGGGCACACGCGCAACGTGGCGCTCGTTTTCGACGGCCGGAGCGTGACTCTGGGCGGCGAACAAAGGAAGATCCTGCTGCCGGATGAAAATTAACACCGCCAACAAACTGACGTTTCTGCGGATTGTTCTGATCTTTCCGTTTCTGACGTTCACGATCCACGACAACGTGTACACGCGCGGCGTCGCGCTGGTCTTTTTTATCATCGCGAGCCTGACCGATCTTTATGACGGGAAAATCGCTCGCCGAGATAACATGATCACCGTTTTGGGGACGTTCCTGGACCCGCTCGCCGATAAACTGCTGATTTCCGCCGCATTTATTGCGTTTGTTCAAATTCCGGAAATTTACGTGCCCGCCTGGATGGTGATCATGATCATCGGCCGCGAATTTTTGATCACCGGCCTGCGCACCCTTGCCATCTCGCAAAATCGCGTTTTACCGGCAATGCCGGCGGGCAAATTTAAGACCACTTCCCAAATTACCGCGATCATCACAATCCTGGTTATTTTGATCGTTAATTCTTTACTCGAAGATTGGGGAGGGATTCCCAAAGGAAGCCTGGAGCGGCACGCGGATATTTTCTGGCTTTGGCTCGGCCGTGTGCTCAAGTACGGGCCGTATTTGCTCACGCTCTTTGTGGCGATGCTGACGGTGCTCTCGGGCGCGCTCTATGTTAAAGACAATATCGACCTCTTTGATGAAGGACGCGCAAACAAGCGTTGAGCCGCCGTTAAGGCGCGGCGCGATCGAACGGGGCGTCGAACGCCTCTCGGTCATGCTGGCGAGCTGTTTTTACACAAGCTTCGCTCCGGCCAAGTTCGTGTCCACATTCCATCTCCGCATCGGCAAAAAATCCCTCACCGAAGAAAAATGGACCGGTGCCGGCTTCGTCGGTTCCTGCTGGGGGCTTCTAACCCATCTTTTCCTGCCCTATGAATTCATCTCATCGGGTATTGCGCTTTTCCTGGGCGTTATTTCGGCGATTTTTTTCTCGCAGATCGCGGAGCGGTCCATGAAATCGCACGACGACCCGCGCATCGTCATTGACGAATGGATCGGCGCGTGGATCGCGCTGTGGATGCTGCCTCAAGCGCTGACAACGGAAGTCATCCTCGCGTTCATCTTGTTCCGCTTGTTCGACACCTTCAAAGGTCCATGGGGCCATTCCCTGCAAAAGCTGCCCGGCGGCTTCGGCGTGGTGCTCGATGATGTGATGGCCGGACTTCTCGCCAACATTGTCGTCCGCATCACGATGATGTTTTGACCCTTCGTTTGAAAAAAATTCTCCTTACCTTATCGTCGGTTGCGAGCGCCTTGTTGTTGGCGGAAATCCTCTTTCGCTTTTTAGCACCCCGCGGCCTTGTCATCGTTCCCACACACAAATCAAACACAGCATGGGGCGCCCGTTCTTATTCGAGCGAGGGAATGCACCGGCTGCCGCACGCCAATCTCGGGACGTTCCGTTCGTTGCATTTCAAATTCGAAAAATCGACGGGTACGACGCGCATCGTGACCTTAGGCGACTCTTATACGTGGGGGGATCGCATCAAGGAACCCGGTGATCTTTGGCCGTCTGTTCTTGAGAAATCTCTGCACGATAAAAGCCGTGTCGAAGTGGTCAATCTCGCCATCGCGGGGTTCAATACCGTCAATCAGCGCGAGCTCTTGTCGACATACGGCTGGCGCTTTCAGCCGGACATCGTGATCGTTCAATACTTGGGCAATGATCCGCTTCCAGGCGGCCCTGGTTTTAAGCGGGCCTACGGTTCATGGATGAAAAAAAGCATTGTTCCGCTGGCTGTTTCTCCGGCTTTGCATAGGAAGCTCGAAACGAACAGCTATCTCTATTCATATCTAAATGAAAAATGGCAGCAATACGGAAAAATAGCGGTGGGAAAAAAAGACATCACGTATTTGGACCTTCATGACGATGATTTTTCCGGTTGGCATGACGTACAAAAGGCGCTGACGGGAATAAGGGACGAATGTGCGGCACGAAAAAAGAAGTTTCTGTTGGTGATGTTTCCGCTTCTGGAACCCAGGGTGTATTTGGATAAATACGAATTTGCCGTGCTGCATCAAAAGTTGGCCAAATTTGCTGCTGCGGAAAAGATCGAATTTTTTGATTTGCTGCCCGAGCTTGTGAAAATAAATCCTTGGTCGGAGCATTGGCGGGTTGAGCCGTTTGACGGCCATCCGTCCATTTTGTGCCATCATACGGCGGGCACGCTTGTGGCGCAAAAGCTTGTGGAGCTGGGTTGGATAGGTGAGTAGTTTCGACCACAAACTGATCTTGAGTCCCGATCACGGCGCGTGGGGCGCGTTTCACGCCGCGCGCTACCGCGAAGCCGTCGAGCACGCCGCCCGCGTCAAACAACTCTTCGAAGCCAAAGGCCGCGACCAGAACGAATGGAAGAAAAAAGAGTTTAAAGGGGAGATCCCGAACTTGCCGGAGGGCGACCCGCGCAACAACCCGCCCGGTTTTGATTGGAACAATCCCGATTTTACGTTCGCAAACGTGAGCGTCTCGCCCGAATTCCGGAAAATCTGGAGCACGCCGGAACTGAACATTCTGCACACGGCCAACGCCATCCTTGCGCTCGCGCACTTGGAGCTGGGCGATCAAGATCAGGCCCGCGCCTTCGCGTTGGCGGCCGTGAATGAGACGTCCCATGGGCTGTCCATCGCGGGGGACCGGCAATCGCACTGGAGTTTGGCTGAAGGGATCGCCCAAAAACGCAACCGCCGCGACGCCGCCTTGCACAAATTACTGACGAGCTAGCCCCACCTAGCCTCCCCACTGGACAACGTGGGGAGGAATATCCTACAGTCTTTTCACTTTCCCTCGAACATCTCATCTCCTAGGAGGAGTTCAATGTCTGCTGCCAAAAAAGAGTCAAAACCTGCCGTTGTACAGAACATCACCAAAGACGATCGTGAGAAGGCGTTAAAACTCGCGCTCTCTCAAATCGAAAAAGCCTATGGATCCGAAGCGCTCATGCGCTTGGGCGAGAAGAAAGTCGAGGCGATCCAAGTTGTTCCGACCGGGGCCCTGCCGCTGGATTTGGCCATCGGCGTCGGCGGTCTCCCTCGTGGTCGCGTCGTGGAAATCTACGGTCCGGAATCCTCCGGTAAAACCACGCTGTGCTTAAGCGTTGTGGCCCAGGCCCAGAAATTGGGTGGTACGGCCGCTTACATCGATGCCGAGCACGCGATGGACCCTGTGTACGCCAAGAAACTCGGCGTGGACATCGACAACCTGCTCATCTCTCAGCCGGACTCCGGCGAGCAGGCCCTTGAGATCACCGAACAGCTCGTTCGTTCGGGCGCAGTCGACATCATCGTGATCGACTCCACCGCCGCCTTGGTTCCGAAATCGGAAATCGAAGGCGAAATGGGGCAGCAAAGCGTCGGCGTTCAGGCGCGGCTCATGTCCCAGGCGCTGAGAAAGCTCACGGCCCTTCTCAATAAATCCAAAACCCTTATTATCTTCATCAACCAGCTGCGCCATAAAATCGGCGTGATGTACGGCAACCCGGAAACAACCCCGGGCGGTCTCGCGTTGAAATTCTACTCGAGCGTTCGTTTGGACATCCGCCGCGTCGAAGCCATTAAAGATGGCGACGAAGTGATCGGCAACCACGTCCGCGTCAAAGTCGTCAAAAACAAAGTATCGCCGCCGTTCCGCCAAGCCGAATTCGACATTTACTTCGGCAACGGCATCTCCCGCGAAGGCTGCCTGATCGACATGGGCGCCCAGTCGGGGATCGTGGAAAAATCGGGCGCGTGGTACTTGTTCAACGACGAAAAGCTCGGCCAAGGCCGCGAAAACGCCATGGAGTTCCTGAAAGCCAACGTTAAATTGGCCGATGAGCTCGAGAAGCGCATCCGCGACCAGTACGCCGCCGCTGCCGACGAGAAAATCGCCGCCTCGGCCAAAGCGATCGCCGATAAGACGATGGTGGAAAAACCCGCCGTGGCCGAGAAATCCGCCGCCGTGGAGAAACCCGCTAAAGCCAGCTCGAAGAAATAAACACTTGAACGACGAGTCGCAAGAAAAGAGGCCCCCGCCAACATTGTTTGGCGGGGGCTTTTTTCATGAATTCCTGCAGTTCCTGCGGGTTGATAAAGCTCTGTCCGCCAACACCCTGGACGCCTACAAGCGCGACGTCGACCTCTTCGCGATGTTCCTGGACAAGAAAAAAATCGCTTTCGATGAAGTCGTCCCGGATGACGTCACGGATTTTCTTTGGCACGAGAAAGAAAAGGGCAAGTCCGTCGCCAGCCTGATCCGCTACATCGAGTCCTTGCGCCAGTTCTACCGGTTCCTGCTGACCGAAAACCACATCAAGATCGACCCGATGGAAAACATCGATTTGCCCAAGAAGCCGGAGCGCCTGCCCAAAGTTTTATCTGTTAACGACATGACCCGTTTGTTGATGCCGCCGGCCGCCACCATCGAGAAAACCGCCTTGGATCGCACGCTGCGGGATATCGCCGCTTTTGAACTTATGTACGCCGCCGGCCTGCGCATATCCGAAGTGGTCAACATGCGCGACGCCGATTTGGATTTGGACGCGGCGTTTGTGCGCGTGAAGGGCAAAGGCGGCCGCGAGCGCGTGGTGCCGCTCGGCAAGCGCGCGATCGCCGCGCTGCGCAAATACATGGAGATCCGCAGCCGCACGCGGGTAAAACATTTGATTGGGAACGGCAAAGATTACGTGTTCACCAGTTCACAAGGCGGGCACATGGTGCGCTCCACGTTTTTGCATTCGCTGCAGAGATTTCAAAAGAAGGCGGGAATTTCCAAAACCATCAGCCCGCACGTGCTCAGGCATTCATTTGCGACGCATTTGCTGGAAGGCGGGGCGGATTTACGGGTGGTGCAGGAACTGCTCGGCCACGCGGACATCTCGACAACGCAAATTTACACGCACGTCTCGCGCACCCAACTACGGAAGATGCACAAGGAATTCCACCCGAGGGGTTAGCGGTATTTTTCGATGATCATCGCGCCGCCCAGGCCTCCGGCGGCGCACGCGGTGGCCAGGCCCAAACGGGCGTTCGGGTTCTTCTTCATCGCGTAGAGCATGTTTAAAACGATGCGGGTGCCGGTGGCGGCCAGCGGATGGCCGAGCGGAATGGTGCCGCCGTTCGGGTTTAACTTCTTCTCTTCCCAGGCTTTTTTCCAGTCCTGCTTAAAGCGGTCTCTGCCGACTTTAAAAATCGACAGGCAGGTGGCGGCGAAAGCCTCGTGCAGTTCGATCTCGTCCAAGTCGCTGAATTTAAGCGCGGCGCGGTCGAGAGCGGTTTGCGTGGCGAAAACGGGGGAAATGCCCATGTGCGCGGGGTTGATCCCGTAGTACGACCAGGACTTCAGCTCGCCCAGAATTTCCAGCCCCAAATCTTTGGCCATGTCTTCGTGAGTGACGATGACGGCGGCCGCGCCGTCGGAGCGGGCGCAGGCGTTGAACAGCGTGACGCTGGCCTGGGCGCTCGGCGAATACGTTTTACCCTCAATGTGCTGGCCGTATTTCTCGTAGAACTCTTTCATGCGGAACCCTTCGGAGTCGAACAGGACCGGCGCTTTTTTAATCATCTCCGGTTTGGCCACCAAATTTTTGCGCAGATAAACGTATTCATCGCGCTCCAACACCGTTTCGCCGTTCAGTTTAAACGGCATCACGTGGGTGTCGTAAAAGCCGGCTTCTTCGGCGGCCAGGCCGCGCTTAAAGCTTTCGTAGGCGTAATTGTCTTGCTCGTCGCGGGTGATGTCGAACATTTGCGCGCACACTTCCGCGGTGGCGGCCATGTTGATCTTCTTAATCGGGTCGGTCAGGCCTTCTTCAATGGTATCTCTGATTTCAACCTCCGGGTCTTCCCAAAGGTGCGCCCACTCGGCTTTCAGCGTATCCAAGGAGCGCAGGGATTTGGCCGAGCGGGGGCCGCGAATGGCGTATGGAAAATTGGACATGGCTTCAGTGCCGCCGGCGATATAGAGGTCGCCTTCGCCCATGGCGATGTGGCGGGCGGCGCTGGAAATGGCTTCGAGGCCGGACACGCAATTGGCTTGGACGGTGACGGCGTGGGCTTTTTCGGGGAGGCGTCCCGCGAGCAAGGCGGCGATGCGGGCGATGTTGGGCGCATGCGAACCTTGGCCCACCCATCCCACCATTACGCCGTCGACAAATTTGGGGTCCAAATTGGCGCGCTTGACCAGTTCGCGGATGACCGAACCCATTAAATCTTCGGGCGTCACCGTCGCGAGGCTTTTCGCGAAGTGTCCGATCGGGGACCGTAACCCCGCGCACAGAACGATTTTCTTATTGAATACGTTCATAAAGTTCCCTTCTCTATAAACATAGCCCTCGGCAATAAGTTCGTCAATCTAAAGTTTCGTTGAGATTTCGCGTCGTTTCTTACGATGTGAAGCCGCCGTCGACGTTCAGGACCGCGCCGGTGACGTACGATGCTTCGGGGCTGGCCAAATAGACCACACCGGCGGCGATTTCTTCCGGTTTGCCGAAGCGGCCAAGCGGTATGCCGGCGCGCTGATAATCAGAGTACGGCCCATTGGCTGGGTTCATGTCGGTGTCAATCGATCCTGGTTCGAGCACGTTGACGGTGATTTTCTTGGCAGCGAGATCGCGGGCCGCGCCTTTGGAGAAACCGACAACGGCGGCTTTGGTGGCGGCGTAATCCGCCACCCCTGCGTATCCCACGCGGCTGGCAATGCCGGAACCGATGGTGATGATGCGTCCGCCTTCGGGCATGATTTTTGCGGCGGCGCGAATCGCTGTTGTGACCCCGCCAAGGTTAATCGCATATTGACGGTTAATGGCGGCTTGATCGACGTCGGCATCGATGGGGGCCGTCATGTACATGCCGGCGTTGTTGACCAAAATATCCAGTTTGCCAAGCTCTTGCGCGGCACTTTTCACTAAATTCTCCACCTGCTTCGCGTCGGCTTGATCGGCTTTAAAGGCCGCTGATTTAACACCCTTGGCTTTGATGTCGTTGACGATGCTTTCCGCCTGCGACGCAGACGAACTGTAGCTGATGGCAACGTTGGCGCCTTCATCGGCCAGCGCTTTAGCGATGGCCGCGCCAATTCCGCGCGAGCCACCGGTAACAAGAGCGGATTTTCCTGCAAGTCTTTTGGTCATAAAGTCCTCCTGGAGAGATGTTTAGGCTTTAACCACGAAGCAGCGTCCAAGTTCCGATAGCGATAAAGCCGATGCCCGCGATGTACTTAAGTTGCTTTTCGCTGACATAGTGGGAAATCACGCCGCCCAAGAGGACGCCCAGAGCGGAGGTCAGAACCAGCGCCAGCGACGCGCCCAAAAAGACGGTCCATTTGCTCACCTCTTTATTGGAGGCAAACAACATCGTGGCAAGTTGGGTTTTATCGCCGAGTTCCGCGACAAAAACCGAGGCAAAAACCGTGGCTAGAATTTTCAGGTCCATGGCTTACTTCACCGGCGGGGTGATCGAGTGCAGGGCTTTGAAGAGTGCTTCTTCTTGGGCGTCGGTGAGGACAAAATAACGCGTGCCGGCGCTGACGCCTTCCTCGCTGGCCAGCGTGCGCGGGCCGGTGGTGTTGTAGGTCACTTCAAACGAGGAATGGCCGCCGGGCGGCGGGCCGTTTTTCGCGGTCGCTTCCGCCAGCTTTAACGATTTCAAAAAATTGATCAGGTTTTGCGTCTGCGCGG
This sequence comes from uncultured Elusimicrobia bacterium, assembly GCA_964499015.1. Classification (GTDB taxonomy): domain Bacteria; phylum Elusimicrobiota; class Elusimicrobia; order F11; family F11; genus CAZCJA01. The sequence continues at coordinate 32,350 of CAZCJA010000006.1, forward strand.
CGGTGAGATCGGCCTGGGCGACGGTTTTGAGCGGGCCGGAGCCGGCGGATTCGGTGACAATACGCACGATGCGGTTCACGTGGGCGTCAAAATGCAGTTCTTCCACGCGGCCGCCCGTGTGGGACAAATACGAAACGCTGCGGGCGTCATTGGTCCAAATAGGCTGGCTGTTTTTATCGGTGGTCATACGGTCTCCTTTTGCGTGGACGATCGGGGCGATCAATAGAATTAAAGCGGCGAGTTTGGCTTTCATGAGAGAAAGATTAGCACAGAAACAGTTCGGCGAAAGTGGCGTTTGGTAAAGGTTAAAAAAAGATGGCTAGTTCGCCCACAGGCCGCGGTTGTGTTCGCGGGCATCGCGCTCGTATTGCAAGAAATCCTCTTTATAATGGAACGGGTACGTGGTGAAGGCGTTGCCATAACCGGCTTCAATCAGCAGGGCGTTTAAAAAGCCATCCTCGAATGAATCCAGCTGCGCCACGCCGGGCGGCACGCGCTCCAGCAAATCCTGCTTCTGGCTTTCGTCAATATAGACGTATGCCAACGTCCGTTGAAAACGATCGCGGTGGCTGCTTTTCTTATTGCTGATGTCGTATTTCAGTTTCACCGGCCGGCCTTCGACCAGGAGTTTGGTGAAGGCTTTGGATTTTTTGCCGAGGGCTTTGATGGTGGCGGCGTCTTTCTTGGTGCGCCTGATTTCGTTATTGAGGGTTCTCCCGTTGCGGGTTTCGGAGGTGTTGACGCCAATCAGTCGGACGTGTTCGTCATTCGAGAGTACGATGGTGTCGCCGTCGATGACGCGTTTAACGGTAAGCGCTTCCGCGCCGTGCGTGAGCGCGGGCAAGCACAATAAAAGTCCGATGAGGGTGCGCCGGAGGGGAGCCATAACGCGGAGGAGAGATTAGCAAACGGAAACGGCTGTGAATTTTTTAAGCAGTCGGGGGGCAATCGGATACCGACGTAAAATGTCTGATTATCATTCATTTAATCCGGCCCAGTTGTTGCAAAAAGTCATAAAAAGGTTTCTTGCCATAGATGGTACATGGGGGTACCCTTAAATCATGTTGATTTGTTCCGGCAGAGAGCGCATTTTTCGACTGTTAATTGTAGGCGTTTTTTCATTTCATCTGGGCATGTCAGCGCAGGCCAGCAACGTTGGCGACTACTACGAAGCCTGCGATTACGATCCGGTCCACGGTGAACACGCCGCCTTCAATTTGACGCCCCACCCCGAGGTAACGAAAATAATCGGAGTACGCGGCTTTATGGGCGCGACGGACGCCAACAAAGTAATCGTAGGGAAAGCCTCGTTGGCGGTGGGTATTCAGCCCGGCGCGGACCCTGTGCGCTGGACAAGCATGGTCCGTTTTTATGCCATGGTGGGCCAGGCTGGCGCGAACTCGGTTTACAATCAATACATTCATAACAACGCTTTCTGGTACCCCGAACACCAAGACCACGACACGGCCGATTATTACCACGCGATGACGCCGGCGGTGAGCAACTCCCAAGGATCTTCCGGCAGTGAGCGGCCAGAATTGTCTCGTTGGTTCTTCACGCTCAGCGAATTTTCAGCGTCGACCAAAGCTAAATTGATTTCGACTGGACTGCTGATGCCCACGATGCAGATGATCATGCGCCGGACGCGCGTGGCTTCCGACGCCGAATATTTGTCGGGGAAGGCTCACCCCAGCGCATTTGCCGACGTCAACAATGTCGAGGCCATGAAAGACATGGCCCGGGCCATGACGCCGCAAACCATACCACCGATGGTTAAATTGGCGATGGTGGAAGATGACTACAACGGCGAGTTGGGGCGGGATTTCTTCGAGTATTTTTTCGCACCCGAACGTTTTTTCGACACGCCGGCGTCGATCGCCCGTATTTTTCGCGGACCGCAAAAAACGAAAAAAATCCGTGTGAGCGCGGCCGCCAGCACCGACGCCAACGGCCGCGTGCTCACCTATCATTGGGCGGTCTTACGCGGCAACCCGGCGAATGTGCGCATCACGGCCACCGCCGCAAATAATTCCGAGGTGGAAATCGAAATTGATTACCACCCGAAGGCAGTCGCCGCGCACGTGAACATCCCGTCGAATTTGGTGGTGGTGGGGGCGTTCGTTCACAACGGGATTTATTATTCCGCGCCCGCGTTTGTGACGTCCTACACACTTGATCACGAAGCACGCGAATACGGGCCGCATGGAATTTCGAAAATTACCTTCAATAATAATTATGTTCTACAGAAACTCTCGCGAAAAAAATCCTGGCAGACCGACGAGTACGTGTACACCCCGAGCGGCGTGCTGAAAGGCTGGGTGCGCACCAAAAACGGCGCCAAAACCGAATTTACGAAGGAAGGGTACCGCGTAACGCAGGGGAATTTAACCGACGGCGTCACCAAGGCGCGACGGGTTAGCTATCAAATCGAATCCTTGACCGGCGCGCTCATTTGGCAGGACTCGGGCGGCGACCTGGCCTACACGTGGGACGTCACGCCGCCGACGGTGAGCATCACCGCGCCCGCAGCGGATGCGCAGGTGAGTGGAGGTGTGCGCATTGATGTGGCCGCATTCGACGCCAATCGCATTGCCCGTGTAGAATTTTTCGTTCGTGACCGCGCCATGGGGTCCGACACCACTGAACCCTACGCCAAAATGTTTGACAGCAGCACCTTCGCCAACGGCCCCGCGCAGATCAAAGTGCGCGCTTTTGACGATTACGGCAACGTGAAAGAGGCTGCCGTGCAGGTTGCTTTCAACAACGCCGCCGCCCCGTCCGACGATCCGCCCACCGATGAGCCGGGGCCGGGCGACGATCAGCAGCCCAATCCGGACGATCCCACGCCGGACATTCAGCCCGTGCCCTCAACCAAACCCGCGCGAAACGCGTTTATACCGGGCCGCGGCGAAAATGCGGTGATTCCGCTCCAGTTTGCCTCGTCCGGACATGCGGCGGTGCGCATTTACGATCGTCTGGGACAGGAAGTTCGTTCCTTGGGGTTGGACGCGCCCGCCGGCGAGCACGCGCTGGAATGGGATGGAAAAGACAGCCGGGGAACGACCGTTCCCTCCGGCGTTTATGTGGCGCTCATCACCGGCGACGCCGGCAGCCGCAAATACAAAATCGTCGTTCTTCGTTAACCCTCACGCCAAATCAACATGACTGGACTTTGTCTGCCACTGGCCGCTGGAAGCGCGCCATAAGCGCAATGATCGATTCGCTCATTGCGGCTCACGATACACACGTGCGATAAGCGGGCTAACAACCACGTACTGAACCGTCATAAAGGCTGTTTCGATGGCCAGAAAGCCGCCCACCGAGGCCATCTTATGTTTGGCCGCCACCGCCAGCACCATGAAACTCCAGCCCAAAGGAAGAGCAATCGCCGCGAACTTCAGCGCGCCGCGCAGAACGGGTTCGCCCGCGAACAGCTTCTCGTACAAAATCGCCCAAATGATGCCTTGGATCAGCATGGACAGGATGCCGAAGGGAATAATCAGTGTGTCACGGTAAATTTCCAGCGCGCGATAATAATCGGCAAAGATGGTGAGGTGCCAAAAAAAGCCGAGCGGAAACGTGGGCAGCATGTAGGCGAGGACGGCGAGGGTTCGTTTTTTCATAGGCGAGAGATTATCAAACGGAAAACGTCATTTAAGAGCAGAAAAAAGTATGAGAGCTATGAGCCCGAGGGCCAATGCGATCTTGTACACCTTTAATGCGATCGGATAGCCATAGTCGCGCAGGGAGCGGCAAACAAAATAGAGGAGAAAAACGCCGGTTAGCAGTGCAATGAAGGCCGACCCTCTGCTCTGAGCGCTGGCCGATTTCCATGTGGTGCCGGCGTAAACAAAGGCGAGCGTCATCAGGACGAGGGCGAGAAGAAAATTGACGGCCTTGGAGAAAGAGTTCATTGTAGTTTCGCGCCGGGGAACCACTCGATGTGGTAATCGCCTTGGCGGCCAAGATAGGTAACGCGCTTACGGTTCATGAGCGCAGAAGCGGCAGCGCGTCTTCGAAGAATTGTTGGCCGATGTTTTCAAACACGCCGGATTCGCTGGGCGTGGCCAGATTGAGCCAGGCCAGCGGCAGCATGCCGAGCCACAGGAACGTCATTCGCCGCGTTTCGTAATCGAAGGATTTAACTTCTTGGCCGTCTTTGAACACGTGGAAAATCACCGTGTAGCCGTCGCGGGTGGACCACATGGGCAGAATGGTCAGCGTGGACAGCGACAGGTAGCCGAACACGGCCGAGGCGACGCTGGGGGAAACCGTGCGGATCACCGCCCGCACATACACGCCCTGCGCCGGCGCCTCTTCGCGGATTTCCGTTTGTTCGAAAGGAGAGTGGTTGTTCATGTATTCGCGCAGCGAGGTGATCCCGCCAAAGATCGACAGGCCGTGCACGTCGTAATACAGCGTTCCGGGCACTTTTTCAGCGCGGATGTTTTGCGGATGCGGATAACGGCGATAACCAACGACGCAGCCGTTGAGAACGAGCAGGGCCAAAAACAAACCAGCAAGCGATGACTTTTTCATAGGGCTCCTTGTGCGGCGTCGTTAATGAGTGTCATAAATTTTTCAGCAATGCGCGGGCGTCGTCCGCCTGGTCGGCGGGTACTAGGAACCGCACCGGCATCGGGCGCCGGTGGCCGAAACCGCGGCCCATCGTGATTTCGCCCTGCACGTGATGTTTGATGCCGCTGCCGCCCAAAAGAGATTTAACGAACATGGTTTGGTTCGGGTCGGTTGAAACAAAAACTTCCACAAGGTCCACGTACTCCAACCGGTTGCCGTTCTTATCGATCGGCCGCTCATCTGTGGAGGGGAAGCGGTCCCGCATCCAGGCGATAAGGCAGACGATTAGGAAGGCGATGACGCCGTAGGTGACAAGAGGCGGTGGCGGCCAGCTCATGCGGTAAGTCTATGAGGAAGCGGCTGTGGTTTCAATAAACGGTTTATCGTTTTTCCGGAGGGATGGTTTTAAATTGGGCGGCGAAGGCTTTGTGAGCGGCCGGGTCGACCGGACGGTGCTTGACCGTGGTGCTGGCCGGGTATTTGCCCAAGTAATTGTCGCCTTTCCAGTTTTTGGCGGGGCGGATCGGCCTCGGAACGAAGTTTCCGCCGCAGTTCTGGCAAATCCCGCCCAACACCTTCTCCACGCAGTCTTTGCAGAACGTGCACTCAAACGTGCAAATCATCGCGTCCGTCGCATCCGGCGGCAGCTTCTTGTTGCAGTTTTCACATGTGGGGCGGAGTTCAAGCATGGGGGAAGGTTAGCAAGTCTAAACGGTGCAGTTAATGCGTTTGAGATGACCGAAGTTAAGAGTTAGGCAGTGGCGTTTTCATCCCGACCAACCGTCATGGGTATAACAGTTACTTCCTCTGTGTCTACATTTCGGAAGCACATCTGTCCCATTAGAAGTCCGCCACCCCCATGTAATTTCAATAGAGCGGTTGCATATGAGGTCACACGCTTATCTTTAGGTATAAAATTGATTGTGATATAGCCTTCCCACATGTAGCCCTTAACATTGAAATCTATGGTAAATGTTTTCTCCTTACTTTTAAAAGAAAAAGTGAAAGATCCGCTTATCTCATGAGCGTTTTGTGTCAGATATAGCCGACTCTCGGACTCGTGGTTGTCATCCTTTGATGCTCCGACCCATGCTCCCTCGATTTTCACACCTTGATAACGTATGGATTGTAGATAGGGCGTTACCTTTTTATCCCAAAAAAGCTTTATCATGAAGAGCATCCACGTGGTAATTATCCCACTAAGAATTCCGGTCAAACCTTGATGTATAAGTGATTGCATGGTTTTTATTTTGAAAGTCTTTTCATGATTTCATTGACGGTGTCTGTCTTAAGGGCGATAGGGTCAATTTGAACACCTAATATGGTTTGGCATGAGGGACACTTAAACGAAATGCATTCCCATCGTGTTCCGAATAGGACAGAGCCAGTCAATGGATCAATAATTGTTGAGGTGACCGCTTTCTCACATTTGGGGCATTTTCCAGCCATATGTTCTCCTTATTCCCAAGCTTGTACAGTTGAGCTATCAAAAAATTTTATTTCTATAGCAGGTAGGTCATGGTCACGTCTTAATTGTTTGATTTTTGTTTCGACTGCTTTAAGTCTTTGATTATTTGGATCTCTTGTCCCGATGAACAACTGTGAAAGCTTTCTGTTATTCGCGATTGCTTCAATTATATGCTCATCACTCTCGTTCATTCCATGTCCATAAATGACAAGTGGGCTCTGGATTTCAGTGAATTTGCTAAACACATAACTTAAATAGGCATTGTTAGCGATTTGTTCTCTTTTTTTAGCGGGAGTACCCTCTGAAACAAAAAGGGGATAATTTTTTCTTTCCAACCCTTCTTTGACAAGTTGTATGAGCGGCTGTTCGGCCCTATTCCAGCAGTGTTTGCAAATTTGACCGTGATTGATAAATAAATGTAGGCCACCATGGAGATAATATAAGCCACTTCTTCCTTGTATGGTGTGAGCGTAAACTACGTGGCCAGCATCTGGTTCTTGCGAGTCGCTTCCGAATCCGTCTTTGTATCTGGGGGCTTTGTCCGCAGTGTCATACATGTTGACCCAATATAAAAGTAGGTCGTAGTTGGTTGTAAATATACTGTGATAGGGTTTGAGAAATTGCTGAGCTTTTTTCTTTTTATCGTCAGACACTTCTGTTGAATCTTTCAAATGTGAATCTGTAAGAGCCTCAATTAAAGCGGTTTTAATTTTTTCTACATCTTCAAGTAATTCTGATGTTTCAGGTCCAACTAGGCCGTATATATGTGCCACCTTATGGGAAAAATCCAGTGTGCGCATCACGCCTTCGAAATTATTCTCACCCAAATACTCGAAAACTTTAACAGCCTTAGCACTTAAACCTTTTTCAAGGGCCTTTTCATAAAGGCTCGGGTAGCTGAATATTGGATCACACGAAATGCTGAAACCATTCCCAACTAATAGTCGGGCAGGCTTATCGACAATTTCCTCTAGAACATTTTGGTAATTAATTAATTTTAAAACAGGCATTTGTTCCTTATGCAAAAAGCCTACACTCGTTAATTGTGATTTTCAACAAATCATTACAAACATTTCATTTTGGGTATTTAGGGGGTAGGGGGTAACCCTCCTGCATGCCATGCAGGAGGCTGCAATGAATCCTGGTGGTCATCCGTAGAGGATTCATGATTGTCACTTCATTCGTTTCCGTCTATACTCTGGGCGCAAAATACGGCGGAAATTAGAGGGGAATCCTTCAAATGGCCACGGGCACATCCGATAGAGAATTAGCCGAAAAGTTAATCGCCGCGCACAAGAGCATCAAAGAACAGCTGTCCAAAGTGATCGTTGGGCAGGACGCGGTGGTGGAGGAGCTCCTGCTCTCCCTATTCGTTCAAGGGCACGCGCTGATTGTCGGCGTTCCCGGTCTCGCCAAAACCCTTCTCGTTTCCACTCTCGCTAAAACTCTCGACCTGGCCTTCAACCGCGTCCAATTCACGCCGGACCTCATGCCCTCCGATATCACCGGCACCGAAGTGATCCAGGAAGACAAAGCCACCCGCGAACGCGCCTTTAAATTCATCCAAGGGCCGATTTTTGCCAACGTGGTGCTGGCCGATGAAATCAACCGCACACCGCCGAAGACGCAGGCCGCGCTGCTCCAGGCAATGCAGGAACGCCGCGTGACGGTTGGCGGACAAACCTACCCGCTGCCGGACCCGTTCTTCGTGCTGGCCACGCAAAACCCAATCGAACAAGAAGGCACGTATCCGCTGCCCGAAGCCCAGCTCGACCGCTTCATTTTCCAGATCAACATCGGCTACCCGTCGTACAACGAGGAAAAAGCGATTGTCGACCAATCCACCCGAGAGAAAAGCTCCGACGTGAAAGGCGTGCTGAACGCCAAGGAGATTTTAAACCTCCAGCAAATCGTGCGCCGCGTGCCGGTGGCCGATAACGTGATCGATTACGCTGTTAAACTGGTTCGTGCAACCCGTCCACAAGAAAACGACGTGGCCGGGCCGGCCAGCGAGCTGGCCAGGAAATGGATCGGCTGGGGCGCGGGCCCGCGGGCCTCGCAATCGCTGATTCTCGCGGCCAAAGCGCGCGCGCTGCTCAAAGGCAACATCACGCCGTCCGTTGAAGACGTGAAAGCGCTGGCCTATCCCGTTTTGCGCCACCGTTTGGTGCTCTCCTTCCAGGCTCAGGCCGAAGGCCGCCAAGTGGACGACATCATCACCGACCTGCTGAAATCCGTGCCGCAATAAGGGCCGCCGTGCCGATTACGTCTCTCCTCGACCCCGTCGTCGTCGCCCAACTGGGCAATTTGGAATTGCGGGCGCGCCGGGTTCTGGACGGATTGTACGCCGGCTTTCACACCAACCCGCACGCCGGCTCCTCGCAAATCTTCTCGCAGCACCGCCCCTACACGCCCGGCGACGACCTGCGCCGGCTCGACTGGAAAGTGTTCGCCCGCACCGACAAGTTCTTGGTCCGCCAATTCGAAGAAGAATCCAACGTCGGCGCGCAGGTGTACGTGGACGATTCCGCCTCGATGGGCTTCTCCCACGGCGGTCGCCCGTCCAAACTCGAATACGCGAAGGTGATGGCGGCCACCATCGGCTACATTCTCGTCGCGCAGCACGACGGCGTGGGCCTCGTCAGCCGCGACCAGAAGATTGAAGCGCACAACAACCGCGCGCACTTGGAGCAATATTGTGAGAAGTTGGAGAAAATCCAGCCGCAGGGCGTGTGGGATTTATCGCACTTGCTGAATTCGTCGTACGAGTCGCTGGCGCGGCGCAGTTTTGTGGTGGTGTTCACCGATTTGTTTCAAAACGGCGACGAGGTCCTGTCGCAACTGCGCACGCTGCACTCGCAGCGACACGAAGTGATTGTGTTTCACTTGCTCGACCCGGCCGAAATCGATTTGCCGTTTGACGGCGCGATCCGCTTTAAGGATTCCGAAACGGGGGAAGAACTGACCACGGAACCCAACGTGATCCGCGAGGCGTACAAAGAAGAAGTGCACAAGAAGCTCGAGAACATTGCGAAATCCGCGCGCGGCGGCGGGCTTGAGTATGTGCTGCTCACCACCGACACCTCGTTCGCCAAAGGCGTCGGCGCGTACCTCTCGTTCCGGAGCGCGACGCGATGACGTTTCTCGCGCCCTCCTTCTTGTGGCTGCTGCCGCTGGTGGGCGTTCCGCTCCTATTGCATTTGCTGAACAAGCGCCCGCCGAAGCTCGTCACCTTCAGCCACATCAAATGGATCCAAGACGCCCACCGCAAACGCATGCCCAAGAAAAATCTGAAAGATTTTCTTCTCATGCTCATGCGCATGCTGATTCTTTTGGCGTTGATCCTGTTCTTCGCCCGGCCGGTGATTCGCCAAGGCAAATTGATCGGCGGGCAGGACGATAACTCCACGTTGATTGTGCTCTTGGATGTGTCGGCCTCGATGGGCGCGGTGGCAGAGGGCCGCTCCGCGTTGCAGAAAGCGTCCACCAATTTGCGCGACATGCTGCGCGAGATGCCGCCGTCGGCGCGCGTGGGGTTGGTGGCGTATTCCGATCGCGTGGAAACCGAATTCGCGCCCACCGCCGACCGCTCCAAGATTTTGTCGTTCCTCGACGATCTTGAGGTGGTGCCGCGGCCGACCGCCATCAAACCGGCGCTCGACATCGCCTACGTGATGCTCTCGCGCCAATCCAAAACCAAAAAATCCCTGCTTGTGCTCACCGACAATCAGGAAACGCAGTGGACCGCGCTGACCAAAGGCGGCGGCACCATCGAACAATTTGATCCGACGGTGTCGGTGCTGGTGTGGGAAGTGGGGCAAGGCAAACCCAATCACGGCGTCTCCAGTGTGGGCCTGCAGTTGACGGAAGAAGGCACGCTGAAAGGCGGCTGGTCTTTGCACAAGTCCAAGCAAGAACGCTCCGCGGTGACCTGGCAGTTGAAATTGAACGGCGGAATCGTCGGTCAAGGCTCGGTGGATTCTGTTAAGCCGGGCGAGAGTTTGCCGCTGGAAGCGCGCCTGCCCAAAGGCGGCGCCTATTCCGGTTCGCTCGATTTGGCGCCGGACGCCGCCGCCTTCGACAACACCTTTTATGTGGCGGGCCGCATCCCCAAAGGGTTTCGCGTGCTGGTGGTGGAAGGGGAAACCGGCCTCGCCCCGTCGGACTCCGAAAGTTATTACTTAAAGCTGGCGTTGGAATCCCCGCGCGATCCGCGGCTGGAATTGATGCGCGTGGTGTCGGTGGAAGCGTTTACGCCGGAGATGCTCAGCGGCTATGACGTGCTGGTCCTCGCGAATGTGGGGAACTTGAAAGGCGCGGAGGACGCGGTGAACGCGTGGACGCAGAACGGCGGCCACCTTTTGCTTACGGCGGGCTCGCGCTGGCAGGACTCGCGCGCCACACTCGGGCTGTTCCGCACGCGGGTCGCCGCGGCGACCGCGCAAACAATACGCGCGCCCTTAAACCCCAAAGAGTTGGGCCTGACGGGAACCGATTTTGAATGGTCGAGCGTGAAGGTGCAGAAATATTTGCCGGTGGACGGCGTGGCCGATGCCGATAAATTGCTCGCGCTCAGCAACGGCGACCCACTTCTGATCAAGAAAAACGCGGGCCGCGGCACCGTGTATTTGTTTACCAGCTCCATCGACCGCGCTTGGAACAATTTGCCGTCCAAACCCATTTACGCGCCGCTCATGCGCGAACTGCTGTCGCGCCTGGCCGATCCGGTCGGCGAAGCGTCGCTGCTTCAGGGCGTTGTGGACCAGCCCTTTGAACTCCTTTTGCCCGCCGATATCACCACCGTCAGCGTGATCGGGCCCGATGGCACCTCCACCGCCGCTCGTGTGGACGCGCAAGGCCGCCTGCGCATTCCGCCGGTGTCTCAGCCCGGCTTGTACCGCGTCGGCACCAGCCGCAAAGAGGCCGACCTCACCTTCGCCGTGAACATCGACCGCTTGGCCGAGGAGGGAAATTTTGAGCGGCCGTCCGCCGGCGAACTCGAAGCCATTTTTCCGAATGCGTACGTGCAGCTCATTGCGCCCGACACCAAGAGTGAAGCGTTTGTGTCCGGCGCGCTCGAAGGCGTCGACGCCACGCCGAAACTTTTGTTCCTGATTATTCTCTTTCTCATCGTTGAGACAATCCTCGGACTACCTCTCATGCGAAAAACGACATTCGCATGCGTTCTTTTGTCGTTACTGGTTGTTCCGGCTTCTTCTGGAGAAGGCAATCGCTTCGTTTATACACAGCTCAAACACAGCGGAAATTGGGATCCGTATCCGCAAGCGCACGAGGGACTTTTCGAGATGATCACCAGCATGACCAACATCCCGCTGGTGAAAGAACGGCGCATTGTCGATCTCTCCAGCGCGCAGTTGTTCGACGCGCCGTCGATCTTCGTCAAAGGCAATTCGGCGCTGACGTTCACCGCTAAAGAGAAATCCCGGCTCAAGCAGTACATCGACCGCGGCGGTTTTGTGTTTTTCGACGACTCATTGGCCGATGCAAAAGGCCCGTTTGCCGAATCGGTGCGATCGATCATGCGCGAGTTGTACCCGGGCCAGCCGATGGAGAAGCTGGGCTTGGACCACGCGGTGTTTCGCTCGTTCTTTTTGCTGCGCGCCGTCGCCGGCCGGCGCATCGCGCAAAAATATTTGGAAGGCCTCAATGTCGGCGGCCAAGGCGGCGGCGAAGGCCGCACCGCGGTGATTTATTGCGCCAACGATTTGCTGGGCGCCTGGGTGAAGGACACCTTCGGCCAGTATGTGTATTCCTGCGAGCCCGGCGGGGAACCCCAGCGCTGGGAAGCGTTCAAGCTCACGCTCAACGTGGTTTATTTCTCGCTGACGGGGACTTACAAGAAAGACGCGATCCATCAGCCGTTCATTGAGAGGAAATTGGGGTTTTGAAAATGAAATGCAATGTGGCAAAGCGCGAATTCCTCCCCGTGTCGTACAACGGGGAGGCAAGGTGGGGTAACGTAACCCCTCCTAACCTCCCCACTGGAAAACGTGGGGAGGAATACCCACTCTTTAAAAAATGAATAGGCTGTTACTCATCCTTCGCCTCTGTGTGTTCGCGCTGATCATCTTCATTGCCGCGCGGCCGGTGGTGGTGCGTCCGGAAAGCGGGGCGTCGCGGTGGGCGGTTTTGCTCGATACCTCCAAGAGCATGCGCGTTAAAGATCCGGTGGAGCGGTTTGATGCGGCCAAGAAAATCGTGGCGTCGTTTATGGACGCCTATTCCGGGTCGCGCCTGTTTCGTTTCGCGGACGCGCCCGCGGCGATGGAAGAGAAAAATTTAAATCAGATCCAACCGGATGGGGACAAAACCAATTTGGCCGAAGCGGTGAAGATTGCGCTGGCCGAGCCGGGCGTGAAAGGCGCGGTCATCGTCACTGATGGCCGCCACGTGGGCGGGGGCGACCCGGTGTCGGAGGCGGTGGCCGCGGGCAAACCGATTGTGCTGGTGGGATTGGGCGACAAGAATTTGTTTCGCGATATTGCCGTGCGCTCCATTCAAAGCCCGCCGTTCGCGTTCAAAAATATTCCGGTGTCGCTCTCGGCCACGGTGAGCGCCATTGGCTTCGCGGGCAAGAAAATCACGGTGCGGCTGAAGCAAGGCGAAACCGTTTTAAGCTTGCAGACGGTGGAGGTGGCCTCCAACGACAGCGACACCGGCGTTTCCTTCTCCTGGACGCCGAGTTCCATCGGCTCCAAAACACTGACGGTCGAAGCCACCGAACACGAAGGCGAAGTCACGAAACTCAATAATCGTAAGGACGTGACCTTCGACGTCGGACGCGACCGTTTCCGCGTGCTGTACATTTGCGGGCGTCCCGGCCCCGAATACGGAATGCTGCGCTACCAATTTAAATCCGACCCGGCGGTGGAGCTGGTCACCTTCGTGATTTTGAGGAACGCGATGAACACCGCCACCATTCCCGATTCGGAATTATCGCTGATTCCGTTTCCGACGCAGGACATTCTCATTCAACAGATGCCGACCTTCGACTTGGTGGTTTTCGAAGAGTTTGCCTACCGCCAGTTCGGCCTGATGCCGACCATCATGCAGGCGATCAAAAAGAAAGTGGAAGACGGCGGCGCGTTCCTGCTCATGGGCGAGACCGATGCGTTCGCCCAGGGCAACGATTACGACCTGCCCGGCATTCGTGAAATGATTCCCGTGGAATTTTATCCGCGCGGCGCGGCGGTGATCGAAGAGAGCCAGCGCCTGCGCGTAAAGACGCCGCAGCATCCGATTTTCCGCATCGATCCCGATCCCGCGCGCAACAAAGCGCTGTGGGAATCCGTGGTCGAGTTGGACGGTTTCGCGCCGGTCACCGCGGTTAAGCCCGGCGCGGTGGTGCTCGCGGATATTGAGAAAGGCGGGCGCACGTACCCGGTGTTCACGGTGTGGCGCCACGGACGCGGACGTGTTGCCGCGTTATCAACGCGGACCACATGGCGTTGGGCGATGCGGAACGAAGCCGCGAGCCCCGTGTATCAGCAATTGTGGAAGAACATGGTGCTGTGGCTCACGCACTCGGACGAATACAACACCGTGCGCATCGCGCTCGAAGGCCGCACCGCGCGCTTGGGGGAAGAAGCGACCCTGCGTGTTTGGGTGTTCGACGAATATTTCAAGCCGCTGCCAGACGCGGAAATAAAAGTTCTGTTAAAAAATCCCAAGGGCGTTGAGGCGCCGGTCTCCATGCGAGCCGAATCGGACGGCGTGTTCTCGGGATCGTTTCAAGCTGAGATGCTCGGCCAGCATGAAGCGGCGGTGTGGGTGACGCGCGCCGGCAAACGCTACGGCACGGACCGTTCCACGTTCCGCGTGCTCGAAAGCAATTTTGAAGAAGAAGATTTGCGGCCCGACGTGACGCTGCTCAAAGAACTCGCGCAGAGCACCGGCGGGCGGTTTATTCCCGCGGCGGATTTCTCGGTGGCGTTTTTTAAACAGTACGAAGAAGAGCTGACCAAAAAGACCGGGCGGAAGATTCTGTTGTGGAACTCGCCGTGGGTGCTTTTGCTGGTGTTGGTGTTTCTCGGATTTGAATGGGTGCTGCGCAAACGGAGGGGCCTGCCGTGATTCCTCCCCGTGACGTCCAACGGGGAGGCAAGGAGGGGTATCAATTGGATACCCCTCCTAACCTCCCCACTGTAAAGCGTGGGGAGGAATTCGTTCCCGTTATTCTCTTCGCCCTTTTCTTTTCTATCTACACCTTCTTTTCCGCCGCCTCGGTGACCACCGGCGATTCGGGGGAGTTTATGACCAGCGCGGCCACGTTGTCGTTTGCGCATCCGCCGGCGTACCCGCTGTATTCACTGGCGGGCAAAGCGTTTATCTCCGCGGTGCCGTTTGGCTCGATTCCGTATCGCCTCAATATCTTTTCCGCGTTTCTCTCCAGCCTCGCACTGATGTTGATTTTTATCCTGGCCGAGAGCCTGCTAAAAAACAAAACGCACGCCGTTCTGGTCGCGATTGTCGTCGGTGTGACGCGTTCGTTTTTTCACAACTCCTTGGTCACGGAAGTGTTCGCATTGAACACGCTGTTCATCGCGGGCATTTTACTGGCGCTGTACCACCGCCAATGGCTGCTGAGCGCTTTCTTGATCGGGCTCGGCGCGGGCAACCATCAAATCGTGATCTTCTTTATTCCGGTGGCGCTCTACGGACTTTATCGTGACACGCCGAAACCGGAATGGGTGAAAACCGGCTTGCTGATGGCGGTCGCGGGGCTGATCGGGCTCTCGGTGTACGCGATGCTGCCGGTGCGGTCGCGGCAAACGCCGCCGCTCAATTGGGGCGACCCGACAACGATCAGCAAAACCTGGCGCATCATGACGCGCGCCGATTACGGCACGCTCACGCTGTCCATTGGCGAGGCGCCGGCGCGCACGTTCGGCAATCAGGCGAAACAACTCAAGCAATTCGCCCAACAGATGGCGCTGGAAACGCCGTGGTGGGTGCTTTTATTGGGCTTCGGCGGTTTGATCATTGGAATTTCGCGCCGCGAGCGTTTTTTCTCCTCTTTGCTCATGACGTTTATTTTTGCGGGCCCCGTTTTTTATCTTCTCGGAAACCTGCCGTTCACCGCGCAGTCGGTGGGAATCATGGGACGTTTTATGATTTGGCCGGTTCTCATGCTTGTCCTGGGGTTGTGCGCGTTTCGCCACCGCATTTGGACGCTGGTGTTTTTGGCGTTGGTGGTGGTGATCGTGGCGCCTCAGCGGTTCATTGAGGGAATGGAGGTGCGCCACGGCCGGCTCGCGCACGATTACGGCACGGCGATGCTGCGCTCCTTGCCGCCGCGCGCCGCTTTGTTTATGGATGGGGGCGACGACGCGTTTTATTCGCTGGCGATGCTGCATTACGTGATGGGGAAACGCCCCGACGTGCTTCTGCACGATCGCGGCGGGTTGATCTA
>CAZCJA010000007.1:0-40784 GCA_964499015.1 uncultured Elusimicrobia bacterium
CCGGGGCGGTGACAAGCCTGCAGGCGATGGAGTTCGGATCCGGCAGTCAAATTAATATTCCGATCGCGGTTCTCATTTGGCTCATGATCTATCCGATGATGCTCAAGATTGATTTTGCTTCCATCAAGGGCGTCGGAAAAAAGCCGAAAGGGCTGATCGTGACGCTGGTCGTTAATTGGCTGGTGAAACCGTTTTCAATGGCGTTCTTTGGCTGGGTGTTTTTTAAACATTTGTTCCTGCCGCTCATCGGTCCCGAACTCGCCGGTCAATACATCGCCGGCGTCATCATCCTTGCGGCCGCCCCCTGCACCGCCATGGTGTTTGTTTGGTCGTATCTTTCGGACGGAGATCCCGCTTACACGCTGGTTCAGGTGTCAGTGAACGACTTGATCATGCTCGTCGCGTTCGCGCCCATCGTTAAATTTCTGGTTTCCGGAGCCGCCGGCTTGGATGTTCCTTTCAATGTTCTCCTGACCTCGGTTCTTGTGTTCGTGGTCATTCCGCTGGCCCTTGGCTCGTTCAGCCGCGCGATTTTGATCAAGCGCAAAGGAATCGAATGGTTCAACGAAAAATTTGTGTCGTTCTTCCACCCGGTGACGGTCATGGCGCTTCTTGCCACGCTGGTCGCTATCTTTGCGTTCCAAGCGGAAAACATCACCTCTCGCGCTTTCCACGTGGTTTTGATCGCGGTGCCCATTCTCATCCAGGTGTATTTCAATTCAGGCTTGACCTATGGCCTGATGAAATTATGGAAAGTCCCCTATCCGGTGGCGGCGCCGGGGGCTTTGATCGGCGCGTCAAACTTTTTTGAACTGGCCGTCGCGACCGCGATTGCCTTGTACGGGCCGGGTTCTGGGGCGGCGCTGGCCACGGTGGTCGGGGTGCTTGTCGAAGTTCCCGTCATGCTTTCGGTTTGCCGCATCTGCGTGGCGACCAAGCATTGGTTTGATCCTCCCGTGCGAAGCGCCTGAGAGACTGGGCCGGCTGCTAAAAATCTTTGCCGATCGAATTATTTTTGACATGCCCCTGATCGATTAATAGGATATTAATATCCTATTAATGAAAAGGGGGGATGGATGGTCTTGAAAAGAGCGCTCACGCTGGGAGCCGTTATTTTGTTTTTCGTCTCATGGAAAGTCGAGGCAGAGAATGTTGAGTTCGGAGGAGAGCTCCGGTTAAGGCCTGAATTCCGAAGTAACCCTGATTTTAACGGCAACACGCATGAAGGTAACTCGTTCGTCGGATCGCGTCTACGCGTGACAGGCAAGGGCAAGGCGGCTGATGATGTCATCGTTAAAGTTACATTTCAAGACACGCGCAATTGGGGAGAAGAGGCTGGAGCTTCCGCTGGATTAACAGATACAGGCGAGGCCGTGGATATTCACGAAGGATATGTCGAGTTCTCTCGTTTCTTAAATTCTTTTTTTAGCTTGAGAGCCGGGCGGCAGGAATTGTCGTACGGCGACCAGAGGCTCATCGGAAATTTCGGGTGGAGCAATCAGGGCCGGGCTTTTGATGCATTTAAATTATTTGTCGATAACCCCGTCGCCGCGCTTGATTTTTTCACTGCGAAAAGGAAAGAAAATAACGGTACGACGGCGGCCAATTCCGGTATGGATCGCGATTTGTCGGGTATTTATTCGTCGTGGAAAAAAGTTCTTCCCAGGACAATCGTGGATCTGTATTTTTTTCATGATCGCGAAGGCGATACCACGGGCGTTGCCAAAACTAAAAATGTTTATACCGTCGGAACCAGGCTGATTGGAAAGGCCAGCGGATTCGATTATACCGTTGAGGCGCCATTTCAATTTGGAGATAACGGAACAGTGGTGGGTGTCTCCTCTGATAGCGTGAAAATTAGCGCTTACGCGTTGGCGGCCAAGGCCGGATACACGTTTGATGGCCCAAAAGAAGTGCGCTTGGGTCTGGAGTATAATCTTGCTTCCGGCGACAGCAACGCTGCCGATTCAACCTCAAAGACTTTTAATAATTTATTCCCCACCAATCATATTTTTTACGGATACATGGACAATCAAGGCTGGCGCAATATGAAGGCATGGAATATTTCAGTCAGCGCAAGGCCTTCTGAGCAGTGGTATGCCTACCTCGGATTTTGGAATTTTGAATTGATGGAAGAGAAAGACGGTTGGTACAGCGCCGGAGGGACAGCTACGGGATCTTTGAGGACGGCTTCAGCTGCAAACACGTTGAACGACATCGGCAATGAAGTGGATTTTTTGGTCCGGTTTTCTCAGACGTCGAAGATCGTGTGGGAGGCCGGTTACAGCCATTTTTTCACGGGGTCATTCATTGATAATCGAGTTCAAAATGAGGGCGATTCCGATTGGAGCTATATCATGTCGACGGTGAAATTTTAAAACGTGATTTACTCGAAGACCAGCGGCTATGCAATTCGCGCGCTGGGATTTATGGCGTCTCAGCCGCCGGAGCGGCCGGTTGATATTCAGCTCATAGCCAAGGCCTGTCGAATATCGCCAACCTACCTGGCCAAAATATTTCAAGCGCTGACTCGTGCGGGGCTTGTGAAATCTCAGCGCGGTGCTGGCGGTGGTTATTTATTTCGTAAAGACCCTTCAACCATATCGCTTCTGGCAATCATTCAGGTAACCGACGATTCAAAACAATCGCCGCTTTTTAACTGTGTTATGGGGTTGGATTTCTGCGGCGACAAAAATCCATGCCTAATACATCCAGACTGGGTGAAATTGACGCGTCACGCGAAGGAAAAATTTTCGCAGTCAACCGTCAAGGATTTGTCGGCGCTTATGAATTGCCGGAAGCCATTCCTTGTAAAAAAAAGCATTTTGTCTAAAGGGATGAGGAAGGTGTTTTCACTATGAGCCGAACGCAGTACCTGATCATGGCGGTTCTCATCGGTCTTTTTGCCGGAGTCGGCCTGACCACGTTTCGATACGGAGAAGGACTGTCATATTTCAGCAAAGATCCAAGGGCATGTATTAACTGCCACATTATGCAGCCGCAATTCGACTCCTGGCAAAAGGCGAGCCATCACACCGCCGCAAGTTGCGTGGAATGCCACTTGCCACACAATACGATTGAAAAATATATCGCCAAGGCCGACAATGGGTATCGGCATTCTAAAGGATTTACACTGCAGGATTTTCCTGAACCGATCATGATTGGTGAGAGAAATGGCCGGATATTGCAGGAAAATTGCGTTCGATGCCACGATGCTATGGTGCATGGCATTGTGGGAGAAAAAAAACCGGAGTTGAAAACTCTCACATGTGTTCATTGTCATGCGGGCGTGGGCCATGGTGAAAGAGCAGGTATGGGAAAATTTGAAAAAACACATTTTCAAAAGAGGGGGGCCAAATGAGAAATTTTTTTAACCGACTTAAATCCATGAGAATGTTTTTGTTGCTATCGGCCAGCATAGCCGGAGGCGTTATCATTGTGGCGGCGCTTCTAATCAATATTTTTGAAAGGAAAAGCGAAGCTCGGAATCCGTATGTCCGGCTGGTTGATGTCACTGAAAATGATACGGACCCCGCGAAATGGGGCGTCAACTGGCCAAAAGAGTACGATTCCTACAAATTGACGGCGGAAACTACCCGTACGCGTTTTGGGGGGCATGGAGGCAGCGAAGCTATGCCTGAGCAAAAAATCGATCGTGACCCTTGGCTCAAGCGCATCTTTCAAGGATACGCCTTTTCCATCGATTACCGCGATCGCCGCGGCCACGCGTATATGTTGGAGGACCAGGAACAAACAAAGCGGCTTACCAAACCGCAAACAGGGTCTTGCCTGCACTGCCACGCATCCGTGATGCCTCTTTACCGCGAACTTGGCGATGGCGATGCGATGAAAGGGTTTGAAAAAAGTTATCAGTACTCGTATCAAGATCTGAATAAAAAGTTGCATGACATGGGGCATGCTCATCCCGTTTCATGCGTCGATTGCCACGACCCAAAAACAATGAGTCTACGAGTGACACGTCCCGGATTCATAAAGGGAATTCAAGCTTTGGCCGAATCAAAAGCAGACGTGCCTCACCTGCCTTCCGTTCAGCGATGGAGAGAGGGCAGTCGCAAAGAGCCGTATGATCCGAACGTTCTTGCTTCTCGTTCAGAGATGCGGTCTTACACCTGCGGCCAATGCCATGTTGAGTACTACTGTGGCCCAAAAATGCCGCTCACTTTTCCGTGGGGCAAAGGGTTGAAAGCCGAGAACATTGAAGAATATTGGAACAGCACGAAATTTAATGATCTGACCGCATTTGTTGATTTCGTTCACAAAGAAAGCGGCGCGAAATTGTTGAAGGCCCAACATCCGGAATTTGAGTTGTGGAGCCAGGGGATTCATGCACGTAGCGGGGTTTCGTGCGCGGATTGCCATATGCCCTATATGCGCGACGGCGCAACCAAGGTGTCGGATCATTGGGTGCGAAGCCCGCTTCTGAACATTAATCGCTCCTGCCAAACCTGTCATCGTGTTCCTGAGGCGGAAATTAAAGCTCGTGTAGATGTGATCCAGCAGCGTAATCATGATTTATTACAGCGGGCGGCCAAAGCGCTCACGGATCAGTTGGACTCGATTGAAAGAGCAAAAACAGCGGGGGCTTCCGAGAACCAGTTGAAAGAGGCGCTCGATATGCAGCGAAAAGCGCAGTGGCGGCTTGATTTCATTGCAGCGGAGAATTCAATGGGGTTTCATGCTCCGCAAGAGGCGGCGCGGATTTTGGGCGAAGCGGCTGATTATGCGCGGCAGGGAGAAGTGCAGGCAGTGCGATGGAAAGAGCGGCGTAACTGATTCCTTGGAGTTCCTATTCACTATGTGAGGATCAGTTAAACACCTGGGGCTCGACAAAGAATAGGTATCATCGCCTCATGAAAGAACCCCTGCATGGCGCGCGTTTTCTAATGGCCGAAACCGCGCACGACCGCCTGCCCGTCGGCGACGCTGAAGTCGCCTTTATCGGCCGCTCCAACGTCGGCAAAAGCTCGCTTTTGTGCGCGATCACCAACAATTGGAAACTCGCGCGCGTTTCCAAAACCCCGGGCGCCACGCGCGCCATTAATGTGTTCGAGGTCAAACCCGGGCGCTGGATCGTGGATCTGCCCGGTTATGGCTACGCGGTCGGCCCCAAGCGCGCCCGCGACTATTGGCCGGAGATGATCGGCCGCTATTTGACCGAGCGCGCGGTCATGAAACGCGTCTATGTTCTCGTCGATACCGAAATTGGGGCGGGCAAGATCGATACGGAGTTGGTAAAGTGGCTCATCGAAAAGCATGTCCCCTATAAGATCGTGGCGACCAAAGCCGATAAATTGGGCCGCCAGCATCACGGCACACAGCGCGAGCGCATCGCCACGGCTTTAGGCGGCGTTCCGTCGGACGTGCTTCTGGTCAGCACGCAAACCAAACAGAATATCGACCTGCTTAAAAAAGACGTTGTGGCGGAACTCGGACTATGAAACGTCACGGCGGCAAAAAGTTCTTTAAGCGCGCCCGCTCACACGCGCCGCATCACGCCCGTCCGGGCCAACCTCACCAAGACAAGGGCCCCAAATCCTACGCGACCGGCGTTCTCCAGATAAAAGGAAAAATCGGTTTTATACTGTCGGAAGACGCGGCCGTCGGCGACGTTTTGATTCAAGGGCCAAGCTTGCGTCTGGCCATGGGCGGCGACCGGGTCAAGGCCCATGTGACGTCGCGGGCGACAGACGAACGGCGTTCGGGTGTGATTGTGGAAGTGCTCGAGCGCGCGCGCCAAACGGTGGCCGGCACCTTCCAGCGCCAGGGCCCGCGCGCGGTGGTGGTCGTTGAGAAAGATCAATCGGTCGTGGAAATTTTGGACATGCAGAAGAAAGAACCGCGCGTGAACGACGTGGTCGTGGTGCGCATCACGCGTTGGCCGACCCAGGGCAAGGCCGCGGGCGGCGTTTTGGAAGAAGTGTTGGGCTCGCGCGACACGCCCGGCGTGGACTTGGAAGAGATCATCCGCATTTATGGCCTGCGCAACGCGTTTCCGGAAAACGTCAGCCGCGAAGCGGATTCGTTCGGTAATGAGGTTCCGGAATCGGCCTATAAAACGGGGCGCGAACTTTTTTTCGGCCGCGTGTTCACCATCGACGGGGCCGACGCCAAAGATTTTGACGATGCGGTGTCGTTGGAAAAAACCAGCGGCGGCTGGCGGTTGGGTGTGCACATCGCGGACGTCGCTCAATATGTGAAAGAAGGCACTCCGCTCGACGAAGAAGCGCGTGCGCGCGGCACCAGTGTTTATTTTACCGGCAGCGTGATCCCGATGCTGCCCTTTCCGTTGTCCGACAACTTGTGCTCGCTGCGGCCCAACACCGTTCGGCTGACGCTTTCGTGCGTGATGGACATCAGCCACGATGGCCGTGTGGAAAACTACAAGGTCATGGAAAGCGCAATCCGCAGCGCCAAGCGGTTCACCTATGACGAAGTGGAAATGATTTTGCAGGGCGCGGCTCCCGAAAATTTGGACCCCGCAATTACCCAAGACGTGCATGAGATGGGCAAGCTGGCCCGGCTATTGCGCGAGAAGCGATTCGGACGGGGTTCGCTCGATTTCGATTTTCCGGAACCGTACGTGATTATGGCGCCGAACGGCCGCCCCGTCGACATTCGCACGCGCGAACGGCTGGAAGCGCACCGCCTGATTGAAGAGTTCATGCTGCTCGCCAACGAAACCGTGGCCCGCTACATGAGCGATCGTCCCTTTATTTACCGAATCCACGATACGCCGGACCCTGCGCGTTTGGAAAAACTGAAGAAAGCGCTGCAGGCGTTGAACGCTCCCATGCCTCACGGCGCCGACATCACCAAACCGTCGGTATTGCGCACGGTCCTGATTAAAAGCGAAGGCACGCCGCTGCAGCAGATTATTCACCTGCTTGTTCTGCGCAGCTTGAAGCAGGCGGTGTATTCCCCTGAGAACAAAGGCCACTACGGCTTGGCCTCCGAATGCTACACGCATTTCACGTCGCCCATTCGCCGCTATCCGGATTTGATCGTGCACCGCTTGGTGAAAGAGCGCCTACACAACGTGCGGCGCGACGACCATTGGGCTGGAAAACTGCAGGGCGTCAGCACGCACACGTCCGCGCGCGAGCGCGTGGCGGTGGAGGCGGAACGGGAATTCATGGACATTCAGGAAACCCGGCTTATGGAGCCGCACGTGGGCGAGACCTTCGACGGCTCGATTTCCGGCGTGACCAACTTCGGCTTTTTCGTGCAATTGGAGAAGTTCTTCGTTGAGGGCTTGGTGCACGTGACCAATTTACAGGGCGATTATTTCATCTTTGATGAAAACCGCATGACATTGCGCGGACGGCGAACGAACCGTGTGTTCTCGCTCGGCACGAAAGTGAAAGTGAAGCTGGCCGCGGCGAACGTGCTCACACGCAAGATTGATTTCGATTTGGTGGGTGGAGACGTTAAAGGGAAGAAAGTTCCTGGGCGATCCAGGTAGTGTCGCCGCCCGTTTTGGTTTGTTCGTGGATCAGCATCTGCAGAAGCGCCAGCCGTTCCGTCGAGCTAGCGCCCTGCGCCTTCCGCTCAAAATAGTGCTGGGTTAGCGACGCCGCCTCCGGCGCCGCCTGCTTGGAAGCGAACCGGAACGTTAATGCCGCGCGATGATTGCCGTCCGCCTCCGCCAACGCGCCCACCGGGACATTAAACGAATAATCCAATCGCGCGCTCGCCCACTCCAAGGACATTCCCGCCGTGATGTTTTTGTAATCACGCGAGCCCTGCGCGTATCCAACCCGCACGCCCAATTGCCCAATCCACGTCAGCGCCATCCAGCGCTCGGCGCCCAGCGCCACGTCCGTATCGCTGCTGTCGGTGCGTTTGGCTCGGCGAGCTTCCGCGGTGAAGGCGCCCCAACTCGGGCGCAGGGCGACACCGGCTTTAAAGTTGAGCGGGGTTTTTTCCGCGCCGCCGAGAGAGGTGTCCACGCCAGCCAAATTCATGAGAGCCAGCGCCGCCGTGTGTTCGCCGTTTTTGCCGAAGCGGCGGGAGACGCCCGCATCAACGCCAAAACTGTCGACGGACATGCCGTTTTGTGCAAACAGCGGGTCGGCCTGGCCGGAGGCCGCGCCGCTGTCGCTCAGCGCGTTGCCTGTGTAGCGGTCGGCTTCGTATTCCCTGTGAAATTGTTTGATCGTAGCGCCCGCCGCCCAGTCCGCGTTCAGTTTCCGTCCGTAACCGACGGACAACAGGCGATCGCTGAAGTAATTGGAGCCTCTAAAGTTTTGATATGAAAAGCCGATGCCGCCCGATTTAAACGGCTGGGCGTAGCCCAGATAGTTGGCTTCAACGCTGGAAGAATCCGAGAGACCGCTTAAAAATTGCCCGTGCTGAGCGCTGACGTGCGCGGCGCGGACCAGTGCCAATCCGGCCGGGTTGTAGGTGATCGCGCTGGCGTCATCGACGAGCGCCGTGACCGCTTCCGCCATGCCGCTTGCACGGGCGCCCGCGCCGGCTTCCAACACGCCCGCAACAGCGTTCGCCGCTGAAAAAACGAACCCGATGATGAGGATTAGACTTTTCATCGCGCCACCGAAACGGTACCGGTAATGATCTGGCCGTCGCCCTCAATGCGATACATGTAAATTCCGCTGGCCACCGCTCCGCCGCTGGAATCTTTGCCCGTCCAGCTGAGCGTCGTGCCGAGGCCGGGGGTCAGCACCGGCGCGGCCAATGTCGTTACAGTGCGGCCGCTCATGTCGAAAATCTCGCCGGAGACCGCGGCGTTATTGGGATTTTCCAGGACGAAATACACGCGGTCGTTGAAGCCGTCGCCGTTGGGCGTAAAGAGCGCGGGGAAAACATTGGCTTTGCCGAGAGACAGCGTGGCCGCTTTGGGCGCGATGCGCAGCTGATAGGTGCCCAGCTGGGCGGATTTGATCGTCACCGTTTTATCGCCGGGGTTGTTGGTGCCGCCGAGCTTTATCCAGCTGACCCCGTTAAACCAAAAAAGACACAGCTGTTCCGGCGTGGCGTTGATCGCCGCCAACGCGCTGACGGCGACTTGGCTGCCTGTAACGTCGTAGCCGACGCGAATTTCCGCTTCGGGGGAAGGCAAGGCCAGGTTGGATACGGTCTGGCCGTTGTCGGCGCGGACAATGCGGAAATTGACGCTCCGCACCAGGCCCGAATCCGCGAGGTCCTGCGTTTCGCTGAAGGCCACTGTGAGCGGCACGCCGAACTCATTATGGGTGGAGCGCAGGAAATGGCCGAGCGAACCGGGAATTATCAGCGTGGTTTGCTCGTCCGGCGCCACGAAAAGCAGGTTTATTTTCTCGGATGAATCCACCAGGACCGATTCCGAGGATTCATGGCCGTGTGCGTCCACCGCGCGCACCGAATAGTACAGGGTTTGGCCGCCGGTGTAATCGGCGTAAGCCGGAACAAGATTTAAAAACGGGTTGATTTTCGAGGGCGTTTCAGTGGGGGAAGTGCGGCGATAGACATTGTATCCGGCGGCGCCCGCAACGGGATCCCAAAGGAGCGTCATGACCGTTCCGGCGGGATTGCGCGCGCCGCGTAGGCCCATGGGTTCCGCCGGCGCCGCCCAGAGGAAGCGGGGCAAGCTTAAAATGGCCGTTAAAATCAGCGTGAATTTGATGGTCGCGCGCGCGTTCATAATTAAGCGTAACCGCGCACGCTGGACGAAAGCTTAACCCCCGCTTAACTTTTGCTTAATTTTAAAGATCTCTTTTAAAAGAACGAATTGTAATGTATGTATTATTTGTGAATAAAAAGGTTCTTGTCGTTGATGACGATGCGAGCTTGCGGTCTCTGTTGGTCAGGTTCCTTCAGAAAGAAGGGTTTTCCGCGGTGCCCGCCGAAAACGGCCTGGAAGCGCTGCAGCTCATTAAAGAAACCCGTCCCGACGCGGTGATTTCCGACGCGGAAATGCCGGGATTGGACGGTCATGGCCTTTGCCGCGTTTTGCGCCAGGAAACCAGCGTTCATTCCATTCCGCTCATTCTCATGTCCGGCCATCGCATCGAGGAATCCAATATTCTCGCCGGATTCGAAGGGGGGGCCGACGACTATATTCTCAAACCATTTTCGCTTCCCGTCATGCTGGCGCGCGTGCAGGCCGTTCTTCGCCGTTATGACGTCGCCGCGCAAGAGCGCCCCACTCTGAAGAAATCCGGCCTCGACTTGGACGCGGAAGGCCGCACCGTAAAAGTGAACGGCAATAAAGTGTCGCTGACGCGCAAGGAATTTGACCTGTTGACGCAACTGGTCAGCAAATCCGGGCGCGTGCTCAATGTGTCCTACTTGCTCGAGGCGGTGTGGGGTTACGATCCCTCCGATTACAACGACCCCGGCACCGTCGAGACGCATATTTCTCATCTGCGCAAAAAACTTGGGCCCGAACTGGCCGAAAAAATCGTGAACGTCACGGGCCACGGCTACAAATTCGAGGAATAGCTCGAGATGCCGAATTCCAAAATTAATCTTCTCCTGGTTGAAGACAACCCGGGCGACGTGAAGACCATCCAAGCGTATTTGGCGCAGGCTGCGAATGCTCAATACGGTCTTTTTAAGGCGGAAACCATCCGCGAGGCGCTGGAGACGCTTCAGCAGGAAAAAATAGACGCGATCCTTTTGGAATTAACCGTGCCGGACAGCAACGGGGTTAAAGCGATCGAGCGCATTTTCTTTAAACATCGCGACATTCCCATTATTGTTCTCACCGGCGCGCAAGACGAAAAACTGGGAATGTCCGCGGTGGAGGCGGGGGCCCAGGATTATCTGCTGAAAGACCAAATGTCCGGACCGCTTATTTTAAATGCAGTTCGCTACGCGATGGAGCGCAACCGCATACGCTTGTCTCATTCTCAAGCCGAAGAGCGCTTCTTGAAGATTTTCCGCAGCAATCCCCTGCCCATATGCATTTCCGCGCTTGCCGATGGCCGCATTTTGGATGTGAACGACCGCTTTTGCGAATTCTTCGGCTATTTCCGCGACGAAATGCTGGGCAAAACGGCCGCCGCTTTGAATCTGTATGTAAATCCCCAGGCTCGCGACGCCGTTCTGGCCGGATTAAAGAAAGACGGCCATCTCCATAATTTTGAAGTCGCGTTTCAGAATCGGGACGGGGAGGTTCGCAATGTGCTGTTGTCGAATGAGATTGTGACGCTTGGAGAAGAGCCTGTTTTCATCAAAATGATCACCGATATCACCGAATTGCGCCAGGTTGAAGAAAAGCTGAGGCTCCTTGCGTCGATCGTGGAAAACTCGGAAGACGCCATTTATAGCCGCGATATTATTGGGCGCATCCAATCGTGGAACTCGGGCGCGGAGAAGCTATTCGGCTACACAAAAGAGGAAATGATCGGCGAGCACGTGCAGAAGCTGGTTCCGCCGGAACGCGAAAATGAGTTCGTCGCAATTATTGAAAAATTATCAGAAGGACTTTCGCTGGAAAATTTTGAGACCGAGCGCATGCACAAAGACGGGCGGCGTATTCCCGTGTCGCTCAGCGTCTCGCAGATAAAGGATGCAAATGGCAATTTCATCGGGGCATCGATTATCGCGCGGGACATGACGGTCTACAAACAGGCCACGAAAGAGCTGCGCGACAGCGAAGAACGTTTTCGCCAGATGGCCGAGAACATCCGCGAAGTTTTTTGGATGACGGACGTCGAAAAAAACAAAATTATTTACATCAGTCCAGGTTATGAGCAGATATGGGGGCGCAGTTGTGAAAGCCTGTATCAAAATCCGCAGAACTGGGCCGACTGCATCAGTCCGGACGATCGCACGCGCGTTCTTAAAAGCGCGATGTGCAATCAAGCCAACGGAACTTACAACGAGGAATACAAGATTATCCGTCCGGACGGTTCTATCCGCTGGATATGGGACCGCGCGTTTCCGGTTAAAGACGCGACGGGAACAGCGTTTCGCGTCGTTGGTATCGCCGAAGACATCACCGATCGGAAGATGCTCCAGGACCAGTTTCGCCAAGCGCAAAAAATGGAAGCGGTGGGGCGGCTGGCCGGCGGCGTGGCCCACGATTTCAACAACATCCTCAACATTATTATCGGATACTCCGACATGCTCGGTGCGGCGTCCCCGGATGCGCCCACATGGAAAGACGATGTTGAAGAAGTGCGCAAAGCGGCCAAACGCGCCGCGTCCTTAACACATCAATTATTGGCGTTCAGCCGCCAGCAGGCGATGCAGCCCCGGGTCCTTGATTTAAACTCTGAAATTGAAGATTTGACGAAAATGCTGAGCCGTCTAATGGGCGAAGACGTTCGCTGGGACAGCTCGCTTGCGCCGGATTTATGGCACGTGCGCGCCGATCCGAGCCAGATTCAGCAAGTGATGATAAATTTGGCCGTCAATTCGCGCGACGCAATGCCCAACGGCGGTTCCTTTTCGATCAAAACGCGAAATTCGACGTTTTTCGAGCATTCCTCGCAATCGCTTGTGCCTCCGGGAGAATACGTAACGCTGATTGTGAGCGACACCGGGATCGGCATGAACGAAGAAACGAAAACGCGGGCCTTCGAGCCGTTTTACACGACCAAGGAGAAGGGAAAGGGAACAGGATTGGGTTTGTCGCTCGTGTACGGGGTGGTCAAGCAAAGCAACGGGTATATTTTCATCGATAGCGAAGAGGGGAAAGGCACCACGTTCACTATGCATTTTCCCAAAACACAGGAACCGCTGAAGAAGGATCTCGGCGCAAAGGACACATTGCGCCTTGGAGGCAAGGCCGAAACCATTTTGGTCATCGAGGATGAACTGGCCGTGCGGCGATTGGTCAGCCGGGTTTTGAACAAAAACGGATTTAACGTGTTGTCGGCCGCGAGCGCCAAAGAAGCGCTGAGTATCGTTGAGTTGGAAGGCGCGAAACTGACGATGCTTTTGACGGACATCGTCTTGCCCGACGTGCGCGGGGATGAAATAGCGAAAAAAATTCTTTCGGTGTACCCAACCCTGAAGGTCCTGTATATGTCGGGTTATGCGGGCAAGGATTTCGGCGAATTAAATATCGACGAAGAGGTGGCGATGCTGGCCAAACCGTTCTCTCCGGACGAACTCACGCAGAAAGTGCGCAGTATTTTGGACGGCCGCTAAACTATTTTGCCTCTTCGTGGCCCATCTGCTGGGCCAGATAGTTGTCGAGGCCCAGTGATTCAATAAGGGCCAGCTGGGTCTCCAGCCAATCCACGTGTTCTTCGGAATCGGTCAGGATATGTTCCATGATCTCGCGTGAACCGGCGTCTTTTTCCTTAACGCAGAGATCGATTGCCTTGTTGTAGGCCTTCACGCCGTCGGATTCCAAGACCAAGTCGTATTCAAATTGCTTGGGCACGGTGGTCCCGACGCGGATGGGGTTGTAGCGCGAGATGTTCGGCACGCCTTCCAAAAACAATATCCGGTCAATCAAGGCTTCCGCGTGCTTCATTTCGCCGATGGATTCTTCAAAAACTTTCTTGGCCAGCCTGTTCAGGCCCCAGTTCTTGCACATTTTGGCTTGGACAAAATATTGGTTGATTGCGGTGAGTTCGATGGTCAATGCTTCGTTTAAAGCGGTTATAATTTTATCGTTGCCTTTCACAAGGTGTACCTCCTCAAGAGGTTCGTATTCTATTAGAATCCCGGTCCGTTTAAAATAAGGGGGACTCTCTCAAATGAAAATTAAGTGGCAGTTAGTCGTTACGGTCGCGTTGTTGTCGACCGGCATGCTTTATGCAGATCGCGGTCAGAATGGTTTGGGCAGCGAGCACAAAACCAGATTTATTCCGCTTGGACAGCAATCCGGCTGGGACGCCCGCGGCAACGCCGGCGAAATCGCACCGGCAGCACCGAAGAAGAAAGCGCCTGTGGCGGCACAGCCGCAGGTCAACAAGCCCGTTGATGCGGTCAAGCCGGCGGACAGCGACGGCGATGGAGTGATTGATTCCAAAGACGAATGCCCGAACACGCCGGCCGGCACGAAAGTCGACGGATCGGGTTGCTCGGCGACGGTCAAGGCGATTGAAGACAATTGGGTTTTGAAAGGCGTCAATTTTGAAACCGGTTCCGACAAGATCAAAGCGGAAAGCTATGGCGTTTTGAACGACGCGGCGGAGATTTTGAAAGAACGGTCAAAAGTACGCGTGGAGATCCAAGGCCACACGGACAACACCGGCGATGCTAAAGCGAACCAATCGCTTTCCGAACGCCGCGCCAACAGTGTTAAAGCGTATTTGGCGAATAAGGGCGTTAAAGCGTCCCAGCTAGAAGCCAAGGGCTACGGCCAAAACATGCCGATAGCGTCCAACGATAATAACGCGGGCCGCGCGCAGAACCGCCGCATCGAGTTCAAGGTGCTCAGCCGCTAAGAAAAGAAAATTCGTTTCCCTCTTCACTCGGGGGCCCGCCGCGGCGGGCCCCCTTTTTTTAACCAAACCATGATCACATTACGCAACGTCAGCAAATCATTCGGCGCCCAGGAGTTGTTTGAGGATATTTCTCTTCAAATCAATGAACGGGACCGCTTTGCTCTTGTGGGCCCCAACGGCGCCGGCAAATCGACGCTTTTCAAGATGATCATGGCCCTTGAAGAACCCGACGCGGGCGAAGTGAATTTGCGCGACGGGATTACCTTCGGCTACCTGCCGCAGGAAACGCCGAACTTAAGCGGACAATCCGTCATCATCGAAGCGCTGGACGGACAGGACGGGGGGAACCGCCAGGAAGCGCAGGCGAAGAAAATCCTCATGGGCCTCGGCTTTAAAATTGCGGACTTCGAACGCCCGGTCAAAGAACTTTCCGGCGGCTGGCAGATGCGCGTGATGATCGCGAAGCTTCTGCTCCAGGAGCCGGCGCTCCTCATGCTCGATGAGCCCACCAACCATTTGGACCTGGAATCCCTGCTGTGGTTTCAGAATTACCTGCGCACATACAAGGGCGCCTTGTTCGTCATCTCGCATGACCGTGAATTCATCAATTCCGTCACCGAACGCATCGTGGAGCTGCGCGAACACAAGATGTTCATTTACCGCGGCACGTATGAAGATTATCTGGAACAAAAGAAACATGAGGAAGAACGGCTCATTTCCGCCTACAAGCGCCAACAGAAGGAAATCGAAGACTTGGAGATTTTCATCAGCCGTTTTCGCGCTAAAGCGAGTTTGGCCGCAAGCGTGCAGAGCAAGATCAAGTATTTGGAGAAGATGGAGAAAATCGTTTTGCCCGTGGACCAGAAAAAGGTCGGGTTCTCGTTTCCCCAGCCCGAGCGCAGCGGGCAAAACGTTCTTGTGCTGGAGAACGTAAAGCAGTCCTACGACGGAAAAAACTTTATTTACAACGGGCTCGATCTGACACTCGAGCGCGGACAGAAAATTGCGCTGGTCGGCCCCAACGGCGCCGGCAAATCAACCTTGCTTAAGGTGTTGGCGGGCGTTCTGCCCATTCAGGCGGGCGAACGAAAGTTGGGGTTTAACGTCGAGGCCGGATATTTTTCCCAGCACCGCTCCGACATGTTCCAGCCGGGCCGCACGGTGTTTAACGAAGCGGCCGACACGCGCCGCGCCCATTCGGAAACCGGCATCCGCACGCTGTTGGGATCGTTTTTGTTCAGCAATGAAGCCGTTTTCAAAAAAGTCGAGGTATTGAGCGGAGGAGAGAAGAGCCGCCTGGGGCTCGTGAAGATCCTGCTTGACCCGCCGAACTTACTGCTCATGGACGAACCGACGACCCATTTGGACATGACCAGCGTCGACGTGCTTGTCGAAGCGTTGAAGAAATTTGAAGGGACATTCGTGTTCATCAGCCATGACGTTTATTTTCTGCGCCAACTGGCCACGCACGTCATCCATGTAAACAAAGGGAAAATCACCTGGTACCCGGGCAATTACGATTATTTTTTACACCGCAAAGCCCAGGAAGAAGGGGAAGAAGCGGAACTGTTTCGTTCGGAAGAGCGGATCGAAGCGGAAACACATCACAAGCCCGTATCCGCGGAACAAAAGCCGGAAAAACCCAAAGAAGGCGGCCGTAAAACAAAGGAACAAAAGAGAAAAGAAGCCGAAGAACGCAACGAACGCTACCGGTTGGCGAAACTGAAGGAACAAGGCGGCGGTCCTGTGACGCCGGCCGACGAGGAAGCGCAGATCATGGCCGCGCTCGGCGATCCGGAAACCCACCAAAACCCGGAACGGGTGAAAGAACTCACGCGCCGTCTGGGCGAACTGCAGAAAAACAAGCCGTCTTAACCGTCGTCGCGGAGCGTTTCGAGCGGCGGCGCGTTCAGCATGCCGCGCCCCAGGAAAATACCCGTGGCGACGCTGATCGCGACCATGGCGAAAAGCCCGCCGGTCATGGGTAAGAGCCCCGGTTTAAAACCGATTTCAAATAAATGCGCCGCGATCAGATAACTGCCGGCCCCGCCCAAAAAGAGTCCCGCCGCTCCGGAAAACAAACCGATCAACCCGTACTCGATCACGTGTATTTTGCGGATCTCGCCGGCCGCCGCGCCGAGCGTTCGCAAAAGCGCCGCTTCGCGCAGGCGTTCGTAGCGCCCGGAAATGAGCGCTCCCGCTAAAATCATAAATCCCGTCGCCACGACAAAAAGAGCCATGAATTTCAGGGCCAGGGCCACTTTGCTGAAATAAGAATTCAAGGTCTCCAAAATCATGCGCAGATCCACCGTGGACACATTGGGAAACGCGGCGCGCACCGCTTTTTGCGCGGCGGCCGTTTTGGCGACGGTGTCGGTCCGGGCCAGCATGACGGTGAATTGCGGCGCGTCTTCCAGCGCGCCCGATGGGAAAATCACGAAGAAATTGGGCCGCAGTTGAAACCAGTCCACTTTGCGCAGCGCGGCGACGGTCGTTTTCATTGGCACGCCCTGCACGTTGAACACGATTTCGTCGCCGACGGTCACGTTCAAATCGTCGGCGATGCTTTCTTCCAGCGTCACGGGGATCGGGCCATTTCTATCAAAGGCGGCCGGCGGCCAGGCGCCGACGGTGACGCGTTCGCTGGGGCCGAGAACGTCGCGGTAGGTGGAACGGTATTCGCGGCGCAGCGCCCAATTGCGCCCGCGGCCGCCGCCGGCGTTGTCTTCATAGGGCGCGTCGACGCGCTGGCCTTTGATTTCTTCAATACGCATCGTCACGAACGAAACCTCGTCCATCACGGTTGCGTTGGCGTTTTCCAGCGTTTGGCGAACGCCCGCGCGCTGGTCGCGCTGGATATCGATCAGCGCTAGATTGGGTTCGCTCGCGGAGGTGGAGAGCGAAATGTGGTTCAGCAAAGAATTGTTTAAGAACGTAATCGTGAAAATGAGCGCGCTGCCGAGCCCCAGCGCCGCGACAAGCACGTGCGTTTGATTGTTGGGCCGGAATAAATTGGCGAGCCCTTGCCGCCACGCATACGGCCACGTTTTCGGCGTGTGCGCGCGCAATTGTTTAAGGGAAAAGCGCGTCAGAAGCGATAAGAGGAGCAACGAACCGGCAAGGCTCAATGGAACGCCGGCGGCCAGGCTCGATCGTGCCACCTGGCTTTTGGTAAAAAAGAAAATCAATAGAAGCGCGGCGGCAAAAACGGCCCACGCTGCCCGGTCTTTGAGGAGCGAATGGGTTGATTCGTCGGCGAAGCGCAGCGCCGCCAGGGGAGACACCGCGCGCAGGCTTAACAGAGGCAGCAGTGAAAAAAGAAACGTGAGGCAAAAACCCACCAGCGCCCCGCCGATCAGCGAGCGCCACGAAACGATAAAGCCGATATCGATCAAAATAAAATGGCTGAGCAAGCGCGGAAAAGCGGCTTGAAGAAGAAGCCCCAGCCCGGCCCCGATCGCGGTCCCGGCGGCGCCGAGAAACATGCCCTGTAGAACAAATATGCCCAGCGCTTGAGCGCCGCTGGCGCCCAGGCAGCGCAAGGTGGCTGCCGCGCCCCATTTGTCTTTGGCGTACACAAACAAAATGCTAGCCACGCCGGTCGCGCCGAGCAGAAGCGCAATTAACGCGGCGAGTTTAAGGAAGCGGCTCGCGTTTTCCGCGCGCCGGCCGAGGCCCCGCTGACGATCGGCCACGGTGTTCAGCCGCCAGGTGTTGTTCTGTGAAAGCGGCGTAAGCTCGGCAATGACGGCGGCCAGTTTTTGTTCGTCATCGATTTTGAAATACATTTTGTGGCGGGCAAGGCTTTCGTCGCGAAGAAGGCCGGTGTCTTTCAAGGCGGGAAGAGAAATGAAGGCGGCGGGCGCATCGAAAACGGAAGCAATCGCCTCGCCGGGAACGGTTTTAAGCGCGGCAGCGACGGTGAAGCGCGCGGAACCGATATCGACCGGGTCGCCGGGTTTGAGATTAAATTCAATCATCACGTTTTCTTCGATAACAACGTTGCGGCCCGCATGAATGCTGCCGAGCGCGCCGGCCGGCTCGGTTTTCACCTCTCCATAGAACGGGAAGCCTTTTTCGACGGCGCGCACTTCCAGCAGGCGGCCGCCGTCTTTGTCCGGAAAGAAGACGACGGAGTTCAGTTCGACTTCGCGCAAAAAGGGAAAAGGAAGCGCCGAGAGGAGTTTTTCGGATTTTTCGTCAAATGCGCGGCGATTGCGGATCACCAAGTCGGCGCCGACCAACGGTTTGGCTTGCAGGCGGAGCGCGTGTTCGAGGTTATCCTGCAGGGAGCCGGCGGCTATCAGCGCGGCGATACCGAGGCTTGTGGCGGAAACATACAAAAGGAGACGCTTCCAGCTTTTGCGGCCGTCCCGCCAGGCCATCTTCCCGACCCACGCGAGGGACGCGCCGTTAGACACGCTGGTCGGCGACGAGCGAACCGCCCGAAAGCTGCAGGATCCGGCCGGTTTGTTTGGCCAAATCGGGGTTGTGCGTCACAAGGACGAGTGTAATGCCTTCGCTTCGGTTGAGGTCGAATAGCAGCCGGCTGATGTGGTGCCCGGTTTCCGTGTCCAAATTTCCTGTCGGTTCGTCGGCGAAAAGAATTTTCGGCTTGTGGATGAACGCGCGGGCCAGCCCCACGCGCTGTTGTTCGCCCCCGGAAAGCTGGGTGGGAAAATGATGCCGGCGCTCTTTTAAGCCCACGCGCTCAAGCAGTTCGGCGGCGCGGCTGTGGGCTTTCGCTCCGCCGATCAGCTCCAACGGAACCATCACGTTTTCCAGCGCGGTGAGCGTGGGCAGGAGGCGAAAGCTTTGGAACACGAAGCCGAGCGAATGGCGGCGGAATTGCGCGCGCTGTTCCTCCGATAACGCGTTTAGATCGGTTCCGTCGATCGTCACGGTGCCGCCGTCGGACCGGTCGAGTCCGGCGCAGAGACCAAGCAAAGTCGTTTTGCCGCTGCCGGACGGGCCCATCACGGCGCAGGCGGAACCGGCGGGCAGCGAAAACGTTACGTTATTCAGAACGGTGAGGTTTTGACTGCCGCTTTGATACTTTTTGGTGAGATTGGTGACGTCGATCATTTTTACAATAATACCACCTATGAGATTTCGCTCAAGCTTCTTCGCAGTTATAACGTTTGGTGCGGCCGCTCTCTTCGCCGCGCCGGAGAGAAACATGAAAACGATCCTTTTCTTCGGGGACAGCATCACGATCGGCTACGGGCTCGAGGCCAGCCAGGCCTATCCCGCTCTTGTGCAGGAAAAAATCGAGGCGGCCAAACTGCCGTACCGCGTGGTGAATGCGGGCTTGAGCGGAGACACAACGGCCGCCGGCGTGGAACGCCTGCGCTGGACGCTCAAGCGGAAAGCCGACGTGCTGGTCTTGGCGCTTGGCGCCAACGACGGTTTGCGCGGGATCCCTCCGCAAACGGCCAAGGAAAATTTGCGCAAAATGATTCGTTTGGCGCGGGAGAAAAACCCGGATACCGTTATTGTTTTGGCCGGAATGAAAATGCCGCCCAATTACGGCACGGCTTACACCGAGGGTTTCGCCAAAATTTATCCGCAGTTGGCCAAGGAAGAGAACGTGCGGTTGGTTCCGTTTTTGCTGGATGGGGTGGGCGGCGTGGATAAATTCAACTTGCCGGACCGCATTCATCCCAATGCGGAAGGCCAGGCGCTGATCGCCGAGACGGTTTGGAAAGCGCTTAAGCCGGTTTTGACGCGAGAGTAACGGTAAAAATACTGCCTTTGCCTTCCTGGCTTTCCACGCGGATCGTGCCGTTGTGGGCAGAGGCAATCCATTGCGCAATCGACAAACCCAATCCCGTCCCGCCCATTTCCCGCGAGCGTGATTTATCGACCCGGTAGAAGCGGGTAAATATCTTGTCCAGATCTTTCGCCGGTATGCCGATTCCGTCGTCCTCCACCTTGAACACCGTTTTTCCATCCTCGGCGCGGCTTTCCAGGACAATTGTTCCGTTTTCGCGCCCGTACTTGAGCGCATTGTCGACCAGGATGAGGAGAAGCTGGCGAACACGGTCCGGGTCGAAGTAAACGGTGGCGTCATTAACGGGCCGCAGTTTTTTTGAGATTCTTTTTACGTCGGGAAACCCCGCCAATTGATCGAAAACGTCTTCCGTAAACGACTTGAGCGCAACAGGCTGGATGCTCAGTTTGAGCTGTCCTGCGTCGGTTTGCGACAACAGCAGCAGGTCGCGCGTTATTTTGCTCAGGTGCTCGGCTTCTTCGAGAGCGTTTTCAATAGCTACTTGGTATTCCTCCGCGGAGCGCTGTCTGCGCAGCGCCACTTCGAGATGGCCGCGCAGAGACGTGATTGGTATGCGGAGTTCGTGCGAGGCATCAGCCGTGAAATTGCGCAGGCGCGCGTGGGCTTTTTCTTCGGCACGCAGCGTGCGCGTGGCGAACCAGTAACCGATAAACGCTGCGATAATGACCATCACGAATTTAATGGCGATCATCCACTGCAGTAGAGTGGACAATGTCTTTTTCAAGGATACTTGCGAGCGGGCCATATGGAGCGCGTAATCGCCGCGTCCCGGAATGTGAATAGCCCGGCTAAAAACGGCGTAGGGCCGTTCATTGAGTTTCATTTCTCTGAAGAGAGTTTTTTCACGGACAGCGGCGTGCGTGGCTTCGTTGATCGGGACGTTCAATTTGTCCCAACCATCCGATTGGGCGATTGGCTTTCGTTTCGCGTCTAGAACCTGCAAGTCAAAACCGAATTCTTCCAATTCTTCTTCAAACTCATTGATGGCATTCAAGCGCAGCTCTTCTTTGAACAGTTCGGCCATGAGCCGCCCGTCGTGAACCATCTCCGAGCGAAATTCGTTGTGCAAGCTGCGCGACACGCGCGCATAGACGAAGACCGACGACAAAATGAGCACAGTGGTAAAGATGGCGGTGTAAAACGCTGTAAGCCGGATGCGGGCGGGAACGATCATTGGTTGTCCTCAAACTGATATCCGCGGTTGCGCACGGTATGAATGTAGTCGCGCCCGGACACTTTTTTAAGTTTCGTGCGCAGATAGTTGACGTAAACGTCGATCACGTTGGTTCCACTTTGGAAATCATAATCCCATACCGATTCCGCGATGATGGTGCGTGAGAGAACGTGCCCTTTGCGGCGCATGAAAAATTGAAGCAGCGCGAATTCGCGGCTGGTTAGGTCAATTTTTTTGTCCTTGAAGGTGGCGGTGTGGGAAACCAGATCAAGTTTTAGCTCACCCAATTCCAGCGTCGGCTTTGCGCCATCGTGTTTTCGCCGGACCAGCGCGCGGACACGCGCCAATAACTCGCTGAACGCAAACGGTTTGGCCAGGTAATCATCCGCGCCGGCGTCCAAGCCTTCAACCCGGTTTTCCAGCGCGCCGCGCGCGCTTAAGATGAGAATGGGCAGGCGGTTTCCTTCATCGCGTAGGCGCTTACAGACGGTGAGTCCATCCAATTTCGGCAGCATGCGGTCCAAAATGAGCAAATCCCACTCTTCCCGCGCCGCCGCGTCGAGGCCATCCTGGCCGTTTTTGGCCCAATGGGTCACGTACCCTTCTTCTTTTAGGCCTTTTTCCAGGAAGGTGGCGATCTTGGCGTCGTCTTCGACAATGAGGATCTTCATTTCCCAAATTATGTCGGTTTTACGGCCTGTTTAACATTAAAAGTTTCTAATCCGGCTCTAAAGCGCCTTTAATGTTGGCCGGTTATTCTTTCCCACATGAGCAACCCATCGCGCCACGGTAAGTCCTATTGGTTTGACCTTCCCGTCACCGACCCGGTGAACGCCCGTTCTTTCTATGAGGGGCTGTTCGGTTGGAAATTCTTGCTGATGAATGACGCCCCCGTCGCCGACTATTGGGTGATTCAGGCCGGCGAGGAAATCATCGGCGGGTTGCGTTTGGTGGCGTCGGCGGAGCGCGGTTTAAATGGAGCGGTGCTTTATTTTACGGTGGACGATCTGGATGTTTCGTGCGCGCGTCTTAAGGAGCTGGGCGGCACGATCGTCGGAAAGAAGGTTGATTTGGGGCACAATCGCGGCGCTTATCAATGGTTTCGCGACCGGGAAGGAAATTTAGCGGCCTTATGGGCCGCGGCAAAGGAGTCATTATGAACCGAGCGTTTGTATTTACCTTAGCGGGGCTATTCGGCGCCGCGCTGTTAGGAGGATGCGCCACCGTTCAGCCATGGGAACGCGACCTCATGTCGGAGCCGGCAATGCAGGTGGACCCCAACCCTCTTCAATCGGCGTACGACGATCATATTTACTTCAGCATTGAATCAACGAGCGGTGGCCGGAGCTTCGGAGGTGGCGGTTGTGGATGTAACTAAACTTAAAAAACTCTCATCGGCGGCCTGCGCGCTGTTGGGCATCGTCCCGCAGGCAAATGCCTCTGACGCATCGACGGAGAAAAGCTGGACGCTGGACAACTCCATCCTTTATTACAGCGAAGCCGACAAACGCGTTCAGGCCATCGAACCGGTCCTGGAATTGCGCAAGAAATTCGCCAACGAACGGGAAGCCATCCTTAAGTTCACGCTCGATGTGCTGACCGGCGCGACCCCGAACGGGGCCACGCCTTCGAACGTGCCGCAAACGTTCACGCGTCCGTCCGGGGCGGGGACGTATGTTATCGATGCGGGGGAAACGCCGCTGGATGACACGTTCCATGACACGCGCATAGCCGTTAACGGCAGTTGGAAACGCCCGCTCGGCCGCTTATCAAACCTGACGCTGGGAGCCAACTTCTCCAAAGAGTTCGATTTCACGTCCATGGGCGGCAGCGTGCAAGTGACCCGGGATTATAATCAGAAAAACACGACGCTCTTGTTTGGATTATCCGGGGAAGTCGATTCGATCGACCCGGTGGGCGGAAAGCCCATTCCATTCGGGGTGATGTTACCCGCCGGCCAGACGCAGCCGCGTTCCGGCAGCGGAGATAATAAGACGGTAATCGATGCCATGCTTGGCGTGACGCAGGTGGTCAACCGGCGCACTCTGATGCAGGTGAATTACTCGCTCTCCAGCGCCAGCGGCTACTTGAACGATCCGTACAAAATGCTCAGCCGGATCAATCCGACGACGGGCGCCACCATCGATTATCTGTTCGAGAATCGCCCCGACAGCCGCACCAAACACGCGCTGTACTGGTTGACGCGCTACCACTTGAACCGCGACGTGGTGAGCGTTTCCTATCGGTACTTCTTCGACGATTGGGGCATCACCTCGCACACCATCGACGCCAATTACAACTGGCGCTTCGCTAAAAACCATTATCTTGAGCCGCGCCTGCGGTTCTATAGCCAGACGGAAGCGGATTTCTTCCGCATTCACTTGCTAAATGGGGACCCTCTTCCCCGTGAAGCCAGTGCCGACTACCGCTTGGCCAAATTTAACGGCCTGACGTACGGGCTCAAATGGGGCTGGGACCTGCCCAAAGGCCGCGCATTCATTATGCGGCTCGAGTATTACAACGCGATCGGCGACGGCAGTCCGTCGGAAGCGGTGGGCATCCAACGCGGATTGGACCTGTATCCGGATCTCAAGGCGCTTATCGCCCAGGTGCAGTACCGGTTCTAATTATGACGACGAACGTGCACATCATCCCCGGCACGCAGCGGCCCTTTCAGCCGGCGCTGACGCGTTTGGAAAAGCGCGACGGCTACGTGGCCGGCTTTTTCCAGGCGATGGGAACGCCGTGCGAGGTGCTGATGGACACGGACGACGTTTCATTGGCGTCGGCCTTGCTCAACATCGCGGCCACGGAAGCGTGGCGCATCGAGCGCAAGTTCAGCCGCTATGTGGACGGCAACGTCGTTCATCAGATTAATAACAGCGGCGGTGTGTGGGTGACGGTGGACGACGAAACCGCCCGGCTTTTGGATTACGCCGACGAGTGCCACCGTTTAAGCGACGGGCTGTTCGATATCACGTCCGGCGTTCTGCGCAAAGCGTGGAAATTCGACGGAAGCGCGAACGTTCCCAAAGCGGACGATGTGAACAAGTTATTGCCGCTGGTGGGATGGGGCAAGGTGTCGTGGGAGAAACCGCGCATCCGACTCTTTCCGGGGATGGAAATTGATTTGGGCGGCATCGGCAAGGAATACGCGGTGGACCGGGCGCTTCATTTGATGCGGGTCCCGACCGAAATCGGCATTTTGGTTAATTTCGGCGGCGATATCGCCGTGGGCGGACGCCGCCGCAATGACGTGGCTTGGCTCGTGGGCGTTGAAGACACGGAGCAGCCCAACAAACCGGTGAAGACCATTGAGATGCGCCATGGCGCGGTGGCCACCAGCGGGGACTCAAAAAAATTCGTTCTGATTAACGGCAAGCGGTGCGGGCATATTCTCGACCCGCGCACCGGCTGGCCTGTCGAAGGGGCGCCGGCGTCGGTGACGGCGTTCGGAGAGACGTGCTCTCAGGCGGGCTTTTTATCGACACTGGGAATATTAAACGGAGGAAAAGTATGAAGAGGTTTTTATTGTTAATCGGTTTTGTTTTTTTATCGGGAGCGCCGGTTCGCGCGGCTTTCATCAACGATAGCGCGCCGGCTTTCACGCTTAAGGACTTAAGCGGAGAAGACCGCTCGCTTAAGGACTTTGCGGGACAGGTGGTGTTCATTAATTTCTGGGCCAGTTGG
This sequence comes from uncultured Elusimicrobia bacterium, assembly GCA_964499015.1. GTDB lineage: Bacteria > Elusimicrobiota > Elusimicrobia > F11 > F11 > CAZCJA01. Next base: position 25,031 of record CAZCJA010000007.1, read on the forward strand.
TGCCCGCCCTGCAAAAAGGAATTTCCCGAAATCAACGAATTGGCCAACGAATACAAGGACCATAATGTCCGTGTTCTGGCTATTATTTTGGACAAAAGCCTCGAGCGGGTGGCGGGGTTTTTGGAAAAAATGAATGTTGACCCCGGCGCGGTGATTATTCTGCAGGACCCGTCCGCCAAAGTGGTCGCCAATTATGTGGCTCGTTCGATGCCCACGTCGTTTGTCGTCGATCATAAGGGCATCATCCGTTTTGTCCATTTTGGCTACGACGACAAGGATCCGGCCAAGTGGCGTGCCGAAATCGATGCGTTATTGCCCGAAATACCGAACAACGTAAAAAAAACAGGGGGTAAATAGTCATGGCAGATACAAGTCTCTGGGTGGCGTTTACCGCCGGATTGCTTTCATTTTTGTCGCCTTGCGTGCTTCCGCTTATTCCATCTTATGTGGGGTTTATCACCGGGATGTCCTTCACGGATTTGACCGGCGATCAAGACCGCGACCGTATCTTGAAAATATCGATCATAAACTCTCTTTTATTCATCTTGGGGTTTACGATTGTCTTTGTCCTTCTCGGCGCGACCGCCACGGCCATCGGCACGTCCCTAAACCGTTATCAAAACATCATTCGCTGGGTGGGCGGCGTGCTGGTGATCATTCTAGGCGTTCACTTCACGGGCTTGATCAATATTAAATTCCTGCAGATCGAGAAGCGGATGCACTTGCAAAGCCGCCCGATCGGTTATTTGGGCGCCGTGCTTATTGGGATGGCGTTTGCCGCCGGTTGGACGCCGTGCATCGGCCCGATCCTGGGATCGATTCTAATGGTGGCCGCCACGCAGACGGAAATCATGAAAGGGATGCTGCTTCTGGGGGTTTATTCGCTGGGCTTCGGGATTCCGTTCTTGCTGTCGGCGATCGCCCTCAACAAATTCTTAACGACGTATAAGAAGTTGAGCCGTCACATCCCCAAAATTATTGTCGCCAGCGGAGTTATTCTGATCATTATCGGCGTGTTGATCATCACCAACAACCTCAGCATGCTGGGTCTTTGGCTGACGGACGTGTTTTCAGCGTCTTAAGCGCGCAGAGTATCCATTTCCAATGGACAACAAGGTGGATAAACACCACCGCCAGGAAAAACGCGGCGGCATAAAAATGGATGTCGCCCCACTCATGGCGCGACAGTCCCAGTAAGGTTAGTCCCTGGCGTCCGCTGCCGGGAGGCAGGATAAACCGCAAGATGATTCCGGTGGCACCCATGGAAAGAAATGCCGCCAACGCCACGGTATCGATCAATAAGTACATCTTTAAACGATTCATAACCCGCCCCTATCCGGAAAAGTCAAATTTTGTTTTGTGCGATCATTTCGTCGCGCAATTCCATCAGCAGCAAGGCCACGCTGCGTTTGAATGCGCCGGTGGCGATAAAGCCGGGCGCAAAAAAAGCCGGCGCGGCGCGGAGTTTGTATAGAACTTGAATGCCTTCATCGGCATTCAGGATTTCCCACGATCCTTCGTACGATTTAAACGATTTTCCCGAGACGTCACGAAAAGCTATTTTCCGCTCGATAATTTCTTCCACTTCCAGGAACAGATGAATCGTTTTATGAAAAGGGCCGGCCTTGCCCGACATCATTTGTTCGACATACCATTGGCCGTTGTCATAGCGAATCTTCCGGCTTAGGTTGACGCTGGAAACGTACGCGCCGAGCCGGTCGTAATCGCTGAGAATTTTCCACGCGGCGCGGCTGGAAATGTCGATGGCGAACCAGCCGAAAACGACGTGCGAGCCGTTGGGCCCTTTTTCAATCGACACATGCACCTCATGGCGGGCCAGCTCCGCGCAGGGGGAATATCGCGGAGCGAGCCCGGCCACGAGGGCCAGTGCCGTGAAGCCGATGATGTGTTTATTCGCTCTTGCCACCGAACGCCGTTGCGCCGAACTTAACGCCGAATTCCGTGATGAAGCCGCGGAAACGCGGGTCTTGCGCATTGATGTAGGTCGGGTTGGTGCCTTTGAAGTCTTGATAGCGTTGATCGACGTATTCCGCCTTAATCAGCATGCCGTCGGCGATTTTAAAGCCGCCGCCGACTTGGAAGCGTCCCACGCGGCCGTCTTGATTAACGCCGCGAATGATCGAGGACCGCGCCGCGCTGAAGCGTGTGGCGGCGAAGAAGTTCTTGGTCACGTCCACTTTCATTTCGGCGCCCCAGTAGGTCCAGTTTTCACGCGGGATACCGGCGGTAAGCGGCCCATTGGTGTCTTTGTCTTGATACCAGCCCCACAGGCCGCTCAGCGAGAGCTTGGAGATGTTCACGCCCGCGTCAAACTGGTAGGCGGTCACGTTCGTGCCGCGGCCCATGAACACTTGGCCCGCGTCCGGATCGCTGTCGATGGAATTCGGCCCGATCACGCCCGCGTAACGGCTGCCGCTGCGCAGAGCCGAAAACAGCTCTGTCGTCGCGTTGCTTGAATGCTGCACACGGTAGACCGACCCAGCCAGGAAAAACCGCTTGTTCGCCGGCTCGATCAGGATTTTTCCGTGTTTCGAATAGCCGCGTCCCTCCGTAAACCGTTCCGTGGTCACGCCATTGCCGACGCCGCCGACCAAATGCAGCCAGCCGAAGTCGCCCAATAGTTCCACGCCGCCTTCAACCGTGTTCGGGTCGACCACGTAGTTGCCGATGAGTGGATTGCGGTAAATGTCCGCATTATCCGACCGGTTCAAATGCTGATGGCCGAAGTCGAGTTCGAAATGGCCGCCTTTGATCCGGAAGTATTTAAAGAATGTGTCATTGAGGTGAATCTTATCGACGCTGTCCGGCAGGCGGGACACCATCAAGTAGCCCTCGCGGGCGTAGAGCGTGCCCAAGTGCCGGCGGCTCGATAGATAGAAGTCAGCATACACATCGATGCCCGGCTGCACTTCGGTCGCCAATTCGAGGTTGGCCAACGCCGCGTGGAAGCCGGACTCCACATTCTGCAAGCTTCCGTTTTGGTTTTTTTGCTGCAGTGACTGCCACGCGCCAACCGTCAGCACGCGGATTTTTACCGGCGGCAGATTAATGTCGTAGTCATCTTTTGCCGCTTTCGCCGAACTTCCTATGAGAAGTACGGCTGCGATTAACATCCATGCTCGTAGTTTAGGCATAACGCCCCCTTTATTTATTTTTAGTTAGACGTAAATCGAATTTAACCGTCACGTTGTTCTTGGCTTTGATCATCAGGACCGACGGCGGTTTTATCCCGTAATCGGTCATCAAAAGCTCTTTGGCGCCCACAATGCGCACCGTTTCACCGGAAAAAACGACCGCGGCAAGATCGACATCTTGCGTCACGCCGGCAATCGACAGCTTTCCTTTGGCCGCGATGGGAAAGGATTCGGCCGACGTCGACGGCTGGACATCGTATCCGGATAGCACGAACGAAATGTCCGGGTTAGCTTCCGCTTTCAGGGCTTTGTGCATGTTTTTGTCCAAACCCGCTTTTTCCGATTTGAGGTTTTTGACGCCGACATTGGCGATAAGCGCCGTCATCTTGCCGGCGCGGATGGCGTCATATAGGACGCCATCCGAGGGCTCGATTGTCATGTCGATGCGCAGATCTTCGGCCTCGGCCGAATAGGCATGGAGGGTGGAATCGCCGGAAAGAACAAGCCAGCTCTCTGGCTCGAGATAGATGAGCCCGGAGGCAAGGCGGACTGTTCCCGCCGCCAAAAGCAGAAAAACCGCCATATTCAGCATTAGCCTTTTTTTCATGATTATCCCCTTAAACATATTATTCATATCTTATATGAGTTAGAGCCTTATAGGCGGCGGATTCAATACAAGGCGTCATCTTCTCGATGGCGTCGGCCTCAATATCCATTGAAAACAGCAGAGGAATGATCGAGATCTGCAGTTCTTTGGCCAAGATGGATTTCTGCGCATCGGTCATGAGGCGCACGTCCGTCACCGGCTCCAGCATTTTGCGGACTTTGAAGGTGATAGGCGGGACCAGCATGAGCGGCGGCTCCGGAAAAATAGACGCGATGTCGCTGTAAATCGCCCCGGCCACGCGCCCGACGAGCTGGTCGAATTCCATGTTGGCGTTCATGGCCGTCCCTCGGCCGCCAAGTGGCGGAGAATGTCAAAACTACTGACGATGCCCAACAAGGGCGCGCTGGCGTTTTCCTGGACGAATAGGTGATGGATGCCGTAGCGCACCATGCGCCGGGCTATAACACGGAGAGGCGTTGTCGGCTTGATGGTGAAAATGATCGGCGTCATCCAATTTTCGACGTCGGAGGCTTTTATTTTCGAGCGGGGCGCCGTTATGGTTCCGTCGTTGTAGCGCGGTATGGCCACTTTCTTGAAGGCGTCGCCCTGTTCTTTCTCCTCTTGATAGAGAAGCAGATCCGTTTTTGTGATGACGCCGATGGGCTTGTCCGCTTTATTCAAAACCGCGGCGGCGCCGATGTTTTTTTCGTTAAACAATCGTGCCACCGTCAAAAGAGAGTCCGAGATGCACACCGCTTCAACCGGTTTGGACATGATGTCGCGAGCCGTAACATTCATGACTCTTATTTACCGGTTTTCGGAAGAAGGCAGTATGACATGCGTCATAAAGCGCGCGCTATTTTCTCACGCGCGTTACAGGGGGGGTAATGCCTGGCGGTTAGTTTTGAAGAAGGTTTTCGAGCTGGGCGGTGTCTTTGAGGACGATTTCCCTGCGGGAAGAGGAAATCCAATGTTTCTTTTGGAATTTGCTGAGCGTGCGGATTGTCGTTTCAACGGTGGTGGCGGACAATTCGCCGATCTGCTTTTTGGTGTAGGGCAGTTTTTTGCCGCTGGTTTTTGATAGCTGCAAAAGCGTGCGCACGATCCGTTTTTCCACCGGTTCTTGAGAGGAACATGTGAGTTCCTGCATTTGATTCAAGCGATTGGAGCAGAGGGCGCATACGCCGGTGACCATGGACGGATTCTTTTGGAACATGTCGAGAAACGTGCTGTCGGGTATGCGGAAGGAAACGGAATCAACCGACGCCACGGCGGTGCACGGATAAGATCTGCCGGTCCCGCCGAGCCGGCAGAGCGTGCCGTAGAGTTCTTTAGGATGGATGATTTCGATGGCGCGGGGTTTGCCATCGGAGGTGTATTTGAAAATCTCCAAACGCCCTTCGTAGAGAATCCACACGCTTGAGGCGTCGTCGCCTTCGGTAAAAACCGTCTCGCCTTTGGAATGTTTGATCGTTTGCGCGATCGAGCTCAGCCGGTCAAGTTCGGCGACGGGTAGCCCCTTGAAAGGGTCGATGCCCGATAAAAAGGATCTGACGTTGGTCATGCGGTGATTATAAGTCTTTGCTTAATGTATATGTTGCGCGATGAATTCGGCGGCGATTTTCATGCCCTCGTCGTTCCAGTGCGTGTCATCGCGCCAGTAAAGCAGCCGTCCCTCGCGGAACGCCTTTGCGGCGGCGGTTTTAAGCGCCGGGTAGAGGTTAATCACTCGTAAATTCGCCGCGCGCGCGGCTTTTTCGATGCGGTTAATGTACATGGTCTCTTCGGGGACGGCGGGCGGCGGGGTTTTAAGCAATTCGCGGTACACGCCGTATTTTTCCGGTGCGAGGACGAACACCACGTCGAACCCGTGCGCTTTCATCTCACGCGCGTACAAAAGCCACCCGCTCACGTCGGGATCGGGCCTCTCGGAAGCGAAACTGGCCATTTCGTCGTTTAAGAAGAGCATGGGTGAGCCGTCGCGAAGTTCCTCGACGCTGACATGTGCGCGGCCGGGGTTGGGGAAGATAACGCCGTTGTTGATCCGTTTAAATCCTTTCTGCAGGAGAATGCGCAGCGGCGACACCTGCACATAGCTTTCAATAAAGGTCGTTCTGATTGTCCGGCGCAATCGCTTAAACTTTTCTCCGGTTCGGGTGCGTTTCTTGACCTTGGGCAAAAGGGCGTCGGCCCCCAAGGGCGGGTATCGGTCGATGGTTTCAAAAAGAATCGTTCCTTGTTTCATGTCGACGGCGCGTGCCAGTCGGAGCACCGGTTCCATGCCCGTCGCCACGTTGCCCGCGTTGTAAACGCCTTGATTGAGGATTCTTTCCAGCTGGGCCGGGACCGTTTTATCGTCGGCGGTCGCGCCTCCGCCCACCGCAAACGAATCGCCGATCATCATGTAAGCGTAGGGCTTCGCTGCCGCGCCCGCGGGCCCGTTGCGCCGGTAACCATGCGCGTCGATCGAAAATTGTTCGGCGCGGTGCTGGCGATGCGCGGGCAGATTCCCGATCGAAGCGAGATCACCATAGGCTTTTTCTTTGAATGACATGGCGTGCGGACGGAACGGCCCGTCGATAGAGCGTCCGTGCGCGAGCTCCTCCCAGGGCCGGAACGCGTACCAGCCGAAGGGTGTAAGTCGCAGGGCGAGCTCCAGCGCAAAAAACGCCGCGACCACCCGCGGTCCCAGCCAGCCCAACGACATCTTATGCGTGTGTGTTGTTTCCATCGTTAAAATTGAAAGTACAGAAACGGCGATTCTTGGTTGCCGTACATGGACAGCATGCAGAGAATAAAAAGAAGCGCGAGCCCCGCGGTCTGCCAGGGCTTCCATTTGTGTTCGATCTCAAAAGAGTTTTTGCCGCTGTGCGCGATAACGCCGCCAATAAACAGCGCGAGCGCGGCGGTGGCGAAGCCGGTTAATAGCGCGCCGCCTTGAATGATGAACATCTTCTGCAAAAGGAGCAGAGCTTTCTCAAAGGTTTCGCAGCGGAAGAACACCCAGCCGATCACGACCAGTAAAAACGTCAGCGCGCGCTGGAAAAAAACGGGCAGTTTGTTCCAGAGGGGCTCGATCTCGCGGTGCATGAGCAATAAAGCGCCATGGTACAAGCCCCAAAACACGAACGTCCAATTGGCGCCGTGCCACAGGCCGCCGATCAGCATGGTCAGTATGAGATTCCGCCCGACGAAAAGGCTTCCCCCGCGGTTGCCGCCGAGGGGAATATAGACGTAATCGCGCAGGCAGGTGGACAGGGAAATGTGCCAGCGCTTCCAAAAGTCGGCAATGTTCACCGCCATATACGGGGAGTTAAAGTTTTGCGGCAGGCGCAGACCGAACAAATAGCCCAACCCCACCGCCATGTCGCTGTAGCCGGAAAAATCAAAATAAAGCTGATACGAGTAGCCGACGATGCACGTCCACGCGGAAAGGGTGGAGAGAGAGCCGATTGTTTCAAAACCGGGGTTGATCAGCGTGGCGATGGAGTCGGCGATCAGAACTTTCTTGATCAGGCCCAGAATGAAAAACGACCAGCCAATTTGCAGGAAAGAGCGGCGGTCGGTGTGGTCGATATTCTCCAGGTCGGCTTCGATCTGCCGGAAGCGCACGATGGGGCCCGCGACCAATTGGGGGAACAGAGACACATAACAGGAGAACTCGAAAAAGTTTTTGGTGGGTTTGATCACGCCGCGGTAGCTGTCGACGATATAGCTGATGGTGTGGAACGTGTAAAACGAAATGCCCACCGGCAGGATGATGTTCAGTGTGGGCAATCCGTTCACGTCGAAAGCGGATTCCAGTGTTTGGAGGATGAAATTGGTGTATTTGAAGAATCCGAGAAGGAGCAAGTCGACGACGATCGGAGCGACCAGGCAGTATTTGCGGCGTTTGGGGTCCGAATAACGGAGAAAACCGAGCCCGGCCAAATAACTGACGAGGGTGGAAAACATCATGAGGAAGCAAAACCGGTAGTCCCAATAGCCGTAGAACACGTAACTGGCCGCGGTCAGCCAGATGTAGCGGGCGTTTTTCGTGTCCAAACGCCAAAACACGAAGTACGTGATGGGGAGAAAGAGATAGAGAAAGAGGAGGCTGTTAAAAATCACGCGGGCATTATGCCAACTTTTGGGCGGCGGGATCGCCCAAAAGCCTTCGAACTAACCCTGGAACGCCACGTAACAACGGTGTCGAACCAAAGGAGGGCTTTATGCTCTATACGATTGCCGTTGTTTTGGTCATTTTGTGGTTATTGGGGATGGTTTCATCCTACACCATGAGCGGCTTTATCCACATCCTGCTGGTGGTCGCGATCATTGCGATTCTGGTCAGGTTGATTCAAGGCCGCCGTCCAATTTAAAAGACTCTAAGGAGCCCTCTCCACGCAACATGGCGGGGGCTTTTTTATGGGGAACTATCCCATAAGTCCCTTCTTTATACCCTGGGGAAAATGGAATAATACGCCTCGGTTCCACCTTCCTGGCCAGGAATCCACGAACAACATGAAACGGTGTAAAAAAATCATCAACGGGGGGATTTTTGTCTCCCTGCTTATTGTTCCAGCGATCCTTCAGGCCGCTTCATCGGAGCCGGTCACGCTGGTGCAGTGCTACGCCTGGACGCTGGAGCGCAGCGAAGCGCTTAAGATCCGCTACGAAGACATCGTTCAGGCCAATGCCCGCGCCCGTTCGGCCTTGGGCGGCGCCCTTCCTTACATTTCCTGGGAATGGAGCTCGACCTGGCAGGACCCGGACGGAGTGGACGAGCTGAACCGCCAAGGTTTCTCCGGCTTTGTTGAAAAAAAACAAACCGAGGGAAAATTCCGGGCCGAACAGCCTCTTTTCTCCGGCCTTCGCGAGTTCTCGGCCCGCGCCGGGTTTAAGCGCGAGGCCAAACGTGACGAGCTGTTGTATCAACGCGCCAAACTGGATTTGTATCAAGCCACGGCCGAGGCCTTCTACGCGGTCGTTGCCGCCGAAGCCGAGCGCGAGAACGTGCGCGCCGCCCTCGGCTTGGGCGATGACCGGGTGGCGGAACTGCGCGAATTCCGTAAATTGGGCAAAGCGCGCGACACCGAGGTGGCGTCGGCCCGGGCACAGGCCGCCGCCCTCAAAGGCCGGCTCGACCAGCTGAACGGCGTCTCCATGAGCGCGCGCGAAGAACTCTCCTTTTTAACCGGACGCGACCTGTTGAACGAATCGCTGGCCGACCAAATTTCCGACCGCCCCGTGGTTCCGCAGCTCAATGAACTGTTGGAATTGGCGCGTGCGCGCACCGATCTACGCGCCCAGCGTGAAAACGTCTTGGCCCACAAGCTGCGCGTGCGTTACGAACGCGGCGCGTATTGGCCGGAAGCAGACGTGACTGGGAATTATTACACCGAGCGTGAGACGTTTCTGAAAGTCATCGATTGGGACGTGATGCTGACGCTGGAAGTGCCCATTTTTCAGGGCGGAAGCGTTTCCGCCAACGTGCGCGAAGCGTTGTCGGCTTATCGCCAGGCCTTGCTTAAGCAGGAAGAAATGGAACGCCGCGTGCTGTATTCGGTGCGCCGCACGCACAACGAGCTTTTGGCCGCCATTCAGGAAACCTCGTCGATGAGTGAAGCCGCGGAAGCCGCCCAACAGAGCTACGACGCCCTTAAAAAGGAATCGGGCTTTGGCTTGGTCACCAATTTGGAAATGCTGCAGGCGCTGGACCTTTTGCAGGAGCAGCGCACGCTTTATGACAACGCGCGCTACCGCATGAAGCAGCTTTATCTCAACCTGAATGTCGCCGTGGAGAAAATGCCATGACCTTGTCCGACCTTTCTATAAAAAACCCCGTTTTCGCCTGGATGATCATGGTGGGCTGTATTTTGTTCGGCGTGATCGGTTTCACGCAGATCGGCAAATCGCAGCTGCCCGACGTCGACTTCCCGGTGCTGACGATCTCGACCAAATGGGAAGGCGCCTCGCCCGAAGTGATGGAAAGCGAAGTGGTCGACATCATCGAAGACGCGATGACGTCCGTCAAAGGCGTCAAGAAAATCACCTCCGTCTCGCGGCAGGGGCAATCGCTGGTCACCATTGAGTTTGATTTGAAAACGGACGTGGACGTCGCGCTCCAGGACGTGCAGAGCAAAATTTCCCAGGCTCAATACAGTTTGCCCGACGACATTGACCCGCCGGTGATCAGCAAATTCAACCCCGACGACCAGCCGTTCATGTGGATTTCGCTCTCCGGCGAGCGCCCGACCCGCGAAATCATGGAGTACGTGAAGGTCGAGCTCAAAGACAAATTCACCACGATCCCCGGCGTGGGCGATATTTTCCTGGGCGGCTTTTTGGAGCCGTCGATCCGCATATGGCTCGATCCGGTTAAGATGAAGGCCCGCGAAATCACCGTGGACGACGTGATCAACGCGATCCGCGCCGAACACACGGAACTTCCGGCCGGCAACCTGGCCACCGACAAGAAGGAATGGAACCTGCGCGTAATGGGCGAGGCGCAAACGATCCCTGATTTGGAGAACTTGATCATTTCCGACCGCTCCGGCCGTCCCATTTACACGCCGTTCCGTCTGAAAGACATCGCAACGATCGAAGACGGCCTGGCCGATCCGCGCGCGTTTTCGCGGGTGGATTTGAAGCCGGCGGTGGGCCTCGGTATTCTCAAGCAGCGCAACGCCAACGCGGTTGCCGTCGGCACGCTGGTCAAAAAGAAAGTGGAGGAACTGCAGAAAACCTTGCCGCAGGGAATGGTGCTGGCGGTGAACTACGACGGCACGCAGTTTATCGAACAGGCCACGCACGAACTCAACTTCAACTTAATCCTTGCCGCCATACTGACGTCATTGATTTGCTGGCTGTTCCTCGGGTCCTGGAGTTCCGCGGTCAATATTATCCTCGCGATTCCCACGTCCGTGCTCGGCACATTCATCGTTCTCTACTTCCTCGGCTACACGCAAAACACCTTTACGCTGCTTGGGCTCACCCTGGTCATCGGCATTGTCGTCGACGACGCGATCATGGTTTTGGAGAACATCGTGCGCCACCGTGAAATGGGGGAATCGCAGGTCAAAGCCGCTATTTTGGGCGCCCGTGAAATTTATTTCGCCGCGCTGTCGGCGTCCGTCGCCATTTTGGCCATCTTCGTGCCCGTTCTGTTCGTTAAAGGCGTGATCGGCAAATATTTTCTGCAGTTCGGTGTGACCATTTCCGTCGCCGTCATGCTTTCTCTCCTGGAAGCACTCACGCTCGCCCCGATGCGCACGTCGCAATTCTTGAAAGTCGGCGAACACAAAGGTCTCAGCAAGAAGGTCGACGAAGGCATGGACTGGATGACGGTTCGCTACCGTAAACTGCTCGACTTGTGCTTAAACCACCGTTGGAAGATCGTGCTGTGTTCGATCGCGCTTTTTATCGTGTCGTTGTCGCTGTTCGGCGTGGTGAAAAAAGAGCTGATGCCGCCGCAGGACCAAAACATGCTGCTCGTGCAGATCGAAACGGCGGTGGGCTCGTCGCTCGAATTTACCGACACTGTTTTTAAAGAAGCGGAAAAATACGTTCTGTCCCGCAGTGAAGTGCAGCGGTATTACACCTCCGTCGGCGGTTGGGAAGGCGGCGAAATCAACACTGGCATGACGTTCATTACGCTCAAGCAGCCGAAAGACCGCGGTGTGGCCGATGGACGGCGCAAACCGTACACACAGCAGGAACTCATGGAAGTTTTCCGCAAAGATTTGGCGGCGATTCCGGGCGTGGAAAAGGCCATATTGATGGATTTGTCGACGGGCGGCGGCGGCGCGGAAAGCGGGTTCCCCGTCGATTTTACGCTGCAAGGCCGCGACTGGGATGAATTGGCGGCGCTCAGCAATAAATTTCAAGAGAAGATGAAAGAGTCGGGCCTCATGGTGGACGTGAACTCCAATTACAAGCTCGGCATGCCGGAATTTCAGATTTGGCCGGACCGCGAACAGGCCGCGCTGCGCGGCGTGAGCGTGGCGTCGATCGGCAACGCCGTGAACGCGACCTTGGGCGGCGTGAAAGTGGGCAAGTATTCGCGCGGCGGCCATCGCTACGACGTCCGCGTGCGCTTTAACGCCTCGGACCGAACCAGCGACGAGGACATTAAGAAAATTTGGGTGCGCAACAACCGCGGCCAGGTGGTGCCGCTGACGCAAGTCGTTAATGTGAAGGAAAAACAGACGCTGCTCAGTATCACGCGGCAGAACCGCTCGCGCGCGATCACCATGTACGCCAACGTGGCCCCAGGGAAATCGCAGTCGGACGCGCTGGCGAAAGTTCAGGAAATCGGCAAGGAAATTTTGCCTGAAGGCGTGAAGCTGGTGTTCTCCGGTTCGGCGGAAACTTATCAGGAAGCGTTTATGGGGCTCTTTATCGCGCTTATTTTGGGCATTGTTGTGGCCTACATGATTTTGGGCGCGCAATTTAACAGCTTCGTCCATCCGATCTTGGTTCTCATTGCGCTGCCGTTCAGCATCACGGGCGCGATCCTGGCCTTGGTGATCGGCCAGCAGTCGCTAAACATGTTCAGCATGATCGGCATCGTGTTGCTCATGGGCATCGTTAAGAAAAACTCCATTTTGCTGGTCGACTTTACCAACGAGCGCCGCAAGCAAGGGCTGAATGTCCGGGAAGCGCTGGTGGAAGCCTGTCCGATTCGTTTGCGTCCGATTATCATGACGAGCTGCGCCACCATCGCCGCGGCCATCCCGCCGGCACTGGCGCTCGGCCCGGGGGCGGAAACGCGCGTGCCGATGGCGCTGGTCATTATCGGCGGCGTGGCCGTATCGACCATGCTCACGCTTTTCGTGGTGCCGTGCGCCTACAGTCTCATGTCGCGCTTGGAAAGCCACAAGCATGACGCCCGCTTGAAGGAAGCGCTGCGCGAACTCGGGGAACTGCCGCCCAAATGAACGAACCGCCAAAGAAGATCTGGCATGTCATCACAGCGTCGTCGCTGGGCACCGTGGTCGAATGGTACGACTTCTATATTTTCGGTTCGCTCGCGACCGTCATCTCCCCGTTGTTCTATCCCAAAGGCAACGACACTCTCGCTCTAATCGCTTATCTATCCACCTTCGCCGTCGGTTTCGTGGTGCGGCCGTTTGGCGCGCTGTTCTTCGGCCGGATCGGCGACGTGGTCGGCCGCAAATACGCGTTTCTCATGACGCTGCTCATGATGGGCGGCGCGACCGCTGTCATCGGTTTTTTGCCGACGTATGAAACCATCGGCATCTTGGCGCCCATTATTCTTTTGATTATTCGCATTCTGCAGGGGCTTGCTCTCGGCGGGGAGTACGGCGGCGCGGCGGTGTATGTCGCCGAACACGTGCCCGACGGCAAGCGCGGCTTTTACACCAGCTTCATTCAAATCACCGCCACGCTCGGCCTGTTCGTTTCGCTGGCGGTGATTCTCGCCGTGCAAAACATGATGAGCAAGCAGGACTTCCACGATTGGGGCTGGCGCATTCCGTTCTTGATTTCAATCCTTCTGGTGGGCATTTCGCTTTACATCCGACTGAAGATGAAGGAATCGCCCATCTTTGAAAGCATCAAAACAAAAGGCATGACGTCGGCCCAGCCGCTGCGCGACGCTTTCACGCACTGGGCCAATTTAAAAACGGTTTTGATTTCACTGTTTGGGGCCACCGCGGGGCAGGGGGTGGTTTGGTACGCGGGCCAATTTTTCGCGTTGTTCTATCTGCAGACCATTCTTAAGGTTAATCCCACGTCATCCAATTACGTCGTGGCCATCGCGCTGATTATGGCCATGCCGTTTTTTGTTTTCTTCGGCGCGCTGTCCGACCGCATCGGCCGCAAAAAGATCATGATGACCGGCTGTTTGCTTGCCGCGCTCATGTACATGCCGATTTACCAGGCGATGCAGGCCGCGGCGGGATCGAATGTGGTGACGGCCATTTCGCAGGAAAATCCGGTCACCGGCGCGGTCACGCTCACGCCGCAGACGACCGATGAAACGGGCGCGCTCACGCCGGCAAAGGAAGTGCTCACATTTACATCGTTCGCCGATCTCATCGTCGACACGGTGGCGTGGAAGCTGATTTTGCTGGTGTTCGTGCAGGTGCTGTTTGTGACGATGGTTTACGGGCCGATTGCCGCGTACTTGGTGGAGGCGTTCCCGGCCAAGATTCGCTACACGGCGCTATCGCTGCCGTATCACATCGGCAACGGCGTTTTTGGCGGGCTTTTGCCGCTCATCGGCATCTCGATGATCGCTAAGACGGGAAATATTTACGCGGGGCTGTATTATCCGATCGCGATCGCGTCGCTGACGTTTGTCGTGGGGTGTGTTTTACTTAAGGAAACGCACAGCACATTAATTTGGGACGAATTTCACAAAAAGTAGCTACTTGCCTAAATTGCCCAACCCTTTAAAAAGGGACTTCATCGCTTCCTTTTTCGCCGCTTGTCCCGTCTCTTCTTTTGCGCCTTTCTTCATCTCTTTTTTATCTTCAGCGCTGAATAAATCCCCCATGCCGACCGGGCTTTCGCCTTCTTTCATTTTGCGGTAGCCGGCCGGAACGTCGAATTGCGACGCCGCCACCGGAACGGCCGCGATCTTCACCAGCTCGAATGCCGTCAGGGTTTCGCCTTCCTGCTGCATGTCGAAACGGGTCCACATTCCCTTGGGGAAATCATTGCCCTCGGCCATCTTCGGAATGCCCTGCACGAGAGATGTCATGAAGTTGCCGGCGCCTTCGCTCACGACCGCGCGTTCTTTCGCCGGATAATTCGCGAACATCGCTTTGGTGTTGGCCACCCCAAATTTTATCTGGTCGTCCATTATCTTTTTCGTCGCGGGGGTTTCCTCGCTGATCCACATGGTCATTTTGTCCTTTGGACTTTCCTTGCAATACATTTCGTATCCCGTTGATTTGAGGCCGGCAATGGTTTTAACGCCGCCCGCTTTTTTAAACACGGGTGTGCAATTCTCCGCTTCGTCTTCTTGTTTTCCTTTGGCGCGTTTGGCGGGCTTTTCTTCTTCCATTTTGTGATAAGGAAGGGCGATCGGTTCTTCGGAATACATTCTCTTTTTCGGATAAAGGGTCCAGCGCACGCCTTTGTCCACGCGGGTGATCGTGATCTGTTCGCCGACCATCGGCATGGTCATATCGGTGCGCTGCTTAATGCCGCTGACCAAGGTTTTCATGGTGCCTTCGAGCATGGAGTTCTTGTACTCGATCAGGCTGTCGGCGAAAAGAGGCGAGGTTAGAAGTGTGGCAGCAACGGCGGCAAAAATGGGCTTTTTCATGAGGGAAACCTCCTGTGATTAAAAGCAGTTTATGGCATACTCGTTGGGCGTGCAAAGGAAATATTTAAATATGATCCAACGCATGAAAGATACGGGAGAGAAGGATTGGAGCGTTTATATTCTCTCCTGCGGCGACGGCACATATTACACGGGCGTCGCCAAAGACGTCTTGTCACGCCTCAAAAAACATCAATGCGGCAAAGGCGCCGCCTACACACGCACCCATCTCCCGGTCACTCTTGTCCATCAAGAAAACGGCTTCACTCGTTCGGAAGCGCTCATCCGCGAAGCGGCCATCAAGCGCCTTAAACGGGAAGACAAACAAAAACTTTTAAGCAGCTAATTCTAACGCAATAGGTTTTTTGCGCGCTCTAACTCATCCTTGTTGCCAAGTAGAACGAGGATATCGTCCGGAAACAGCGTTGAGTCGGGTGCCGGATTGGCCAAATGCTGGCCGTCGCGATAAATGGCGACAATGGTGGCGCCCGATTGTTTGCGCAACTGCAGCTCCTGAAGGGTTTTATGGGCTGCCGGCGATCCATTCGTTACGGTGACCTGGTCCGTAATGTCCACAAGAAAAAGCGCGCTCTCGCCGGATTTTAAAACGGCCTGACGCGTGGGTTCGCTGGTCGCAAGGCCGGTAATCCGATCAAGCCATTTTTCCAGCCATTCGCGTCCGACGGCCACCGTACGGACCAATCCCTTTCCCGC
>CAZCJA010000007.1:40794-46198 GCA_964499015.1 uncultured Elusimicrobia bacterium
ACATCGCGAACGCCATGGCGAACAAGGCTTCATTCCGGCGAATGTGTTGTGACCCAACGAAAATGAAAATCAATCCCAGCATCATCATCGTCAGAGCGTTCAGCGCGTTATAAAACATGTGCACGTTGATGTAGTGAAGAACGGTTTTGTTGCGCGTCACCAACAATAGAAGAATGTGATTGGCGTACTTGGAGATGTTGGCGAAGAGCGGCAGGCAGATCACGCCCGCGAAAATCCATAAAGCCATGGTCAGCCCGCTGCCGCGAACCGGAATAAGCGAAACGGCATTTAGAAACGCCAACATCACCGAGAAAAAAACGAAGTACACGCCGAGGCGCACTAGGTACTTCGAGAAAATGGCCGTTGTAGGGTTCGCTGGGCGGTGCGGTTTTTCACGCTCCGTCCAGGCGCGCGCTCCGGCCGGCAAGATACGAAGGAATCCGGCCACAGCGGCGTCGGAATTGCGGATCAAATAGGGTGTGGCCAGCGTTGTTAGCGATGATACCGCGATCGCTAACGGATACAGGAAGTCGCTGGTCACTTTGAGTGTGAGGCCGAGGCTGGCGATTACGAATGAAAATTCACCGATCTGCGCCAAACTCATGCCGACGCGGGCGGAGGTGCGCACGTCATAGCCCGCGATGAAAGAACCTACGGCCCCGCTTAAGAATTTGCCGACGATCGTAACGATGGTGATGACGGCAATCGGCCAGCGGTATTCCCAGAGGAGCGGGGGCTGGATCAGCATGCCGGCGGAAACGAAAAAGATTGCGCTGAACATGTCGCGCACCGGATGAATCCATTCTTCTATGTCATGAATTTCTTTGGAGGCGGCCAGAACCGCGCCCGCGAGGAACGCGCCCAGCGCGACGGACAGTTGGTAATACGCGGCCAGCGTGGCGCCGCCGAGACATATGCCCAGCGTGACCACGCCAAGCACTTCCTTGGATTTGAATTTGCTTATCCAGGTCATGAGCGGGGGGATGGCCAACAAGCCCACGGCAAGGAACATCACGATAAAGAGGCCAATGCGAAAGAACGAATAGACGATCTCTCCGGCGTCAGGACCGCCTTGCGCGCCAAGGCCGGACAAAATGGACAAATACGCGACCGCCACGATGTCTTCCAGGACCAGAATACCGAAAACGACCTGTGCAAACTTTTCGTTCATCATTTTTAGATCCATGAAGACCTTAACAATGATCGTCGTGCTGCTGATGGAAAGAATCGCGCCGAGGAAAATGCTGTCCATCTTGCTCCAGCCAAAGGCTTGGCCCAGCCAATAGCCAATGGCCGTCATGCCGACCACTTCGAGAATGCACGCAAGGCCTGCGGACAAACCGACCTTTTGGATCTTGGGCAGATTAAATTCAAGTCCGAGTGAAAAAAGCAGGAAGACCAAACCCAGTTCGGCCATGGTGTGTATGCTGTTTAGGCTGCTGACAAAGGAAAACGGCGGGGTGAACGGGCCGATTAATAATCCGGCCAACAAATAGCCGATAACCACTGGCTGTTTGAATTTATGGCACAAAAGCGTCGTGGCGCCGGCGGCGCACATAACGATGCTTAAGTCTTTAACGAGATGAATTTCCATGGCAAATCTATTATGGCACAATGAGTTTCCGATGAAAATTTTTAAAACCGCGGGGCTACTTTTTCTTCTCGCGAACGCATCGTTCCTTTACGCCGCCGACATGTACGGCGTTCCCGATGACGATGCCGCGGCCATTCAAAGCGCCTTTACCTCCCTCTTTAACGAAGATTTTCAGAACGCCGACCTTCTTCTCGAGCCCCTTAAGCCCCGCGCGCAGAAATATCCGCTAATCCAAACCGCGATCGTTGTGCGGCACTGGTGGGAAATGGCGTCGCAGGTTCTGGAGAACGACGCGGAAGCGAGCAAGCCTTTTACCGCCGCCGCCGACGAATGCCTGGCGATCGTTGAACGGACGAAGAAACATAAAACGCAGGGACTCTTAAGCCTGGCCACGACATTGGGCCTCATGAGCCGATGGTCGGCGGCCAATCGCGCCTGGCTGGCCGCTTATTTTCGAGGAACGAAAGCCGGCGAATACGCGCGCCGCACGATCGAAGAGGATAAAGATGCGGTCGACGCTTACATGACGTTGGGCGCATTCGTGTACGGCAAAGAAAAGATCCGGCAATCGCTGTCTCCCGATGAAAAACCCTCCAATCCCGAAGACATGACCCCGGCCATTCTCGGGCTGTCGCATTTGCACAAGGCCTATGATGAGGGAACCTACTTTAAAATGCCGGCCGGGCTTCTTTTGGCGGGAATTCTGACCAACGAAAAACCGTCGGAAGCGGTACCCCTTTTGCAGGAGTTACGCGAGGCGCTGCCGCGCAGCGGGTTCGTTCACATGCTTTTGCTTACGGCGCTGTACAACGCGGGGAATGGCGACGAACTGGAAAAAGAGATCGCGGAATTTGAAGGACACTTGAACGAGCAGATGTATCCGCCGCGCTACGAGGCCCAGCTGCATTTCGCCAAGGGTCTCGCGCATTTCCGGAAGAAGGAGTGGCGCGCGGCCGAGCAGGAATTTAAAACGGCGTACCAATCGAAAGACGTCAAGAATCCGTACGTTATTTGGGCGCATCTTTATCGCGGTTATGCGCTGGACGCGGCCAAGAAGCGGGAAACGGCCCGGGCGGAATACCGGCGCGTGCTGGCGCTGCCGCGCCGCTTCGCTTCGCATGACCGCGCCCGTGAGCGGCTGGAGAAACCATTTAAACCGACGGACCCGGAAATGAAAAAACTTGAAGTTTAAAGGAGACACACGATGAAGCGCCTCGCCCTTTTTTCCGTTCTGATCTTTGCCGCCGTTTGGAACGCGCACGCCAAGCTGAAGATCAGCGTCTACACCGCCTCGCCCGAAGGGTTTTTGGCGACATCAACGTTGATTGCCGGAGAGAACGACGCGGTATTAATCGACGGCCAGTTCACGCTCAGCGACGCGCACAAACTGGCGGCATTCCTGCTCGAAAGCAAGAAAAACGTCGGCACGATTTACGTCACGCACTTTCATCCCGACCATTATTTTGGCGTTGTCGTGATCAAACAAGCCTTCCCGTCGGCCAAGGTGGTGGCCCTGCCGGCCACAATTGAAGAAATAGAGGCGAGCTGGGAAGGAAAGGTCAAACAATGGGGGCCGATGTACGGCAACAACCTTTCAACGGCGCCCGTTATTCCGGAACCGCTCGATGGAACGAGCATCAATTTGGAAGGGGAAACGATCCAGGTGGTGGGGAACGTTCAAGGCGACTCCAAACACAATTCCTACGTTTGGGTGCCGTCGCTGAAAGCCCTGATCGCGGGAGACATCGTGTTTAGCGGGGTTTATCCGTGGACACTGGAATCCTCGCGCACGGAGCGAAAGGCGTGGATCAAAGCGCTGGATAAAATCACCGCACTGAACCCGGAGACGGTTGTCGCCGGACATAAAAAACCGGAGTCGGCTGACAGTATTGCGGCGGTGGAGTTCACGAAGAATTATTTAACGTATTACGAATCGGCCCTTGTTTCGTCAAAGAATGCCGATGATTTCATGGGTAAGATAAAGGCCAAATTTCCGAACCTAAGCTTGGAAATTATTCTGAAGCTGGCGGCTGACGCCGCGTTTCCGGCGCCCGTTAAAAACTAATGGACACACTCGCCCGCGGCCTTTTAACCTCAGAGATCAGTTTTTAGGAGAGTTTTTTCTTCATTCGCGCGCGCAGCCAAAAAATAACGGCGAACGCCGCTCCGACAATAAGAACCGACGCGATCGATTCCATTTTGTTCAAATGCCCGGCCAGATTCTGGTAAGTGGTGCGCGTGTAATAACCGAGATAGCCGAGGAGAAAGCAACGCGGAATCGACCCCAGTAGCGTCCACAGCGTAAATTGCCAGATGGGAATGCGCAAAACGCCGGCGGCGCCGGAAATAAGGGACAAAGGAACGATGGGCAGAGCGCGCAAAAGAAAGATCATCAGTGGGATGCGGCCCGCGATGTGCCGCTCCATGTTGAGTACATCGTCCCAGTTAAAACCCAGAAAATGCCGGAAGCGGTCAATCACCGGTTTGCCGCCCCAATAGGCGATGGAAAACGCGAAGAAGGCGCCGATGGTGGACGCGGTGGCGCCCGGTACAACGATTTTAAACAAGATGGGGAAAAACGCGCTCCCGAACGAAAGGCCGGGTTCAATGAGGAGCGCGCCCGCTCCCATGATGATTAAGGGCGACGGGATCGGCACGATCACGGACTCGATGATCACGCCGATAAACACGGTGATGGGTCCGTGCGTTCTCATCAAGTCCATAATCCATAGAGTGGTCTGTTCGATCATGGACGGATTGTACTATAGCGAAAACACGATACGACATGGTCGTTGACCATGCCCACCGCTTGCATGTGCGCGTAAACAACCGTGGGTCCGAGAAAACGGAAACCGCGTTTTTTTAAATCTTTGGCCCATGCGTCGCCTTCCGGGCTTGTCGCTTGATAATCCTTAATTGAGCGGACTTTATTGTTGATGGGTTTGCCGCCCACCCACGACCACATATATTTTGAAAACGAGCCAAATTCCTTCTGCACCTCTTGAAAACGCTTGGCGTTTTCTATCGCGGCGGAAATTTTCAAACGGTTGCGGATAATGCCCGCGTCTTTCATCAGCCGGGCGTGGTCTTTGGCGGTCATTTTCGCCACTTTCTTGTAATCAAAGTTGTGAAAGGCTTTGCGAAAATTCTCGCGCTTATAAAGGATGGTCCGCCACGACAGGCCGGCTTGGAAGGATTCGAGGACGAGGAATTCGTAAATTTTGCGGTCGTCTTTGACGGGCTTGCCCCATTCTTTATCGTGATAGGCGATATAAAGGGCGTCGCCGGCGATGGGCCAAGGGCAACGTTTAATATTTTTCATTGGTGGGCATTTTATACGATCTTTCCATGAAAGCAACGACCGCGCTCCTGGCCGACCATAAATTAATACGCAAAGTGCTGGAAGGGTTCCATCCGGAGAACCCGCGCTTTCCGGCCATTCTAAAAACGCTGCACCGTTCCGTCGTGGGCCACGCCTGGTTTGAAGACCAAATCTTTTTGCCCGCGTTCGAAGCCGAGCCGCTTTTACAGAAACGGTTTTTGGACGAGCTCTATCAAGAGCACAAAGACATTGATTTTTTAATCAAGCAGACCAAAAAGACGCGGGTTGAGGACAAGCAAGCGTTTGAATCGATCGCGCTGCAGTTGAGGACGGTGTTGGACACGCACTTTAAGAAGGAAGAAGACGCTTTGTTTCCGCTGGCCGAGCGGATCTTGGACGACGAGGGCCTCAATAACCTCGGCGATGAGATGAAGCGCCGGCAGACGGAAATTCGAAACCTCGTATAACGCCCCGCGACACCCAATCGT
>CAZCJA010000008.1:0-42210 GCA_964499015.1 uncultured Elusimicrobia bacterium
AGAAAGCGCGTCGTCCTGATCGCGGGCGCCGGGGCGCTGGCTCGCGATGTCGGCGGCGTGCGCGGCGATCTTGTACGCGATGCAGCCTTGGCGGACGTCTTCTTCGTTCGGCAGCGACAAATGTTCAGCCGGCGTCACGTAGCACAAGAGCGACGCGCCCGACCAGCCCATGATGGCGGCGCCGATGGCGGAGGTGATGTGGTCGTAGCCCGGCGCGATGTCGGTGACCAACGGGCCCAGGGTATAGAACGGGGCTTCGTGGCAAATTTTCTGCTGCATCTCGGCATTCATCTTGATCAAGTGCATTGGGACATGTCCCGGCCCTTCGATCATCGTTTGAACTCCGTGTTCCCACGCTTTCAGCGTTAGCTCGCCCAAGACTTTCAACTCGGCGAATTGCGCTTCGTCGTTGGCGTCATGCGTGCAGCCCGGGCGCAAACCGTCGCCGAGCGAGAAGCTGACGTCGTACTTTTTGAAAATTTCGCAGATCTCGTCGAAATGCGTGTAGAGCGGATTTTCCTGGTTGTGCTTGGTCATCCACTTGGCCAAAATCGAGCCGCCGCGCGAAACGATGCCGGTGATGCGCTTCGTCGTGTACGGAACAAAATCCTTCAGCGTTCCGGCGTGGATCGTCTGATAGTCGGTGCCCTGTTTCGCCTGTTTCTCGATTTCATCGAGAAGAATCTGCGGCGTCAAATCTTCCAGGTGCTCCACGCGCAACAGCGCGCCGTAGATCGGCACGGTTCCGAGCGGAATCGTGCTGTTCTGGATCATGTTCTCGCGAATCAAATCCAAATCGCCGCCCGTTGAGAGATCCATGACGGTGTCGGCGTGATAATGGACCGCGTTGTGCAGCTTCTTCAATTCCACGTCGATGTTCGAGGTCGTGGAGGAATTGCCGATGTTGGCGTTGATTTTGCAGGTCAAGTTTTTACCAATACCCATCGGGTCGAGCTTGTATTTTAAATGGTTGATGTTCGCGGGGATGATGGCGCGGCCGCGGGCTACTTCGGAGCGGATGAATTCCGCATCGAGTTTTTCGCGCTCGGCGACGCGCTTCATTTCCGGCGTGATCTCGCCCGCACGGGCGCGCTGCATCTGGGTGACTAATTTGCCTGACATAGGATTCTCCCTTTCAAAAGTTTTGCCATCGCTTCCGGATCGGACGCTTCAAACAACGCGCGGACAACCGCCACGCATTTCGCCCCCGCCGCCAACACTTGATCGATATTTGTCTCATCGACGCCGCCGATCGCCACGAACGGAACTTTCAGCGCCGCTTTGTAAAGCCCAACCATATTGAGTCCCACCGCATCATAAATCGGTTTGGTCGGCGTGCGCCAAATTGGGCCGCAGCTGACGTAATCGGCGCCCGCGCGCTGGGCGGCGAGCGCTTCCGGCAGCGAATGCGTGGACATGCCGACGATTTTGCGGTGCCCCAGCATGTGGCGCACCACGTCGATCGGCAAATCCGTGTGTCCGACGTGAATTCCGTCCGCGTCCAGGGCCACCGCCAAGTCCGCGCGGTTGTCCACGATAAACAGCGCGCCGGCGTTGCTGCACAAATCTTTTATTTTCTTGCCCAGCGCGTACAAATCGCGGTCGCTCACGCCGTGCGTGCGCAGCTGCACCGCGTCCACGCCGCCGGCCAGCGCCTTTTTCGTTTGTGTGACGATTTTGTCCGCCGCCATTTCCGCGCTCGTGATGCCGTAAAGCGTCACGTCCGAGAAATCCAAGCGCCTCACTCCGGGTCCGGTCATATTTTCTTCACCACTTCTTTTTCCAACGTGTAAATCGCGTAGCGAATGCGTTTAAGTTTCGGCGCCGCTTGCCGTGAAAAAATCTTACTGTACTCTTCCAGAACGCGCACCGCTTCTTCCGCCCGGCGCACGTTCGCGCTCACCACGGCGCCCAGCGAGGCGCGCGAAGCTTCTTTCATTTCCCGGCCCGAATCCGTCTCGCTTTCGCGGGCCGACACCAAAAATTTGTACGAGAGCGCGGTGACCTTGTGCAGCTCGTGGCGCAGCGCGCGCACGCGCTTATAAAGTTTTTCGTCTTCCCAAATAAAGCGTGCCGTGTCTTCCACGACCCGCAGCCCTTCCCGCGCCCGGTTTAAATTGGCGTCGAGCAGGCGTGCGACGCCGTCGCGAGCGACATTCTTATTCGCGCCCATAACGCTCGGCGATCATTTCAATGATCGCCGTGGTCGACTTGCCTTTGACGATCGGCACGCGCACCACTTTCTTCGCGACGTCGGCGCCGACGATCTGGCCTGCCTTCCAATCGCCGCCTTTGACCAGCACGTCCGGCTTAATCAACTTGATCAGTTTTTCCGGCGTCGCTTCGTTAAAAATCGTCACGTAATCCACGACTTCAAACCCGGCCAAGAGCGCCGCGCGTTCCTGCTGTTTCAAAATCGGCCGTTTTGGACCTTTCAGAAAACGCGTCGAGCTGTCGGAGTTCAGCGCCAACACCAAAATATCGCCGTGCTTCTTGCAGCTCTCGAGCACACGCAAGTGGCCCGCGTGGATCAAATCGAAACAACCGTTGGTGAAAACAATTTTCTTGCGGCGGCGACGGTCCGCGGACAATTTCCGCAAGAGCGCCGGCCAACTCAAAACTTTTCTACTCGAGCTCAATGTTCTTGGCGAGCACTTGCTCGACGATCGCGCACAAAATATGGCCGACGGTGATGTGCGCTTCCTGAATGCGCGGCGTGTTTGTCGACGGCACGCAAAAACAAATGTCGCATTCGGCCTTGAGCTTGCCGCCGGTTTCGCCGGTGAAGCCGATCACGGTCGCTGACCTAGCCTTGCCCGCTTTCGCGCCGCGCAAAACGTTCTCCGAATTGCCGCTGGTTGAAATCGCGATCACCACGTCGCCGGGATTCACCATCGCTTCCACTTGGCGAGAGAACACATCATCAAAACTAAAATCGTTGCCGATCGCGGTGAGCGCCGAGGTATCGGTGGTCAGCGCGAGCGCGGGCAAGCTGGCCCGCTTGTGGATCGTAAAACCGCCCAAGAGCTCGGTGGCAATGTGCTGCGCGTCCGCGGCGGAACCGCCGTTGCCGAACAAAACCATTTTGCCGCCTTTCTTATACGCTTCCACGAGGACGCGGGCCATTTTTTTGATGGTGTCCGGGGAATCCGCGAGTTTGGCTAACACCTGGCTTGATTCGCGCAGGGTGTCGGCGATGCCGTAGGAAATCTTATTTCCCGTTGCCGTTCCCATTGAGTTCCTTCTCGATAAAGTTAGTGCCGAAGGTGCCCGACATAAACGTCGGATGTTCCATCACTTGCTGGTGGAACGGAATCGTCGTTTTAATGCCTTCCACTTTAAATTCCTTGAGCGCGCGCTGCATGCGCATGATGGCCGCTTCTCTGCCGCGCGTCGAGCCCACGATCAACTTGCCGAGCAAGCTGTCGTAATTCGTCGGCACGGTGTAACCCGCGTAAACGTGGGTGTCCACGCGCACACCCGGACCGCCGGGAAGGATCATGCTCGTGATCTTGCCGGGAGACGGCGCGAAATTGCGCGCCGGGTCTTCGGCGTTGATCCGCACTTCGATCGCGTGGCCCAAAATCTTCACGTCGTTCTTGTCGTAGCCGAGCTTTTCACCGGCCGCGAGACGGATCTGCTCTTTGATCAAGTCGATGCCCGTCACAATTTCCGTGACTGGATGCTCGACTTGGATGCGCGTGTTCATTTCCAAGAAATAAAACTCTTTCTTGCCGTCATAGAGAAACTCGATGGTTCCCACCGTTGAATACTTCGCGGCGCGGGTGGCGCGGCGAGCGGCTTTTCCGAGCTTCTTGCGCACGCTGTCCGAAATCACCGGCGACGGCGATTCTTCAACGAGCTTCTGGTGGCGGCGCTGGATCGTGCAGTCCCGCTCCGGATAGCTCACCACATTTCCGAACACGTCTCCCGCCACTTGGACTTCAATGTGACGCGGGCTTTCCAAATATTTCTCCAAGTAGACGCCGGCTTCTTTAAACGCCGCCTTGGCTTCCGTCTGCGCGGCCACGATGGCGTCTTTCAGCACGCCTTCTTCGTACACAATGCGCATGCCGCGTCCACCGCCGCCGGCTCTGGCTTTCACGATGATCGGGTAGCCGATCTTCTTGGCAATCTTGAACAAATTCGGATCGTTCGGATCCACGGGATCGCCCGTTCCCGGGAGAAGCGGCACGTCGTATTTCAACATGAGCTTGCGCGCTTCCACTTTGTCGCCCATCGCTTTAATTGATGCCGGGCTCGGACCGATAAACTTGATGTGGCACGACTCGCACACTTCGGCGAAATGGGCGTTTTCCGACAAGAATCCGTACCCCGGATGAATCGCGTCCGCGCCGGTGATTTCGGCCGCCGCGATGATCGCGGGAATATTCAAATAGCTTTCGGTCGCCTGCGCCGGGCCGATGCACACCGACTCGTCCGCCAGCTTCACGTGCAGGGATTCACGGTCCACGTCCGAGTGGACAGAAACGGTCTTAATGCCGAGTTCGCGGCAGGCGCGAATGACGCGCAAGGCGATCTCGCCGCGATTGGCGATTAAAATTTTCTTGAACAAGCTCATGCTCCCGGCTCCACACTGAACAGCGGCTGGCCGTATTCAACCGGCGCTCCGTCTTCAACCAAAATTTTCTTGATTACGCCGCCGACAACGCTGATGACTTCCGTCGGTAAACGCATCGATTCGACAATTCCCACGCGGTCGCCCGGCTTCACATGGTCGCCGTCCAACACCATCGGCGGGCGTCCTTTGGCCGCGGCGCGCATAAACGTGCCCACCATCGGCGACTTGATGTATTCAAGCTTCGGCTCTTCCACAACCGGCACTTCGGCCTCAAGGGCAGCGGCCTCTTTGCCGTTCATGGATTTGGGCGCCGCTGGTCCGCGGCGAAAACCCACTTGAAAACCGCCGTCCGACCACGCCACTTCGCTCAAGCCGTTTTCATCGGCAAAAGCGATCAGCTCATTGAGCTTGTCTTGAATATCGTTTCTCATACGCGCTCGACGTACTCGTGGCTGCGGGTGTCGACTTTGACGATGTCGCCTTCTTTGATGAACAGAGGAACGTCGACGGAAATACCGGTCTCAAGTTTCGCAGGCTTTAGCTTCGAGGTCGCGCTGTCGCCCTTTACGCCGGGAACGGTTTCCACCACTTTGAGCTGCACCGACGGCGGCAACTGGATGTTCAACAGTTCGCCATCCAGATACAGCGCCTGAACTTCCATATTCTCCATTAAAAACCCATCGGCGTCGCCGAGCGTGGCTTTGGAGATTTCCAATTGATCGTAGGTTTCGGTGTCGACGAAATGGGCTTTTTCCGCGTCCGAGTACAAATACTGTTTCACGCGGCTGGTCAGTTCCACTTCCCTAAAGCGCTCGCCGGACTTAAACGTGCGTTCGATGATCGCGCCGGTGCGCATGTTCTTTAGTTTCAGGCGCATCACGGCGCCGCCTTTGCCGGGTTTGTGGTGTTGAAACCAGGTGACCTGCCAGATGTTGCCGTCCCATTCGAAAATGGTGCCGTTCTTAAAATCAGATGTGTCGATCATGATATATGTGCTCCGAGTTGAGATTATTGAAACTAAACGGTGGGTATTATTGGGTCAAAATTTCGGACCCGCTTGGGGTCACAAGGAGAGTGTCTTCAATGCGAACGCCAAATTTGCCCGGCAGGTAAATCCCTGGTTCCACCGTCACCACCATACCCGCTTTTAAAACCGCTTTGGCGCCCGGCCCAATACGGGGATCTTCATGGATGTCGATGCCGACTCCGTGGCCTGTGCTGTGGACGAACGTCGCCCCATAACCGGCCTTGCGAATGACCTTCCGGGAGGCTTCGTCCACCGACCCCGCTGTGACCCCGGGCCGGACCCTGAAAATTCCCTCTTTTTGAGCCTTTTCTACGATGCGAAACACGCGCCAATAAGAGGGCGGCATCTTACCCAATGGCAGGGTACGGGTCAAGTCGGACCGGTACCCCTCCCAAGTGGCTCCAATATCGCAAACCACGGCCTCTCCGGACTTGAGTTTATGGTCGGAGGTGATGTGGTGCGGGAACGCCCCGTTGGGGCCCCCGGCGATGATCAAATCAAAGGCGATGCCGTTGCCTTTTATATCGAAAAAATGAGCCAAATCAGCGGCCATGCGTTTTTCGGAAATGCCCGGGCGAAGGCGTTTTTCGACAAAACGAATGCCTTCGGCGGCCAAGTGGTTGGCTTTGCGCAGCCGGTCCAGTTCCCACGGGTCCTTGATGCCGCGCAACTTCATGACCAAGCCTGAAACCGGCACAAAACCAAGCTTAACCAGCGCCGCGCCCAATCCGTATGAACACTGGGAGGGGTCGAAGCCGACCTTCTTGAATTTATTTTTCTTCAAGATGCCGTTCAAGACCTCAAAAAACGGGCCCTGCAGGCAATGAAAGCCGAACGTCACCGTTTTGGCCTGATCGTAAAGCAAATTGGGCAGAAGCAACCACGAATCGTGCAGGCCGATGAGGCCGTAGTACCCTTCGGAGTGATAATCGGTGAAGTAATACAGGTCGGACAAATGGGTAAGCATGTAGCCGTCGAGTTTGTTCTCTCGCAACACATCGCGAAACGCGCCGACGCGTTGAGCCATGTAAAGTTTCTGGGTTGTATTCATGGTCATGATCTTAGGTGTTAAGCCCCATCTTTCGCAATACGCGTGCGACGTCCGACGCCGGGATTCCGCTTTTCACGTCGACGCGACCGATGGCTTTGGGCAGAATAAAACGCAGATTTCCCCCAATATTCTTCTTGTCCGCGCGCAGCGCCGACCAGAACCGTTTCGTATCCACCTTCACATGGATCCTCGTCGGTAAATCCAGAGCGTCGAAGGTCGACATCAACCGCAGTTGCTCGTCGATTTTCCATCCGGCCTTGTCCATGACGAGAAAACCGACGGCCGCCATGCCGATGGAAATGGCCTCGCCGTGCGAAAGCGCGTTGTACGACGTGGACGCCTCGAGCGCGTGCCCGATGGTGTGCCCGAAATTTAAAATCTCGCGTCCGCCGCCGAGCGGCTTTTCGCGCTCATCGCCGCTGACAACCTTCGCCTTAATGGCCGCGGACACCTGCACGGCGCGCAACACGTCCGCCGGCGCCCATGTTTCCGGCCGCGCGTTCTGCTGGATTTTTTTCTCCAGCCAAAAGAAAAAAGAGCGGTCTTTGATCACGCCGTATTTAACGATCTCGGCAAACCCCGTGCTCCATTCGCGCGCGGGAAGCGTGTTTAAGACGGCGGTGTCGATCCAGACGAGCTTCGGCTGCCAAAATGCGCCCACCAAATTTTTCCCTTCGGGAAGGTCCACGCCCGTTTTCCCGCCGATGGCCGCATCCACCATGCCGAGCAATGTCGTCGGGACGGATATGAATGGCACGCCGCGCATGTAGGTGGCGGCCAAGAAACCCGCGAGGTCGGTGACCACGCCGCCGCCGACACCGACGACGACCGAGCGGCGATCGAGCCCGGCGCGGACCGTTTGCGCGTACAACACGGCGAGCGTTTTTAAATTTTTATGTTTTTCGCCATTGGGAATGGCGACGACCAACGATTGAATGCCCGCGCGCGACAGAGCGCGCTTCACTGCGTTAGCGTGTCCGGCCCGCGCGACGCCCTGCGAGGTGACGATCAACGCGCGCGAGGGTTTAAGCCCGGTTTTTTTAATCGCGGACGCGAGAGCGGAACCGATTTTTCCGAATGAGATATCGTAGGAACGGTCGGCGAGAGAGACGCGAATGGATTTCACGCGCGCCCCGGAATGAGCGTCATGATCTTATCGACCACGTGATCGGACTCCATGTTGTCGGATTCGATGGTGTGCTGCGCGGCGCGCTCATAAATGGGGTTGCGCTCGGCCATTCGTTTGCGAATGGAACCGATGGGATCATTTGGGTCAATCAACGGGCGCGATTTGATGTTGCCCGCCCTCTTGAGCGCCGTTTCCGGCGAAACTTTCAGCCAAATAATCATCGCGTCTTTGGACAATTCGCTCATGTTCGAGGGATTCAGCGGCACGCCGCCGCCCGTTGAAATCACGCTGCGATCGGAAAGCGAGACCAATGATACCGCGTTTTTTTCCACCTCGCGAAACGCGGCCTCGCCTTTCTGGCGAATAATATCGCCGACGGGAATCCCAACCTGTTTGGAAATCATGTCGTCGGTGTCGTGGTGCGTCCAGCCGAGCCGCGCAGCCAATTGGCGGCCGATGCGCGATTTGCCAGAACCCATGAAGCCAATGAGAACGATTTTCATTCGCGCGCTAGTAGTTGCGCACGTAGTCCTGATAGCGGCGGAAGTTGTCTTCGATTTCCTTGAGCGAGTCGCCGCCGAACTTACGCGTAAATTCTTGAGCGAGCGTGATCGCCACGACGTTCTCGGCGATCACGGCGGCCGCGGCCACCGGGGCCACATCCGAGCGGACGATTTCGGCCTTGAGTTCCTCTTTCGTTTTTAAATGGACCGAGTGCAAGGGGCGGCGCAGGCTGGCGAGCGGCTTAATCACCGCGCGCAAAACGATCGGTTCCCCATTCGACATGCCGCCCTCAACGCCGCCGGCGTTGTTGGTTTTGCGATAGAAACCGCGGTCGTTCTCGTAAAAAATTTCATCGTGCGCTTCGGAGCCTTTGGTGTGCGCGAGCGCAAAACCGCGGCCGAACTCAACGCCTTTGTGCGCCTGGATCGATAAAATCGCCTGCGCGAGCAACCCGTCCAGCTTCAAATCCCACTGCGTGTACGAGCCGAGGCCCACCGGCAGGCCGGCGACCATGACTTCGTAGGTTCCCCCGAGCGTGTCTCCTTTTTTCTTGGCTTCGGAAATGACATCCATCATTTTTTTTGCGGCGTCTTCGTCCGGGCACTGCACCGGGGACTCGCGGGACATTTTATTGATCTCGCGCGGATCGCCTTTCGGCAGTTTGGCTTTCACGCCGCCGATTTCGGTGACCCATGAATAGATTTCGATGCCGAACAGGGACAAGAACTTGCGGCAGATGGCGCCGACCGCGGTGCGCGCTGCGGTTTCGCGGGCGCTGGCGCGTTCCAAAATATCGCGCGTGTCATAACGGCCGTATTTGATCACGCCGGCTAAATCGGCGTGGCCCGGACGCGGGCGGACGAGGCCGTATTTCTCGTCGAAATCGTTGGCGTCGACCGACATGATCTTCTGCCAGTTGACCCAGTCTTTGTTCTGGACGGTCAGTGTGATCGGAGAGCCAAGCGTTTGGCCGAAGCGCACACCGGACACAAACTCAACCGCGTCTTTTTCGATGTATTGCTGGCGTTCGCCGCGGCCGAACGTGTGCTGCCGACGTGTCAACTCAACGTTGATCTCGTCCACGGTAATTGGCACGCCGGCCGGAATGCCTTCCAGGATGGCGGTCAGAAAACGGCCGTGCGATTCGCCTGCGGTAACGTAACGAATTGTCATAGGGATGATTTATACCTTAGTGCTTTCTCAAGGGCAACGTGCATGACCTCAACCGGGGCCGGCGCGGAGGTCCATATTTCAAACGCACGCGCGCCCTGGTAAACGAGCATTTTGAGCCCTCCCAGCACGCGCGCACCCGCGGCGCGGGCGTCCAGGAGAAATTTCGTGTCGCGGTTATAAACCACGTCGAAAACATACTGTCCGATGTGAAACTTGAGCCCCGGAGCCGGGTGCCCATCGCCCTCTTTCATGCCCACGGAGGTGGCGTTGACGATCAAATTAGCGCCATTGGAAACAGCCGACAAATTCGCGTCGGCGACAAGAGAAAGCGGCCCGGAATACTCCTTGGCAAGAACGCTGGCGCGTTCGGCGCTGCGGTTCCACAAGAACACGCGTTCAACGCCCATTTCGATTAATTTATGAATGATCACGCGCGCGGTTCCGCCCGCGCCCAGCACCAGCGCGGTGTGGCCCGGCCCTTCGAATTCCAAATCGTAATGAAGTGCTTGTGCGAAACCGTCGCCGTCGGTGTTATAGCCGACGAGACCGTCGTCCGTCGACAACACCGTGTTGATCGAACCGACTTTTTCGGCGAGAGGATCCAGCCGGTTGACCAACTTCACCGCCGCCACTTTGTGCGGTATCGTGATATTTAAGCCGCGCATCTTCGCTTTTTGCATGACGTCGAAGGCTTCGGCGAGTTCCCCTTGGCGAACGTGAAAAGTGTGGTATTGAGGCGCGCGTCGGCCGTCTTCCTTGAACACGTTGCTCCATGTCTGGAACGCCGCGTTCTGGATAATAGGCGACAGCGAATGATCGATCGGATCGCCGATGATGCCGACGTCTCCCGGTTTTACGTTGATGAATTGGTTCTCAAGCGGCACAAAACTCCCTTAATTCCCCGATAATGTGATGCCGTTCACCAGCATGTACGGCGCGCCCAAGGATGACGTCCAATGGACTTCGTTGCCGACGGCGGCGACGTTTTTTAACAATCCGCCAACAGTTCCGGCCATGGTCATGCCACGAACGGCGTGACTGAATTTTCCGCCTTTATACAGAAACCCGGCGGCGCCGAGAGAAAATTCACCGGTCACCGGCTCAGCCATGTGCAGGCCCATAATATCATGCAAGAGAAAGACTTTCTTTTCCGCGCCGGCCAGATCCGAAAAAGAGGCTTTTCCCGGCGCAATGTAAAGATTGGTGGCGTGCGGTGCGGGCGCCGCCGACAACGCCGACCGGAAACCGCGGCCATTGGAAGCGCGGTCGCCGCGGCGACCGGTACGCAGGTCGTAAAAATAATTCCGCAGCGTTCCTTTATCGATCAACGTGAGGAGGTTAGCGGGCGTGCCTTCGTCGTCGCACAAAACGCTGGCCGCGCCGCGGATCAGCCCGGGGTCGTCAAGCACGCTTAGGCCGGACGCCGCGACGCTTTTTTCCAGCTGTCCGCGCAAAAACGACCGGCCGTTCTGTACGGCTTCTGCGGACAACGCCTGCGACAGCAAACTGAGCAATTGCGTGCCGACGCGCGGATGCAATAGCACCGTGTACAACCCGGAATCAAGCGCTTTTCCGCCGAGCGATGAGACGGCGACCTCCGCGCTCTCAAGGGCGACCTTTTCCTTGTTGATGTCGGAGCCGAACCGGCGGCCGATTCCGTCCCAAGCCACTTCCGTTTCCCCCGCTTCTTCCGCCAAAAGCTCAACGAGGAACGACGTCCCCGTTGAAAACATCTGCAGGGAAACGCCTTGATTGGTCACAATTGTTTTTCTCTCGCGCTCCTCAGCCAAAAGCAACCGCACCACTTTTTTCAACCTCGGAGAGGTTTTCAGCGCGCGCTCTTCCAGCTCTTTTAATTCCTCTAAAATCGCGGTAGCGGGACGCTCAAAAACATGTTCATCGTTTTCCGGCGGCGTTCCCAATAGCGGCGCGGGCTGGCCCAATCCACGGTGAGGATCTTTGGGCGTGCTCCGGGCGATGAGCAAGGCGCGATCCGTCATTTCCTGCGCGTTCTCCGCCGTGATTTCCGTGCCTTTCACCAAGCCTTGCCCGCCGTTGTCAATCACGCGCACGGCTGCTGCGTTCGATCGCGAAACACTTTGATTATCCGGGGCTCCAGCAGCCCAGCCCACGGAACGCTGCTCGGTTTCCGCACTAACAAACTCGCACTGCACGCCCGGCGGCAGGCGCAGTTTTTCCATCAGACGGGATAATTCGTCGGGCGTCGCGGCGATGCTCATTTCTTTTTGGGCGGCTTGATCGGCGCTTTAACGGAGTAGGTCGGGTTGATCTGGACGATCTTCAAAAGAGTTTCCCGCGCTTCGTCCTTTTGCCCGAGTTCACGCTGAGTGCGCATCAGCAGTTCAAGAACCGCCATGTTGTGCGGATCGGAGCGCAGAAGTTCGCGGCATTTAATAAGAACTTGACCGTAATTTTTATCGCGGAAATCGTCCTGCGCTATCTCGAAGAGCTTGGCGGCGCTGCGCGGCCCCAGCACTTGATCGCGCGTGACCAAGTCCACGCCGGAAAACAGCGCAACCACGCCGAGCACCAGCAGTAAAAAAGCGATCCGTCCGCCGGAAAATAAAACCAATTGGTCGGTAAAAACGCGGTCGCGCATGAACGCGTTCAATTTAAAAATAAGCGGCTTTTTAAAGATGAGGACCCAAGCCAAGAAGAAGGCCAGAAGCCCGAGGAGAATCTGGATGAATTGCATGAGAGGGGATTTTAGCACTCTCACTGCTTTTCGTCATGTTTTTACGGTGGGTTTTAGCCTCTCCAAAAAGACATGGACGTTTCGGCAAACCCAGGGTAAAAATGGGCATGCGCAAATGGCTCTTCCCCACGCTTTGCACGCTCATTTTGAGTCTCTCCCTCTCCGCTCACGCGGCCGTGCGTATTCCCTATTTTGTCGTGTTGCCCGACGGCGTTGATATGAACGAGTATTCGACGCGCCTGGAAAAACTCGGCGCTGCGATCCGCATGCGCATGCCGCCGAACGTGCTGACCTTCGATTTGGATTCGTCCCTTTCCGTCGACAGCGCCGGCCCGCTGGCCAAGGTTTACCGCAGCATCATTCCGCTCACCGAGTTGGAATCCTACGGGCCGCTCGCGCAGGCCGCCGGCATTCAATGGAACCGCCAGATGGTCCACGCCTCGGCGCAGCAAGGCTTTAAGACAGCCGGAGCCATGCGCACGCTGGCCGCGCAAAACTCATTGCCATCTCCATCCAATTTGGCCGTTTCCGTCGACGGCGGCCGCGTTCATGTGTCATGGAAAGCCGTGCCCGGCGCCGCCTCCTATCTCGTCCAGCTTTCTCAGGCGTCCAATTTCACGAACAGAGTCGAGTCCGTGGTGATGAAAGCCGAGGCCGACATGCCACTTCCCGCGATGGCCGACGGACTGGTGTATGCTCGCGTAAAATCAATCGATGCCGATATCGCCGGCGGATGGTCGGACACCGCTTCCGCCTCGGCCGGAGCGTTTACGCCCGGCGCTGTCGCAACAGTTCCCGTTCTTACGTCCCCTTTGGATAACGCCGATTCCGACGGTTTTACCGTGGTTCTCGAATGGATCGCCGATCCCGGCGTGATGCACCGCGTGCAGGTCGCCGAAAAGTCCTCTTTTGACGCTCCGGTGGTGGATCTCGTTTCCGTCGGCGGTGAATTTTCCATTCCGTCGGCCGCACTGAAACTGGGCAAGCAATATTACTGGCGCGTCCGCTCCTGGACGGAAAGCGGTAGCGACTGGTCGGCCGCGCGCCGTTTGAACGTGACGGAACCCCGTCACACCGACGTCGATGCGCTGATCAACCCTGAGGCGCCGCGATGAAGCGCTTCCTCATAGCATCCTCTTTGCTTGTTTTTATGGGCGCGAACGCCTCCGCGGCACTCTATTCGGTCGGACTTACCACGGCAAATTTCACCAGTGATTTCATGATGGGCAAAGTGGTTTGCGCAATTATCTTCCCCGAATCCAATGGCGTGCTTGACCCGAACATGGAAACATGGTCGGAACCGCGCAAAGCCCAGGCGGTCAGCGAAATAATGGCCGGCCACCAATGGTGGACCCAGCAAAATCCGCGTTCCTCCCTAACCTTCACTTACGTCACCCAAACCTTGGCGACCCGCTACGAACCAATTGCGCGCCCGTACGTTCACGAGCAATATTGGATTCCCGACGCCTTGTCCACCATCGGCTACAACGGCACGCGCTTTACCGCGACCCGCAATTACATCAACGCGTTGCGCGCCCAGCACCAGGCGGATTGGGGCTTTATTATTTTCGTCGTCGACAGCCTCAACGATTCCAACGGCAAATTTACCGACGGTTATTTCGCCTACGCCTATCTTGGCGGCCCGTTCATCGTCATGACATACGACAACGGCGGCTACGGCATCAGCAACCTGGATGTGGTGGCCGCCCATGAAACGGGACATATTTTCAACGCGCTCGACCAGTACGCGGGCGCCAGCGGACCCAATGATTACTCCTTCGGCTATTTCCCTACGATCAACGGCAACCATGAATGGTCGGGGGCCGCCAACGATCCCAATTCCATCATGCGCGGCGGCCTGCGCTGGGGCTTGGACAATTGGGCGCGCGCGCAGATCGGCTGGCGCGATTCCAACAACAACAATGTTGATGATATTTTGGATACCCAGCCGGTCGTGGACATTTCGCCCCAAACCCTCTCCGGGGGCGGAGGTCAGACGATTGTACAGGGCCAGGCGCGCATCTCCGTTGTTGCGCGCCAAGGCAACGTCAGCGGCTACGGCATGACGCTGGACACGATTTCCAAGGTGGAATACCGCTATGGCGCCGACGGCGAATGGTTCGAAGCCTCCGCCGTCGACGGAACGTATAACGGCGCCATCGAGCAATTTCAGATCACCGTACCGCAGAGCGCCGCGCTGAACATTCTTTCCACGACGTTTAACCCGTCGTCAATTAGTTTAGAAGTGCGCGCCAAAACGTTATTCACCATGAACGCGGGCAGCGGCGGGCCGACAGTGTCCTCGGCCGGCGCCTTGGCCAACGCGCACGCTTACCCCAATCCCTTTAAGCCCAATTCCGCCCTCAATCACACCAGCGTGACGTTTACCGGCCTCACGTCCGGCTCCAAGCTGCAGATCTTTACTCCCATCGGCGAACCCGTCTATGACACCACCAGCCCGACGGGCGCTGACATTCCCTGGACCGCCGTCGACAGCGACGGCAAAAACCTTTCTTCCGGTGTTTATTTTTATTTGATCACCGACCCGAGCGGGAACAAGAAGGAAGGCAAATTCGCCGTCGTCCGCTAAACCTCACCCAGAACACAATCCACCTCTAAAAAACAACCTGTTTTCAATAATTTCACCGCCCTGTCACGGCTGATAATTCTCCTTACTTTCATAACCTCGTCACCACTCTGTCACACAAGAACCGTACCCTTAGGACATGAGAAATCTGAAAAACATCATCGCTCTCATGACCGCGGGATTGACGATGGCCGCGACAGCCGATGCGGCGGGCTCGTCGGCCGCGCAGTTCCTCAAAATGGGCGCGGGCGCCCGTGCGGCGGCGATGGGCAACGCGTATACGGCCGTTGCCGATGACGTGACCGCGGGTTATTGGAACCCCGCCGGCCTTTCCCAGATTTCCGGTTCTGAAATTTCCGTGATGCACAATGAAGGTTTGGTGGACACCGCGTATGAATATTTCGGAGCGGCGACCAAACTCAATAAATCGGCCGTCGCGGTGAACGTTTACAGCATGGACTACGGTTCGATCGATGCCTACAGCAACACCAACGTGAAAACCGGCACCTTTGACGCGGGCTCGATGGCCGGCAGCTTGAGCTACTCAACTCTGGTGGGCCAAAGCCTACGCTGGGGCGCGAGCGCCAAATACGTGAAAGAATCGATCGATGATGAGAATGCGACCAGCATGGCGGCGGATTTTGGCGTTCTGTACAACGCGGGCACCTATAAAATCGGCGCGACGATCCAGAACCTCGGCGGGAAAATGAAATTTGTGCAGGAAGAAAGCTCGCTCCCGCAACGCGTCAGCGCGGGCCTTTCGCGCATGTTCAAGGCCGGCAAAGTTTTGGCCGCCTTTGATGTCTCAAAATACAACGACAACGATTTAACGTACCACGCGGGATTGGATTATCAGGTGGCGAGCGCCTTGGCCCTGCGTGGCGGCTACGAAACCACCCCAGGCAACCAGCTCGACGTCGACGGTTTAACGGGCCTCAGCGCCGGCGTGGGCCTTCATCTTGGCGCGTTCGACATCGACTATGCCTTCCGCCCGTTCGGTGATTTGGGCGACACCCACCGCATTTCTTTGCTAATAAAATTCAACCGCTTGAATAAATAAGCCCTCAATTTCTTACATTCAGCAGGCGATGCCTTTGTATTTCCAAGGCAATCCAATACGCCGCCTGACGCAATCCACGTGCATTAAAGTGCTGCAAATCCGTTTGATACAACGCATGACGGCTGGCCGGCGTTTGATACCAGGCCGTGATGGGCCGAACCAGGTTTAAATGCGGCACGCCGCGGTTCGCCGCCCATTCGTCCCACCAGTCAGAGAAATTGTCCTGTTTTGGCTCAAACGAGGAGGGCTTGAGCGGAAACATGGCCCGCCGCGGAATTAACACGACGATAAGCGGTATTGATTTTTCACGGCAGAGCGCGTGAATTTCATCCAGATTCTGGCGGGTTACATGCCAATATTTTTCCCAGCGCGCCGCATCGTCTTGATAGGCCCGGCCGTTGTAATCCTGTTTTTCTAGCAGCGTCACTCCGGGATAATGCGCGCGTCGCTCGGCGCTCCACATAAACCAAATCTCCGTTGCAAAACCGCGCACATACTGGGCGATGGATGAATAATTCCAACCGGCATCCACGCCTCTCCACCACGTCCGGGCGAGGTAAAAATTTTTATTCGTTAATAATCCGATGTCATCGTGGATATCATTCATAAACATGGCGACGACAACAACGTCGGGGTCATAAGGAAGAAGGGCGCGCAGCCAATACTTATACTGCCCGGGCGAAGCGCCCCCGATGCCGCAGTTAAAAACTTCGATCGTCATTTTTGATTCGAGTTGGAGATATGATTTTAGGTGAGCCGGAATGGTCTCGTTCTGCTGTTCCCCAAACCCTTCTATAAACGAGTCGCCGAGAACGAAAACCCGCGTTGTGCCGGCGGCCTTTCTCTGGGTGTAATCACGATCGCGAAAGCCGATGCTGTTTGTCTGATAGTGGCGATTGAGACGGTAAAAATGGAGATTCGGCTTAAACTGGTAAACGCGCGACGGACGCGGCACAACATGTTGCGTGCTATGACGCGGCCGGTCATAAGGAAGAAATGCGCCCAGCAGAAGATCGATGACCGCGATAATGGCTATGATAATAGTCACAGTCAGACCATAAAAAACGCTTCGCCTATTCACGGATTTCATGGTAACAGTCGCCGGGGCTATCTCGTCAACTTAAATATTCATGAATTTCATACACGATTCCTGAAATTCACAGTCAACTTCATGTTTTTTCACGCCTCGCACAATCCCCCCTAAAAATAGACCCGTTTTTTGTGTGAATAATTGGTGACAGCCTTGATTTTCAATGCTTTTGCCCTCAAACTTAAAACATGAAGTCTACAGCAGGATCAAAGTTTACTTCCCTGGTATTGCTCGGCTTCTTATTTATTTCCCCCCTGCTGGCGTCGTTTGAACCTCTCCCCAAAGGCGCTCGTGCGGCCGGTATGGCCGAGGCCTATTCAGCAATCGTGGACGATGTATACTCGCTCTACTACAACCCCGCCGGCGTCCTGCAGGTCAGCCGCCCGGAAATCGGTTCGTACTATTCGCGCTTGTTCATGGGCCTCACCGACAATTCCTCGATCAATCACACGTTTCTTGCCTACGCACAGCCGCTCGGCAAAAATGGCCGCAGCGGCGGCATTGGCGCCAGCTACTTCGCTTTGGACTTGCCTGGCCTCTACAAAGAAGAAGCCTATGGAATCACCTACGGCCGCGAATTCCGCCACACGCTGAATGTCGGCGGCAGCTTGCGCATATTGCGTAAACAAATCGGCTCCGACGAATACACCGCCAACGCCATCAACCCGGTCACCGGCGGCGCCACCGGTTCGCCGGATCCGCTCTTGGCCAAAGGCACCTCGAAATCCGGATATGGCTTGGATCTCGGTGTGCAATACCGTTTAAGCCGCGCGTACGCGCTCGGTGCGGCGCTGCGCAACTTGAACGCCCCCAACTTGGCTCTCAGCGGCGGAAGCGATAAAGCGCCCGCGGTTTTGTCGATGGCGATCGCGCGCCGCTTGCGCACCGGCTCGCTGAACGCCGAATTCACCAACTGGAAATCGGCCAAGAACAACACCCGCCTTTCGCTCGGCGGCGAAAGCTGGTTTAAGAACGGTTTCGGTTTCCGCGCCGGCGGCGGTTTCGGCTCCAACAACTACTCGACCCTTTCGATGGGCGCTTCGTACCGCATGGAATCGTTCCAACTCGATTACGCGTTCATTTTCCCGCTGCAGGGCGTCCAGGGCACGCTCGGAACCCAGCAAGTTTCCCTGACCGTCCGCTTCGGCAAAGCGCCGGTCGACCCGCTTGAACAACAGCTGATGCAGGAGAAAGAAGAACGCATCCGCGCCGAGACCGAAGCGCGTTATGCCAAGGCCGAGCGCGACCGCTTGAAGGCTCAGCTTTACGCACTCACGGAAGAGAAGTCCAAAGCGGAGCGCCAGAATGAAGAATCGGCCGCCCGCAAAGCGCTGGAAGAAGTCCAACAGCAGAAGGCCCGCGATGAACGCAACGCGGTGCGCGGCGAGGAACGCGCCGTCTTGAACGATTACACGGAAGCGTTGACCGATTACAACACGAAAGTCCGCACGGGCATCAGCATGAGCGAAAAACGCGCCCTCTTGGAGAAGATCCTCTCGCGCTTCAAAGACACGGTAGACACCTCGATCGTGAACCGCGAATTGAAGAGCTTGATCGTCGAAGAGTCCCGCGCCAAGAAAGACTTTGAACAGTCGATGAGCTTCTACCAGCGCCTCGTGCAGCAGGGCGCCAGCGTCGACGACCGCCGCGGCATGCTCAGCCGCATCATCCAGAAATACAAAGGGACCGGCATCGATATCCGTCAGGCGGAAGACGAAATGAAGGCGCTGAAATAAGTGATAATGCGCGTATGAAGCGATCACTAACCATAAAGCGTCTTCTTCTGGGATTGGCCGCCGGCGGCATGCTCGTTTGGGTGCAGCAAAGCCAGGGCGCGACGTCCCAGTCCCTCGGTGGAATTAATTTAACGGACGTATCACCGCGCATCGCAACGCCGAATGGGGATTCTTTGAACGACGTGATCTTCTTCCGGTTCGACGATGTTCTATCCGGGCTGCCGCTGCAAAGCGCCGTTTTTGATGTTCACGGGGCCAAAATCGCAGGTCTGCGCATCAATCCGACCGATGACAGACTCTTGATGTGGGACGCCAAGGACGAAAATGGAAACATTATGCCCGCGGGCATTTATGTGTACATGATCGAAATCGGCAAGAACCGGGCGACTGGCACCGTGGTCGTCGCCAGATAACCACTGCTTGAAGCGATTCCTTTCTCTGAGCGGCCTGGGGTTCTTCCTTATTGCCGCTGCGACCGCCGCTCCCAAAGACAGCCCTATCATTTCCCGCATTACCATTCGCGGAACGGACATTTTCGATTTGGACACCAAATCGTACTTAAAGAAATTCCCCTACACCTGGATCAACACCCTCCACATCCAAACCAAACAAGAAGTAATCGAGCGTGAGCTCCTGTTTAAAGTCGGCGACCCCATCGATGAGTTCCTTCTGCAGGAAACGGAACGCAATTTGCGCGCGTTGTCATTCATCCAGTCCGCGCGCGTTACTCAGTTTCCCCAGCGTGACGGCAGCGTCGTCGTTGTCGTCTACGTCAGCGACTCCTGGACCACGGAACCGCAACTTAACCTGGGTGGACAAAACCGCGTGGACAGTCTGGAAGTGGGTTTGCGTGAAAAAAATCTGTTCGGCTTGGGCAAACGATTTGAAGTTCTCTACAACAAAAGTCCGGACAACATCGAACGCACCTACCAGTACACCGATCCGCGGCTTTTGGGCAGCCGCTGGCAGATGAACACGGAGTACATCAGCGAGACCGACGGAGAAACCCGTCTACTTTCCCTGAACCATCCGTTCTTCTCGGCCGACACGCCCTGGGCCGTGTCCATGTCGCATGAGCACATCGAGGAAGCGATCGGTGATTTTCAAAATAACGTAAAAGTCTCCGAATTCAAACAAACCAAGGAAGCCCACCAAATCGGCGCCGCCACGAAAATAGGCAAAAGCCGCAAACTGGTCAAGCACGCGGGGCTACGCTACCGCAAAGACACCGCGCATTTCGGGCCGACCGATAAAACACTACGTCCGCTTCCCGACGAACAACCCAACCGGCAGACGATTTTCCTCGACTTGGAAGCGATTCGGACACGGTTCGTCAAACTCGACCGCGTGGAGAAAATGACCCGCGTTGAAGACTTCAACTTGGGACCGGTGATCAACATGTCCCCCGGCTTTTCACCGCGCGCGCTCACCGGCCATGAGGACACGGACGTTTTCAGCGCCGCTCTGGAGAAGCGCTTTCTCTCCGACCGCACCAACCTTTATGTCACCCGCTATGCCTACTCCGGACGGAAGGTGTTCAACAACGGTGAGAATATAATCAACTCATTTTTGTTCCGCTATTACCACCGCGATTTGCCCATGCAAACGCTGCTTTTCAACACGCGCGCCGATTGGGGCCATCAGCTTGACCCGGACAGTCAATTGATTTTGGGCGGCGAGAACGGCATGCGCGCTTACGAAGAGGACCAGTTTGTCGGCGATCGCAGTTGGGTTTTGAACATCGAAGACCGTTTCTTTTTCCTGGATGATTTCCTGAACCTGGTTTCGGTGGGAGCCGCTGTTTTCTACGACGTGGGCGGGGCGTGGCAGCGCGGCACGAAAATATCGTCGGACCAGTTGCATAATTCCATCGGCGCCGGCTTGCGCTTGGGCCTCACCAAATCATCCAACGAAGTGATCCTGCGTATCGACGTTTCGTATCGCCTGGAAACGGTGCCGACGGACAGCAACCGCATCGTCGTCAGCTTCGGTACCGGCCAAGCGTTTTAAACGCCAAGCGTTTTAGAAGCCCAGCGTCCC
This sequence comes from uncultured Elusimicrobia bacterium, assembly GCA_964499015.1. Taxonomy (GTDB): domain Bacteria; phylum Elusimicrobiota; class Elusimicrobia; order F11; family F11; genus CAZCJA01. The sequence goes on from CAZCJA010000008.1 coordinate 20,696, forward strand.
CTTCCACACCGCGTACAGCTCATCCAGCGAACGGAATTTCCCAGGATAGGCGGCCATCAGCGCCTGGTCGGCCGGTAGCCCGTTCTTTAATTCCTTAAGAAACAGAGAAAAATTAAACGCTCCGCCATTTTTAATCAGATAGGTCGTGAAATCGGCGACCGTCGAATACCACAAACGCACCGCGCGATCTTTTTCGGAATACGGCTTAAAAGAGAGAATATCGTCGAGCGGCATGAGCGGCGGCTCCGCTCTCAGGCGCCCGCGCCAATCGCTTTGAACGTCGTCAAAACGACGGCGTGGCTCGAAATGCGCGTCGATGTACATGGCCAAACCTTCGTTTAACCAGCGATGTTTGTTCCCTTCTTCGCCCATGAACTCGCCAAAAATAATATGCGTGATCTCGTGCGCAAGAACCGAATCAACATCTCCCTGTTCAAACGTGAAAACGCCGCGCCCAAATTTCATGCCGCCCGACCATTCCGGCTGGTCCGTTTTGTCGCGAAACTCCTGCTGACTGCGGTAAATCACGATGCGATAGTTTTCTTCAGGCTTGAACGAATAGAGAGCGGTCTGATTGGTGACTTCGGAGAAAATCTTTTCCACGACTTGGGCTTTTTCCTGAACGATCGAGCCGTAGCCTTCGATGGTGAAATGCAGCGTGGTGAGCGGCAGGCCACTGCCCGCATCGGGACCGGGGATGGATTTATACGTGGGTTTCTGCGTGACGGGGTTCTGCGGCATTTCCGACATGTCGAGCGGCACAAAATTGGCGCACGCCGGAAATAAACAGGCGAACAAAACGATTGCCAGCGCGGGCCGCATCAACGTTCGACGAGGGTTTTGAGCTTGATGTCTTCGAGAACCATCGCCACCGCTTCGCAGCGCTCCACAGGCCCCATGTAAACGATCGCGCTGCCGGTGTAATGGACCACGTTCGCCAGCGTCATGCCGCGGCCGTAGGTGCAGCCGGTGGCTTTGACCAACTGACGAGCCACTTCGTCAAAGGTATGGACCTCGTCGTTGAAAAGAATGGTCCGCGCTTCGAAACGGCTCGACGTCTCTTCACGGGATTGGGCGCGTTTAAGCGTGGCCCCTTTGCTCATTTAATCACGCTCTTCATTTTTAAATTCTTAAAGATCTCCACGGTCGCGTGCGACTTGTTTAGCGTGTAGAAATGGATTCCCGGCGCGCCTTTTTGCAGCAGGTCAAGGCACTGTGCGGTGGCGTGCTCGATTCCCGTACGGATCACCGCCTCTTTATTATCGGCGCAGGCGTCCAACTTGGCCAAGAGCGGGCCGGGCAGCGACGCCCCGCACATCGTGGTGAACCGTTTAATTTGGTCCGCGTCCGTCACCGGCATGATTCCGGCCACGACCGGAACCGTGATGCCCAGCTTGCGCACGCGCTCGACGAACGAGAAATAATCGGCGTTGTTAAAAAAAAGCTGGGTGACGATAAAGTCCGCGCCCGCGTCGACTTTTTCCTTCAGGTGCTTCAAGTCGGCCTCAAGCGACGGCGCCTCCAAATGCTTCTCCGGATAACCGGCGACGCCGACCCCAAATTTAAAACGTTTGCGGATGAGCCGCACCAAATCCGCCGCGTAGCGATAGCCATCCAGCGCGGGAACGAAACTCGTTTGGCCTTTGGGCGGGTCGCCGCGCAGCGCCAAAATATTGTCCACACCCGCTTTTTCCAGTTCTTCCAAGACGGAAATAAGCTCTTTTTCCGAATGGCCGACGCAGGTTAAGTGCGCGACCGCTTCGATGCCGGTTTCTTTTTTAATGCGGGTGACGAGTTGGACGGTTTTCTGCCGCGTGCTGCCGCCGGCGCCATAGGTCATGGAGACGTAGGACGGCTTCAGCTCTTTGAGTTGGCTGATTGTGTTTAAGAGAGACGTTAAACCTTCATCGGTTTTCGGCGGAAAAAACTCAAACGAGAACAGCGGCCGTCCGGTGGAGAAGAGTTGGGGCACTTTCATGTGGCGGGATTTTACAAAACGGGTACAATCGCAGGCTCGATGAAACTCAAAGAAAAATTCATCCGCAACCTCAAGCACGTCGCCGGCAAGGCCGTCCATTTCCGCATCGATGAGGTGCGCCTGCCCAACGGCAAGCGCGCGTCGCGCGAATATCTCGACCATCCGGGGGCGGTCGCGGTGTTGGCCTTCCCTTCCCCCGGCAAGATTCTCATGGTCAAGCAGTTCCGCCATCCGGTGCGAGAAGTGACCTGGGAAATTCCCGCGGGCAAACTGGCCAAGGGCGAAAATCCGCTGGCGTGCGTGAAGCGGGAGCTCGAAGAGGAGACGGGATTTAAAGCGGGCCGCATTAAAAGGTTGATTTCGTTTTGGCCGACGGCCGCTTTCGCCAACGAAGTGATCCACATTTATATCGCCACGAAGCTGACGAAAGGCGTTTTCAATCCGGATGAAGACGAGTTTTTGGGCTGTGAGGTGTGGCCGGTGGCGAAGGCGCTGCGCGCTATCCGCAGCGGAAAGATAAAAGATTCGAAAACGCTTATCGCTGTGCTGGCGGTTCGTTAGGAACCATCGGGTCCGACGTCGCCATAAATTTGTCGGCGAGCCGGCTGCGGCGATATTTCCCATTCTTCTGTAAATTCAAAATCAACGACGTTTCGATGCACGAATCCGGAAAATACGGGCAGCGCACGCATTCGGTCCACACTTTGTGCGGCAAAGCGCTCTTCACCGCTTTCTTAAAGCCGAAGCGCTTGAACAAACTCTCACGGATCGTCAGCGTAAACAGTGTTTTAACGCCGAGCTTCTTCGCTTCCGAAATCACCGTCCTAAGCAGTTTCGATCCCAACCCCTTGCCCTGGTAGTCGGGGGCGACCGCCAGCGCCTTCACTTCCGCCAAATCGTCCCACGTGATGTACAGCGCGCACGTACCCACAATCTCTTTTCCCTTGGTCATGACGAAAAACTGTTGAAGGTTCTCGTAGATTTCGGAGAGAGAACGCGGCAAAAGCTCGCGGCGTTCGGCGAAAAAATTCATTAGCGCGTGCATGGCCCGCACATCGGAAAGACGGGCTTTACGAACGACGAACTTGGCCATGTTTTATTTTTTCCGTCCGGGGTAGGCGGGCGCGACATCGGGGGCGGCGGACAGCTTGCGGATCTTCTTCAAATTCTGCGCCGCCGTTTCCACCGCTTTGTCCATTTGCGGATAACGAATCTCGCGATATCCGCGCGCCTGCGAGGGCGCCTTCAGCGCTTCCACATAGGCGTGATAGTCGTCGCTGAATTCAAAAAAGGTGAAGTTTTCCACGATGGCCGTGTACCATCCGCGGAACGCTTTTTCTTTGCCGTGCCACGCCGGCAGGATGCGGCGCAGGAAACCGCCGTGCTTCATGATCCACAGCATCCAATCTTTGGTGTTGATGTCGAATTCGATGTTCCACTTGAACAAGGTAAACCGCGGACGATTGAAATGAACGTACGAGATGCGGTCGCCGTTCTGTTCGTCGATTTTGTAGCGCTCTTTATCGCGCATGTATTTTTCCGGAGACGTTAGAAGAACGGCCACCCACACTTCGTCTTTGATCGCCATCGCGCGGAACAAGTTGGAGACGACGGTGCGCGTCGCTTCGTAGCCGTATTTTTCCTGATCCATCTTGTAGGTGCGCCAAACCAGCTCAATGTAGCGCTCCAATAGTTTTCCTTCGCCGTAGCGAATCAAATCGTAAATCGTGTGAGCGACGGTGAGGCGCACGTCTTCGGGCAGTTCCATCCAACGATAAATCTCGCGCAGGCGCGCGCGATACGTTTTAGCGCGCGAGGCGCCGCGCAGCCACGAGGAACGCAAAAGGTATTCGGCCTTCTCGTCGATTAAATCCTGCAGAGCTTTGCGCGGATGAACGCCGGCCCGGTTATCCGGATAAACGGCGACGCTGCGGCCGATGCGGAACGCGCGATGGTTGGCGTCCACGTCGGAACGGCGCACGCTTTCGGCGATCGCCGCCAGCAAATGTTTCTCTTCCAGAGGAATCCAACCGTTCTGATACGCGGCGCCGAGCGCCATCACGTTCGCATAAAGTTTTGAGCCCAAACGCTCTTCGGCGAGCCGCGAGAAATCGGCCGCGAGTAAACCGTTGGCCGTTAAATTGGATTGGATGAGTTTTTCGAGCGTCGCCGGGTCGAACTTATTGTTGCCCATCAGCGACAGGACTGTCTCGCTCTTGTGATTATTGACCACGCCGCGCGTGCGCGATGGATGCGCGATGCGGAGGTTCGCCGTGCCATCGACCGCGCGCGAGGCCTCAAGCAAATCGAGGCCGACCAATAGATCGGCTTTGCCGTACGGGATAACAGGCGCGCGGTGCACGCCGTCGACCGAAATAATCACGTGGCCGTAAACGCCGCCGTTGCGGATGGCGAGGCCTTTTTTATCAAGGAACGAAACATGGAACCCTTGCTTCATCGCGGCGCGAACGAGGACCGCGTTCACGATACCCGCGCCCATGCCGCCGACCGCGGCCGTGTAGGCGGTCCAGTGCGTTTTGATGACGGGCAGGAGCGGCTGCGGGAGCGACGTCAAATTGTCTTTAGCGGCCGCGACTTTTTTCGGCGCGCTGGAGCGGGTGATGACGACCTTCTCAAACGACGGGCACGCTTTGGTACGGGCGCAGGCCGCGTCGTCAACACAGAGAGACAAATCGGTTTGGATTTTGGGGCCATACGCCGTCTCCGCGACGGCCAGGCCGGGGCAACCGGTAGCACGCGTGCATTCAAGGCAATATTCGCAAACGTCGTGGCTGATATTGATCTTCTCTTCGCGCGCCAGAAACCCCTGCTCTTTGATTGTTTTCTTTTTGTCGGCGTTTAACCGGCGATGCAGCGTGATCGCGCATTCTTTATCGGCGATGATGATTTTCACGCCCGGCTTTTCCACCGTTTCTTCCAAAAGTTTTTGGTACGCGCCGCGATCCGCGGGGTTGGCGCGAATCAGCGTCACGCCCGGCGCGACGATGCCGCCCAAAACGGTTTCAATGTCTTGCGCGACGGTGTAATTGCCCATCACGTCGATTTCATTGCCCGGCGTCGGCTGGTGGCCGGTCATCGCGGTCGTTTTATTCTCGAGGATGATATAAAGGATGTCCTGGTTGTTCTTGATCGAGTCCGAGATCGCGACGATGCCCGAGTGGAAAAATGTGGAGTCGCCCAAAAAGACGACTTGTTTATTGGTGATGAAGGGGGCCATGCCCGCGCCGGTGCCGCCGCCCAATCCCATGCCCGAATAGTTCTGCATAAGCCCTTCGAAGGGCGCGAACTGCAGCATCGAATGGCAGCCGGACTCGCCGTGGAAAATCACGTCCACCGGCTTTTCTTTCTGCATAAATTTTTTCTTCAGGTCGATGCTCGCCACCGCGGAATCGCGGTGCGGGCAGCCGGGGCAAAACGTGGGCGTGCGAGTGGGCACGGCCAACGTTGAACTTTTTGTGTGTTGAATTTCGGCCAGCTCGCGCTGTACGTGTTCAACTTTCAGATGTGGAAAATATTCTTTCCAGCGCAGGAACGCCGGCCCCAAAATTTCCAGAACAACGGATGTGTTCAGTCCGCGCGTCGACGGGAACCCCGGTTCTTCGTTCGGGAATTTCTTGCCCCAGAGCGCGGGCTGGCGCTTTAAGCGCCCAGCTTGAAGTTCGTTCACAAGAATTTCGGCGATCTGTCCTTCCAGGAAACCGCGCTTCTCTTCCACGACGACCAAATGTTCCACGCGTTTAGCCAAATCTAAAATCTGGTTTTGATCAAGCGGATACGTCACGCCCAATTTCAAAACGGGCAATTCTCCCCACAGCCCCAAAAGGCGAAGAACGTCCTGCAAATACGAATAGGCGAGGCCCGAGGTAACGAACCCCACCGGCATGCGCGTGTCGCGCGGCCCACTCCATTGATTGAGCTTCAGTTCCTTGGCGCGGACGAGAAAGCGCTGCATGCGGTCTTCCAGCGTCGCTTCGCGCCAGGACGTGTGCGGTGGAATCATCACGGTGTCGGAAATGACGATATTTTCCGAGGACAAAACGGTTTTTTGCAGTTTGCTGATGGGCAGGTCGCGGTGCCCTTTGACGTCGACGTTGCCGCCGCCGTCGGCCTGGTTCGTGGTCACGATGTACGTGACGTACAAATCGCTTGCGCCCGACAAATCAAACGCGTGCGCGATAAAATCTTTCAGTTCTTGGAACGTCGACGGCTCGACGATCGGCATGTTCAAGTGGCGCGAGAGAAAACGGGAATCGGAATTGATTTGCGTGGTTTCGTTCCAGGGGTCATCGCCCACAACCACCACGGCACCGCCGTCGGGTTTGCGGGTTTCCATCAGGTTGCCCACCGCGAGCGCGTCCGCAGCCACGTGCAGGCCGACCGATTTCATCACCGCCATCGCGCGCAGGCCGGCTTGGCGCGCACCGTTTAAACGGGCGGTGGAAAGCGCTTCGTTGTTGGCGATCTGCGCGACGATGCCGCGTTCGGCCAAATACGGGGCGATATCATGAAGGACGTCAAAAACGTCAGAGACGGGAGAGCCGGGATAGCCGGTTATCAACCCCACGCCGGCTTCAAGCGCGCCTTTAACGAGTAGTTCGTTGCCGGTGAACGCCTCTATTCCGTGGGTTTTCTGAAAACGGGGATCGATGGCGGCGGGCGTCATATTATTGCCGTTCCATGGGGCGAATGGCTTTGAAGTAGTAGCGAGCGCCGATGGCAAAATCGCCGTTAAAGCCGACTTCTTCGGTAATCCGCAAAACGGGCGCGAGTTCGAAGAAAAATTCCCAGGGATTGTTTTGCGGCAGATAGCTCAAGCCCACCGGAAACCGCAGCCCAAATTCCTTTTCTTCTTCGAAAAGAAGGCGCGGGCCGAAGCCGAAATAAATCGGCAATTCATTGCGCTTATCGGCGTCTTGCATGGAAACAGGGAAGGACGGGCTGGTCCAATCAAATTTGTGAAAAAGGAGGGTGGTGTGTATATCGAATTCACTACGGGCGACGCCCACCGCGCCATCAAGCGCAACGGTTTCATTGATCCACATTTTGGCGGAAAGGCCGCTGGGATTGCCGAGCATGAGGCCATAGCCTTGGTCGCCCCGGCGCTCCGCAAATACGGGGTGAACGGCCGCCAGAACGAGCAGCGCGATGAAGGTTATCCGCAACGTCATTGTTAGCGTTCTCCCCACGACAATTTTTCCCGTAAAACCCCGAAATACGTCTGTTCGGGGCTATGGAGCAATTCTAATTTATATTGCGAACGGCGAATACGAACCGTCTCTTCCGGCGCCAAATCGAACACTCGCTGGCCATCCAACGACAACTGCACCTTGTTCCCCGTTTTGTTATCCACAAGTTTAAGTTCAAGCTCCATATTTCCCGGAAAAACCACCGGGCGCTGCGTAAAACTATGTGCGCAAATCGGCGTCATGACCATGGCGTCCAGCTCCGGATGCACCACGGGGCCCTGTGCGGACAGCGAATAAGCTGTGGAACCAGTGGAACTCGCCACGATCACGCCGTCGCCGACAAACACACCCATATCGACGCCGCCGAGTGTGGCCGAAATGCGCGTGACGCGCGTGGTGGAACCGGTGCGGATGACCGCATCATTCAACGCCAAATGCAACCCTTTTACGCGAGGGGCTTCCACGTCAAGCATCATGCGTGAACTTGTCACCCATTTTCCCGCGATCCACTGCGCCAGCGCGCCGTACATGTGCTCCAAATCGATGGCCGTCATAAATCCCAAGCGGCCCGTGTTGATGCCGAACACCGGCACGCTCGCTTTGGCCGCGGCCGGCGCGACCGCCAGGATCGTGCCGTCGCCGCCCAAGGTCAGCACCGCGTCGGCCTTGGCCAATTGATGCGCCGTTAAAACGCTGATACGCCGCTTCTTAAACCACGAAATCAAACGCGGACGCGCGTTTTCCGCGTGGCGCTTTTCGGGGTTGGCGATAATGACAACGGATCGGATGCGGGTTTTATTCGACATGAATATTTGCGCGGCGACTAAAACTTGTCGTTGACGAAGCCCTTATGGCGGAGCCCTTCGAGAAGGGCGTACGGATAATTCTTATCGCCGGGCTTCACCATCATCGTGTCGTAAATTCGTTTGCCGTCTTCATGCCGCTCGGCGTCGAGGCCCAACGATTGTTTGGCGGACAATTCATCATAGGCGGCCTTAAGTTTCTGATGAGCGGGCGTATTTCCCGTCAATTCCAGAACCGGTTTTGAACCCTCAGTGACTTTTAACGAGCCCAGCGCTTCCGCGCCGCGCGATTCGGATAAGTGATAGGTCTTGGTTTCGGCCATTTGGTCAGTTCTCCCGGGTTGGTCCTCTGGGCGGCGTCCGCTGGCCAACAACACGTTCACCAACAGGGCCAATATGGCCAAAACCGCCCATACGTAGGATTTCATACAGGTGGGATTATACGCCTTTTTCCGTCGATACGGAGGTTAAAAATCGAGTCTATAAATCAATGCGTTTAGTGCTTATTTTCCCGCGATAGTGAGTCTTTTGAACAAAACGCCTTTGGGCAGGAGCGCGCGTTCGCGGTGGACCTGTTCGCGCGAGAGATACACGTCCGCAATCGCGTCGGGCAGAACGCCGGAGACGGAGCCGCCTTTGATGGGTTTCACGCCGTTGGTGGTGATTTCGTAGCCGGCACGGATTTCCGCGGAAAAATTGCCGGTGATCGGGTTGGGTTCGAAGGCCGAAAACGCCTGCAGATGGTAAATGCGGTCGGAGCCCCAGGCTTTGGGGTCGAAAAAGGAGTGATACGCGTGCGTTCCGGGAGCCACTTCCAGCGCGCCGAGCATGCCGGTAACGGGGACCGACAAATAATCGGCGTAGCGTTTGTCGGCCAGATGGGTTTTTAAGCGGCCGTTTTCTATCAGACACACGCGCTGTCCGGGTGTGCCGTAGGAGTCAAAGCGATAGGACCCCATGTTGCGCGGCAGAAGCGGGTTGCTCCACAACGTGACGGCGTCGCCCTTTGTTTCCGTCGATGAAACGAGGTCGCCGATCTGGGCTTGGACCATTTTGTTGTATTTGAGCCGGGCGCTCGCCTTGGCCACCAGCGGATTGAACAGATTGTCGAGCGGCTCGTCGGTCAATAGAACGGGAAACGTACCGGTTTTGGGCAAGCTCGCCTTGGTCGCGGCGCGGGCAAACTCGGAACTCTCGGCCACTTCCCCTTCCAAATCGAAATCCTGAACGAACCGGCGCGTGTAGCGGTTGATGAACTCCTTCTCGGTGGCTCCGCTTTTGGAAAGCAAAATAAATTCGGCGTGCAAGGTCGTGCTTTCCTGTTCAAGTTCCAGACCATTCGAGTTGTACAGCGTTGCATGCATGCGATCGACAAAGAATTCGGCCGCCGAGAGGCGCGTGTTCTTTTCCCGCGCGATGGCCGTTTTTAAACGGTCTTCAAAATTCGCCAGAAGTTTTCCATCGACGCTGGCGTCCGCAAGCAACACAGCCGGAATGCTGGAGGGCGAGCCGGGCAGCTCAAACGACTGATTGGAGACCAAGTCCGCCGCGAATAGCGCTTCGCCGAGCCGCTTGTCCAATTCTCCCGCTTCGTTTGCGCTGATGCGGAAACTGGACAAGCCCAGTTTGCCGCCGTCTTTTCGTTTATAAATCGTTACGTCATAGATCGTGCTTTCGACAGAACGTACACACTCGCGCTCGGTGAGCGCGGTAAAAGATTGATGCGACGTTTTGCGGGCGGCGAGGATCTGCCACATCGAAACCCGTTCGTTGTTCAGCGCGGTGCGGATTTTTTCGATCATGCCAATCTCGCTTTCATCTTTAAATGCGGACCGCCCGTGGTGTTCTTCACCCACTCTTTGTGGCCTTTGCCGCACATGCCGAGACCAGAAATAAAACCGTCGTTGCCGACCATTGAAATTGATTTAAGAAGTTCCGGCACAAACCCGGTCATGATCACCGGCGAATACACCTTGCCGGTCAATTTTCCGTTTTTAATTTCTTCCGCCCACAGCCCTTCCACTTGAATGCCCCAGGCCTGCGGATCTTCCATGCCGTTGGTGGCGTGACGCAGATACAAACCGTCCTTGATCGAACCAATCATCTCGTCTTTGCTGTTTTTGCCGGAGGCGAAAAACGTGTTTGTCATGCGCGCGTAGGCTTTTCGTGCGTAGCTTTCGCGCCGGCCGTTAGCGGAGCGCTGCAACTTCAATTTATGCGCCGACGCCATGTCGGTGAGCCCACGCTGCAGGATGCCGTTCTTAATAATGTGCGTGGGAGCAGAAAGCTGGCCTTCGTCGTCGAAAAAGAAGCCTCCCGCTTCGGGAATGATCGACGGATCGTCGAACATGTTCACGATCGAAGACGCAACCGGTTTGCCGATGTATTTCTGGCTGAGCGCGCGCTGGCGCACGTACAAATCGGTTTCCATGCCGTGACCGAAGCACTCGTGCGCGATGATGCCCGACCATTCCGGATCGGTGACGACGTCGTAGGAACCAGGCGCAAGGCGCTTGGCCGTCAGCAAACGCTCGGCGTCGCCGACCATTTCCCGGATCATCCCGTCCGGAAAACGCACCGCTTCCAGCCCGCCGTTCTTGGAGAAGCCGCCGTGCACGTCGGCCGTTGTTTTTCCGTCGGAGACATAAACAACCGCGATATTATCGGAGCGTAAAATTTTCTGCGACATCACCTTGGCGCGGTTAACGAACACGTCTTCGCGCAAAACGTGCCCCTGGATCGCGATCACGTTCGAAACTTTGTCGCTGATGTTGATCGTGCTATGCACGGTCTCCTGGAGCGCTTGGAGGCGTTCTTTAAGCGCAATGGAATCGGGGCTGATGCCGAAGGGCGAGGAAAAATCGGTGTGCGTTTCGGGGCCGGGATCGATGGCGGCGCCTTTTTTGGGGCCTTCGGCGGCGGCGTTGGAGGCCAGGCGCAGCAAATCGTCTTTCAGCGCGGGCCATTCCCAGCGGTTCACCGCGTGTTCATAAAACGTGCGCCCGTTCCACAGCGTCACCACCAAGCCTTGGGCCGGATCTTCGCTTTCAATGGATTCCTGGAAACGATTGACGGACAGGCGTGTGCCGGAGCTTTTCTTGTAGAGCGCGCAGGCGTACGGGACTTTTTTCTCCAGCGCGCCGACCAGATCGGCGAGGCGTTCTTTGAGTTCCCGCATTCGTTAGTGGCCGAGACCCAGCGTTTTGCGCACGTTCGCCATCATCGGGCGGGACAACTCGCGCGCTTTATCGGCGCCGGCCTTCAGAAGGGAATGGATATGGTCTTCGTTTTTGAGCAAATCGTTGATTTTGGTCTGGATCGGCGTGATCGCGGCGACCGTGGCCTCGGCCAACCCCTTTTTAAAGTCGCCGTAGCCTTTGCCCGCGTATTCTTTTTCGATCTCTTCGATGGGACGGTTGGTGACCGCCGAATAAATCGTCAGCAAATTGGAAACCGCCGGCTTCTTTTCTTCGTCGTAGCGCACCGCGGCGTCGGAATCGGTCACGGCCTTCATGCATTTTTTGCGGATCTGGTCGGGCGTGTCGATCAGGGAAATGTAGTTGTACTCGCTTTTGGCGGACTTGCTCATCTTCACCATCGGATCATCCAGCCCCATCACGCGCGCGCCGCGTTTGCCGATGAAGGCTTCCGGCATCACGAACAAATTCGGGAATTCCCCGTTCATGCGCTTGGCGATGTCCCGCGTCAGCTCAAGATGCTGACGCTGATCGTCCCCAACCGGAACGGCATGCGTGCCGTATAAGAGGATATCGGCCGCCATGAGGGCGGGATAAGTAAACAGACCGGCGGAGGTTCCTTGACCGCGCGAGGTCGACTTGTCTTTAAATTGGGTCATGCGCGAGAGTTCGCCGAAATAGACGAAGCAGTTTAAGATCCAGGCGAGCTCACCGTGTTCGGGAACGTCGGATTGGACGAACAAGATGGATTTAGCCGGATCGATGCCGATGGCCAGTGCCGTGGCGGCGGTAAGCAGAATATTCTGCTTGAGTTTAGCGGGATCCTGGGGTACGGTTATGGCATGGAGGTCTACGACGCAGTACAGGCAGTCGTGATCGTCCTGCATCGCCACCCAATTTTTGAGCGCGCCCACGTAATTTCCCAAGTGGACGACGCCCGAAGGTTGGATGCCTGAGAAAACTCGTTTTTTCATAGAATAGTTAGGCACATTAGAAAATTTTGGAGGACCCATGAACGTTCTGATCAGAGGCCATCGCACCGAAGTCCAACCCAGATGGAAAGATCACATCGAAGAGCGTATTGCGAAACTGGAGCCGTTTCAGGAAAAGATCATCAAAATCCAGGTGACGCTCACCACCAGCCATCATCATCACAAAGGCAATGAGCTGTGCCGCATCTTCGTGAAAGTTCCCCGCAAAACGATCGCCTTGCGCCGCCGCGCCGAAACCATGCTGGTCGCCATCGACGCCGCGTTTCATGTGGTCGATCAACAGATGCACAAACTTTGGAAAGACGTCAAAACCCGCGGCCGGCACAACAAGGCCGTGCGGATGGCTAAACGGAACGGCGCACTCGCCGTTTAAGGTACGAGCGGCTTATGCCTTTCCAAAAGTGATCGCGAAAGCGGGAATTGGAAAATAAGCCCCCGCGTACCACAAGGGGAACAGGTTTACGGACACGAAGCTCCCGCAGCACATCGTCCAACAAGCTAAATAAATCGGTCAACGCCCAACCAACTGTCATTCCGTAATTCCAGCTTCTGTCTTTTATGGCGCGAATGGCAAATGAGGCTGTTTTTGCTACGGGGTTGGGCCCAACCGCTATTTTCCGGCGAAATTGCCAACTCTTATTCCGACGTAAATATTCTCGCCCAATCGCAAAAGCCGAACCCTCATCACCGAGAAGCGGGCCCACGCCGCCCGCGCGAGCTATTTTCCCCTTGTACCGCCCGTAAACAATGGAACCGGTGCCTGCGTTCAAAACAATCCCGTCTTCTTTTCCGAACGCCAAATGATGCGCAAGCTCAATATCGGAAAAAACCTTCACATGCGGAGCATAAGTGGCCAATTTCTTTTTCCAGGCCTTCTTTTCCGACGGCGTGGAAACGCCGCGAAGACCGACAATTAAACGCGTAATTTTGTTTTTGGAGAGCGATGATGGTTTTAGCGTGTAGAGGCGAATGTTGGTACCCCCGACGTCGGCAATAACGTCCATTATTCGCCGAATATCCGGCTGATCGCTGCCTCAATCTGGCATTTGCGCCAGCCGAACGCGGTGACGCCGACGTCTTTGGGCCGCAGGAAGGACTTGTCGTAGGGATCGCGCATCAAAACGACGATCAACTTGCGGGCCGATTTCTGTAATTCGGCCAGCAAACGCTGCTGTTTAGGATAAAGATGCGCGTCGAAGCAGAAGAAAAGTGTGACGTTGGAACGGCGGGCCAAATTGGCCGCGGTCTCAATGTCTTCATCGTCGGGATCGATCTTGTAGACCTCGGTGACGTGGTTGCCCGGATAATCGCCCAGGTGGTGATGGAAGTAGGCGATTTCGTCCTCAAATTCTTTTTCCACCATGATTTTCTGCGCGAAGCTGGAGAGTTGCGGAAAGATCACGCCCAAGTCCGCGCTCATTTTTTCGGACAGAGGCAAAAGTTTTTCAACGTCCTGAATGACAACAGTTCCTTTTTTCGCGGCTTCGATGGCGATGCTCTCGCCAATGGGTTTCTCCGCGGGCGAACCGGTGAAACGGCTCGGATGCCGGTTCTTAAGTTTTTGAATGCGGTCGACGCTTTCTTCCAGTTCGTTGGTCGAAAGCTGTTTGGATTTGTACGCCTCCATCAGGCCATGGAACACGCCGCGCTCATCATCCAACGAATGGCAGGAGAGAACCAAATCGTGCCCGGCTTTCACCGTGCGCACCGCGGCGCCGCCGATGGCGCCGGAGCCCGTGCCGCAGAGTTCCTTGACCGCGCCCATTTCCAAATCGTCGCTGACGATCAGGCCCTTGTAGTTCAGTTCCTTGCGTAAAAAATCGGTGATGATCGCTCGGGAGAAGGTGGCGATATTGTCCGGGTTAGGGTCGAGCTTCGGATAGCGTGGGTGGGACGACATGATACAGTCGACGTTCGCTTCAATCGCGCGCAGGAACGGCTGCAGATGCACCGCCTTCATTTCGTCCCAGGTCGAATTAATGGTCGGCAGTTTTAAATGGGCATCGATGGTGGCGTGGCCTTTGCCTGGAAAATGTTTCGCCGTCGCGGCCACGCCGCCCGACTGCAGCCCTTTAATGTACGCGGCGCCGAATTCGCCGACTTTCTTATAATCCTCGCCATAGGAACGAATGCCGATGTTCGGCGAATAACTGGGCGTGAGCACATCCAGAACCGGCGCGAAATTAATATCGGTGCCGAGCGCGCGGAGTTCCTTCGCGGCGATTTCCCCCTGCTTGCGCACCAGTTCGGGGTCGCCCGCGGCGCCGAGCGTCAGGTTGTCCGGAAAAACGGTAACGCCGTCACGATACATGACCACGCGGCCGCCTTCGTGATCGACGCACACAAGCAACTTGCGGCCCAGGCCGTTTTCAAGATCGGTAATGAGTCTGCGCAGCTGGGCGGGCGATTCAAAATTGATGCGGTAAAAAATAACGCCGCCGGCGTGAATATCGCGGAGATGTTTGATGATTTCGGGCGTCGCTTTGGTGCCGGGAATGCCGACCACCAGTTTCGCGCCGACCAAATCTTCCAAGTGCGTTGTCATGGGAGCGTGAATTTATCAAAACTACAGGGAATTTTGGTATCTTGGCGACCCAAGATGGCTATTAATTACGCGCGACTGCCGACCGAACAGAACAACGCCGCCTCACGCCGCATCGGAGAAAAATCGATCCGCGCGGCCCTTCAATTAATGAATCGCACCGACGCCGACGTTCCCCGCGCGGTCAACAAAACGCTCCCGCAGATGGAAAAAGCCGTCAAACTCATTGTGGCCTCGCTGAAAAATGGCGGCCATTTGATTTTTTTGGGCGCCGGAACGAGCGGACGCTTGGGCATTTTGGAAGCCGCCGAATGTCCGCCCACATTTAACACGCCGCCGTCGCTTATTCAGGCGTACATGGCCGGCGGAAAATCGTCGGTGTTCCGCTCCAAAGAAGGCGCCGAAGATCGCGGGCAAGACGCCGTGAAGATTGTGCGCCGCAAAGCGCGCAAAAACGACGTGGTCGTGGGCATTGCCGCCAGCGGCGTCACCGCGTTCGTTAACGAGGGCCTGAAAACCGCGCGTAAAATCGGCGCGCGCACCATTTTGGTCACTTGCAACCCAACCGTCTCAAAATCCTGCGCCGATGCGGTGATCGCGATCGGCACGGGGCCCGAGCTCATCGCCGGTTCGACTCGTCTTAAAGCCGGCACCGCGACCAAACTCGCACTCAATTCTCTCACCGTTGTGTCCATGATCCAGCTCGGAAAAGTGTACGGCAACCGCATGGTGGATTTACAGCCGCGCTCGCGAAAACTGGAAGCGCGCGCCACAAATTTAATCGCCACGCTCGCGAAGGTCTCCCCCAATAAAGCGGCGGCGCTCCTCAAAGCGGCGCGGGGCAACGCCAAAACCGCGATCGTGATGGCGAAAACCCACCAATCGTACGCCGGCGCCAAAGAATTGCTGCGCAAAAATAACGGCTTCCTGCACAAAGTGATATGAACGGCCATTTAGCGCTGGGACTTATGTCCGGAACCTCCGCCGACGGCGTTTCCGCGGCGCTCGCTTCGTTCAACGGTCACAATTTCGAATTTCTCGGCCTGCACACCGAACCCTATCCCGAAGGCGTGGTCCGCCAGATCCGCCAGCGCGCGGCGCTGCCCGTCGGGCAAATGTCACGCCTGCACGTCGAAATCGGCGAGGCTTTTGCCCACGCGGCCAACAAACTCATCAAGAAGCTCCACGTTTCCCCCGATAAAATCGAATGCATCGGCTCTCACGGGCAAACGATTTACCACGGTCCGCACGATATTGTCCCCAACACGCTCCAGCTTGGCGAGCCCGCGGTGATCGCGGAACGCACGGGCATCACCGTGGTTTCCAATTTTCGCGGCCGCGACATCGCGGTTGGCGGCGAAGGCGCGCCGCTTATTCCCTATTTCGATCAATATTTTTATGGCAACGGCCCCGTGCGCGCGTTTCAGAACATCGGCGGCATCGGCAACGTGACAATCGTGGGACATGGGATTGAAACGCCCCTCGCATTCGACACCGGTCCCGGCAATTGCCTGATGGATTTGGCGATGCGCATGATCACCCACGGCAAAGAAGACCACGACCACAACGGCGCGCGCGCCAAGCACGGCCAGATCAACATGGCCGTTGTCTCGGAAATGCTGCTCCATCCCTATTTCAAGAAAGCACCGCCAAAATCCACGGGATTGGAAATGTTCGGCGAGGATTTCCTGAACCGGCACTTAAACGACACCTTCCGCGAGAAACCGGACGACCTGCTCGCCACCCTCAACTATTTCACCTGCATCACGATCCAGGAGAGTTACCGCAATTTCGTTTTCAAGAAGCATCCGGTCACGGAGATCGTGATTTCCGGCGGCGGGCTGTACAACAAAACGCTCGTGAAGAAGCTGGAATGCCTGTTCGCCCCGATTCCGGTGGTGTCGATCGAAAAATTCGGCTATCCGACGCTGGCCAAAGAGCCGCTCGCGTTCGCGTTCTTCGGCCTGCGCGCGCTCCAACATAAAAGCAACCATCTGCCCGCGACCACCGGCGCCAAACACGCGCGAATCCTGGGGAGCATTACCCGCGCATGAGCGGCCTGTCCAACCTAACCGCCGCCGATTACTCCGTCCTTCTCGTTAGTCTCGTCGTGCTGTTCGCCATCGGCTTTTACGCCGGCCGCAAGGAAGATTCGACGCACGATTTTTTTCTCGGCGCGCGCAGCATTCCCGCCTGGGCCGCGTGTTTATCATTCGTCGCCACTGAAATCAGCGCGGTCACGATCATTTCCGTTCCGGCGACCGCCTACAAAGAAAATTGGGAATACCTGCAGTTCTTCATCGGCTCGTTCACGTCGCGCTTCTTCATCGCCGCTTTTTTCATTCCCGCGTTCTATAAATACAACTGCACCACGATTTACGAATACCTGCGCCATCGCTTCGGCCCGCAAACGCAGTACACGGCCACCTGCTTCTTCTTCGTCACGCGGCTGCTGGGCTCCGGCGTGCGCTTAACAGTCGCCTCGATGGCCGTTTCGCTTCTGGTCGGCTGGCCGCTTATTCCCACGATCATTCTTTTCTCCATCATTGCCATCATTTACATCAGCTGGGGCGGCATCAAAGCGGTTGTTTGGACCAACGTCTGGCAAGCGGTCACCTTTATAATAGGAGGAGTCGGAACCGTGTGGTTTTTGTCCACTGTCGTCGACGGCGGCCTCTCCGGTATTTTCAAAACCGCGTACGACGCCGGTAAACTGAAAGTGATGAACTGGGGCCCGGCGCTGTCCGATCCCGCCTATTGGAGCACGGTGCGCACAAGCGCCAACATTTGGTGGCTGGCGATTTTAAACGGGTTCTTCGGTTCGATGGCCGCGTACGGCACCGATCACGAACTCATGCAGCGGCTTTTGACCGTGGACACGCAGAAAAGAAGCCAGCGCACCACGCTGGCCACGCCAATTGTCGGCCTGGGAGTTCTATCGCTTTATCTCGTCATCGGCGCGGGGCTGTATGCGTTTTACGCGCAGAACACCGGCGCGATCCTTCCCGAAAAGTTGGACAACATTTACCCCCATTTCGTGAACACGCAGATGCCGGCGATCCTGCGCGGCATTATTCTGACCGTGGTGGTCATGGCCAGCATCGATTCGCCGCTGGGCTCCCTCACCGCCTCGTTCGTCACCGATATTTACCGGCCGCTGATCAACAAAAACAAAGACGAGAAGCATTACATGCGCGTTTCGCGCATTAGCGTGGTCATCTTTGGACTTATCCTGGGCGTGCTTGCTTACTCGTTCAGCTTCCTCGAAGGATTTTTATGGTGGGCGTTTAAGATCGGCGGCGTCACGTTCGGCTCGCTGCTCGGCGTGTTCCTGATCGGATTCTGGACGAAACGATACAGCAATGTCGCCAACATCGTCGGCATGGTGTTCTGCGCGCTGGTGAATGTCGTGCTGCTCATTCTTAGCGCCAAAGGAATTTTTGTGGTCGGTTGGACGTGGCTGGTCCTG
Source organism: uncultured Elusimicrobia bacterium (assembly GCA_964499015.1). Taxonomy (GTDB): domain Bacteria; phylum Elusimicrobiota; class Elusimicrobia; order F11; family F11; genus CAZCJA01. The sequence continues at coordinate 38,884 of CAZCJA010000008.1, forward strand.
TTCGGGACCTTCGGAACCATGGCCATCGGCTATTTTCTCGCGCCGTATTTAGATAAAAATAAACCCGCATGAAACGCCCTCTCTTACTGGCTTTAACATTGCTGATCGCTCTTCCCGCGTTTGCCCGCGTTAAAATGGGCGTGGACGTATTGAGTGAAGAAGAATTTATCCCGCTCAAAGGCGACCGCGTCGCCCTGATCACCAACCACACCGGCGTCGACGGCAAAGGACGCTCGACCGCTGAACTCCTTAAGAACGCTTCAAATCGCGGCGTCAAACTCGTGAACGTCATGAGTCCGGAGCACGGCTTCACGGGACTTCTTGAACACGGCGAAAACGTCGCCGACAGCACCGACACGGTCCTGGGCGTTCCGGTGTACAGCCTCTATGGAGCGACAACGCGCCCGACGGACAAAATGCTCACGGGCGTCGACACCATCGTTTTCGACATCCAAGACATCGGCACGCGCTTCTATACATACATCACCACCATGGGGCAGGCGCTGGAAGAAGCGGCTAAACGCAAGATTCGCTTCGTGGTTCTGGACCGGCCGAACCCCATCGGCGGAACCGTGATGGAGGGCGATGTATTGGACGCCGACGTGCGCCGCATGACCGGCTATTTTGAAATTCCCACGCGGCACGCTTTTACCGTGGGCGAACTGGCCCAATGGATGAACAAAACCCGCAGCTTGGGCGCGCGCGTGGACGTGATCAAAACGCGGCACTGGACGCGCGAGCTGTGGTTCGACCAAACCGGCCACCAATTTCGCCCCACCTCGCCCAATATTCCGACCCTGGTTTCCGCTTTGCTCTATGCCGGCATCGGCTGTTTTGAAGCCACCAACATATCGGTCGGCCGCGGAACCGACACCCCGTTCGAAGTCTTCGGCGCCCCGTGGATAAATGGCGCGGCGCTGGCCGACCATTTGCGCATTCAGAAACTCCCGGGGATGATCATCGAATCGGCGCAATTTATCCCGTCAAAAGACGTTTTTGCCGGAGAGGCCTGTGAAGGCGTGAAAATTACCGTCACGGACCGCAATAAAGCGCGCCCGTTCTCCGTATTTATTCACGCGTTCTTTTACTTGATGCAGACCTATCCCGACCGGTTCAAGCCCGAATGGGAAGAGATCCGCGTCATGACCGGGTCCAACGAGTTGAAGAACGCGCTGCAACGGAAAGAAACGCCGGAGACGCTGCTAAAACTATACGAGGAAAAACAAAAGGTGTTTCACGACGGGGCACGCGCTTTTTATCTTTACTAGAATAACGCTCGCAAAAAACCAAACTCACTCAACGAGGAGCTCACTTATGAAAGCACAAGCCGGCCTGTTGTCTCTAATCGTGTTGATTGGAACATCCCCTCTTTTCGCCGCAAAATTGGAAAGCAACCCCAATACCTTCGATTTTGGCTGGGCTCCCGACAACGCCCGCCTCTTCGCCGACTACCACGTGAGCAACATTGGCGGCGACGCCGTTAATCTTCAAGCGCTGAAACCGGCGTGCGGCTGCACCGCGGCGAAATTCACGCCGATGAGCCTGAGCAAGAACGCCGACACCAAAATCAGCCTGGCGTTCAACACACGCGGATACAAAGGCACGACTTTCAACAAATCCGCCGAACTCACCACCGAAGGCAACACCGACAACCTCACCGTTTTCCTCAAAGGCTACGTGCTGAATCCCAACGCGACTTTCTTGGCGACGGGTACAGGGATCGCTTCTTTCACGCCGGAAAGCAAAAAGTCCTCCGAAAAAATCACTCTTCAAAATAAAGGCGATAAAGATTTGGCCCTGCACATCGTCCAGCCCGCGGCGTCGTGGGCGAAAGCCAAGCTGAGCGCCGACACGATCAAAGCCGGCGGAACGGTGGAGTTGTCCGTATCCATCAGCGGCTCGAATTCCGAGGCGCGCGAGACGTCGCTGACCATCGAAGGAACAAGTGACGATGAAAAACAACGCTTGACGGTCGCCATTCGCACCGGCGCCGAACGCCAGTACCAGCCGATTCGTCCCACCGCTCCGGCGGCCGAACACACGCATCCGACCAAAAAAGGCGGCCCGGGTGATCCGCTCAAGCTGAAAGCCGTCGAGCCGGTTAAAAAATAACCGCATGTTCAAGCAGGCGTTCTGGTTGATCGTTTTATCACTGGCTGCGGGTCTAACGCGACAAGCGTTTCCCAACGCCATTTCTTGGAACGGCCGCTGGCCGACCGCCGAAACGTCCGCTGAAAACGCCTACCGCATGCTCGCCAAAGAAGGCGACCCGGCGTTCATTTCCCTCGAAGAAGTCATTGAAATTCAACGGCAAAATTCCGCCACGCTTATCGATGCGCGCACCAATGACGAATTCAAAGCGGGCCACATCCCCGGTTCGCGCAACCTGCCGTACTACGAGATCGACCAATACAAAGGCAAAGCGCTGGAAGGGTTGACCGTCGAATCGCCCATCATCATTTACTGCGAAGGGATCGGCTGCGAGCTGAGCTTCTTCCTGGGACGTGACCTGCAGGCGGGCGGCTTCAACAACATCAAAATTTTCTACGGCGGCTACCCCGAATGGTCCAACGCGGGGCTCCCCTTGGATAAAGCATCATGAAAGCGATCGTGAAATTGGGTTATGGTTGGGCGTTGTTGCGCATTATTCTGGGCGGTATTTTTATCGCGGCGAGCTTCTATAAGATCATGACGCCGGGCGCGTTCGCGCATCAGATTTACAATTACCGGATTCTTCCGACGTGGGCGATCAATCCCTTGGCGCTGACTTTGCCGTGGCTGCAATTGTTCTGCGGGCTGGCGCTGATTTTCAATCGCTTCACGCAAGGCGCAAGCCTGCTGGTGGCGTTCATGGTGGGCGTGTTTCAGGTGGCGCTCGCATCGGCGCTTATTCGCGACCTGAACATTTCCTGCGGCTGTTTTAAAAGCGGCGGGTCGAGCGCGACGTGGCTGACCTTCGGGCGTGATTTTCTTCTTTTCGTGGCGACGTTGATTCAGCTTTGGAAAGCGTCGCGCAAAACGTCGGACACCGGCCTCTGGATGTCCGACCGCGTTTAAGCCGCTTTCAGCGCGGCCTGCACCGCGTGAATCGTGTCTTCAAGTCTTAGATCAACACGCACAAACTCACCGAATATCGTAATCACATCGATAACAAAGTCGCCTTGTTGCTTGAAATACCAGGTGTTGCGCTGCAGGCCCACCTGCAGAGGCCGCGCAAGCACGAGGCGCACCGGCACCTTTTGCGCCATCAGCGCCGCTTGAGCTTCCACCGGATCGGCCAGGTCGCTGCGGTCCTGGCGGCTGGAACGGGGCATCGCGGCCCAGCAC
>CAZCJA010000009.1:0-40483 GCA_964499015.1 uncultured Elusimicrobia bacterium
AGCACAGTGTCGAAAAGTTCGGCTGCGTCGTTTGCCACGGCGGCCAAGGCATGGCCACCGAAAAAGACGCGGCGCATGGACGCGTGGCCCATTGGGAGAAACCTCTTTTGCAGGGCACGATGCTTCAGGCCTCGTGCGTGCAGTGCCACGACAATCACCCCGATTTGAAAGTCAACGGCCAGGTGTACACATCCGAAGTCGTCCGCGCGAAAGATTTATTTAAGGACCATGGCTGCATCGGCTGCCATCAGGTGGGCGGCGAAGGCGGCCCGGTTTCCGTCGATCTTAAGTATGAAACGGCCACCAAACCCTTGTCGCGTATCGATTTTGCGTTCACCGGCCTTCCGCACGAGCAGCGGACGCTCGCGAACTGGATCAAACTTCATTTCATCCAGGACCCGTCCATCGCGGTCCCGGGCGACCCGCACGCGCAATTTAACACCGAACCCATCGCCCCGTCGGCGATGCCGCCGTATTTAATGAACGACAAAGACGCCGACGCACTCACCGCTTACATCTTGGGCATGAACCGCGGTAACATCAAACCGCAATTCCTGACGTTGCGCGCCCCGGAAAAAGAAACGCCGAAGGGTTCGAGCGGCCGTTTCGTTTACGACAAATACGGCTGCGCCGGCTGCCATGGCCCCGACGCCCGCGGCGGCGTGCGGAACTACAATTATCAGTATGACGTTACACCGAACTTAAGACGCGCCGCTTCAACGTATTCGCGCGAGGAACTGAAGGATAAAATCTCGCACGGTGTTGCTTTCATCGCCAAACAAGATCCCAAAGGCCCGAATCCGCCGCTGTACATGCCGGCGTGGAAGGATAAGATTAAAGGCCAAGAGCTCGAAGATTTGGTGTCGTACCTGCAAAGCATAAAAGAATAAAATACTTCTGGTTTTCGGCGTGATCTTCATCCAAAATGAGGAAAGAGGATCTAAATGGCTGACGACAAGTTTGACGTCATCGTGGTTGGAGCAGGGCCGGCGGGAACGTCGGCAGCGATAACTGCGGCCAAAGCCGGTCTCCACGTCGCGCTTCTCGAGCGCGGTGAATATGCGGGCGCCAAAAACGTTCAAGGCGCCATCCTCTACACCAAAAACCTCGCCGACATCATCCCTGATTTCTGGAAAGATCCGAACTGTCCCATGGAACGTTACATCACTCAGCAAAACGTGATGATCACGGGCGACGACTCCGCCGTCCGCGGCGGTTTTGTTTCCGACAAATGGACCAAAGAACCGCACAACTGTTATTCCATCATCCGTGTTAATTTCGACAAGTGGTACGCCAAGAAAGCCGAGGAAGCCGGCGCCGAAATTTACACCGGAGTGACGGTTTCAAAAGTTCTGCAAAAAGACGGAAAGGTCGTCGGCATCAAAACCAGCGAGGGGGATGAGCTTCTCGCCGATATCGTGATCGCCTGCGACGGCGTGAATTCCATGCTCGCCCAATCAATCGGCTTGATCGACGAATGGAAGCCGGACGAAGTCGCTCTCGGCGTTAAAGAAGTCCTCTCTTTGCCCAAAGAAAAGATCCAGGACCGCTTTAATCTGGAGGGAAACGAAGGCGCCACGTACGAAATTTTCGGCAAGATCACCAAGGGAATGCTCGGCTACGCGTTCCTTTACACCAATAAAGAATCTCTATCCTTCGGCGTCGGTTGCAAACTCTCCCATTTTCAGAAAACGGGAATTCCTCCTTACGAGCTATTGGAATCGGCCAAAAAACACCCGATCATTCGCCGCTATCTGCAAGGCGCAACCCCGCTGGAATATTCGGCCCATTTGATTCCGGAGGGCGGTTACTATTCACTGCCGCCGCTCTACACGGACGGCTTCTTGGTCGCCGGCGACGCCGCGCAGATGATAAATCCAACGCACCGCGAGGGCTCGAATCTGGCGATGACCGCCGGCCGCTTGGCCGCTGAAACCGCGATCGAGGCTAAAAAGAAAGGGGATTTCTCGAAGGCTACGTTGGCCGCTTATCAACAAAAATTGGAAAGTTCGTTTATTATTCCGGACATGGAAGAGCACAAGGACGTCGAAATTAAAATAGAGAAAAATTTGGACTTGCTCACCGTCTATCCGGACATCGTGACGCAGGCGCTCTACGAATACTTTTCGGTCGATGGACGAACGAAAAAAGACATTCAAAAAAGCATTTTCCGGAAAATTTTGAAGATGCGTCCCGCGAAAAATATTATGAAAGACATGTGGGGAATGATGAAGCGCGGCAACGAGAATAAAAAGCCGTCCCTTTGGAATGTCGGCAAACAGCTTCTCAGCCAGGCTTGGAAAATGCGCAAGGCCTTAAAGAAGGTGGCGTCATGAGTGAGCAGAACGAGAAACCCGTCAACGTCGACGAAAAATTGGGGATGTTGACCTACAAGGCCGACCACGAGCATTCACACATTAAAATTCGCAACGCCGATCCGAAGACCAGCCCCTGTGCCACGGATTGCAAAGACAAGCCGTGCACGAATGTGTGTCCGGCGAAAGTGTACGTTTGGGAAGGTTCTCAGAGCCGGATTATCGTTAATTATGAGAACTGCATTGAGTGCGGCGCCTGCCGCATGCTCTGCCCGTTCGACAACATTGCCTGCGAATGGCCGCGCGGCGGCTTTGGCGTGCAATACAAGATGGGCTAAACCCGGGACGGGTTTAGCTTAAGCGTTCAAACTCCGACCGCAGTCCTTTCTCCCAAGGCAAAAAAACCGACGACGCCATTGTCGCGTACACCTGCGATCGTTTGATCTTTCGTTTGGCGTTGGGCGCCAGCACGTCTTGCGTTTTGCGCAGCTGCTCGATGGTGCGCAGACCCAGCGAAAGCGGCCACCACACCGACGCGCGCAACCGTAAATCCCACGGCTTAAGCTGGCTGATGTAAAAAAGCCCATTCTCCAGACGTTTCACAGTCTCATCGAGCATTTCCTGGTAGAGCGTGAGAAAAATGTCTTTCTTCGCGCCGGAAAGCAAGTCGTTAACGGCGAGGCCGTATTTTTTCAGCCGCTCCTCCGGAATGTAGCAGCGGCCCCGTTTTAAATCCTCGGGCAGGTCTTTCAAAATGTTCACCATCTGCAGGCCGCGGCCAAAGTTAATCCCGGTCTCAAACAGCTTGGTTCGGTCGGATGACGGCGGGAAAAGCTGCGCATGAAGCAGAAGATTGGTCCAAAAGCGGCCCGGTTCGCCGCCAATCCAGCCGATGTAGGTCTCTAAATCAGCCTCGGTGCGAAAGGCTTTGACGTTTTCGATGGAGTCGCCGAAGGTTTGCAGGTCCATGATCATCCCTTCGATCACGCCGAGCACGACGTTCTGGAGGAAAGCCTGTTCGGTGGGGGAGACCTTTTTAAACCAGGCGGCAGCGCCTTCGTACGACGTGGGCAGGGCTTTTTCCAGGCGCTGGACGTCCACGGGGAAGGCGCCGAAGCTGTCGCGGATCTTTTTCAGCGCATCGAGCCGGTTTTCCAGGGGAACGGCGTCGGTATCGGCGATGGTGTCGGCCGCGCGGCACAAAACATAACCCAGCGCCATCGCGGACCGCACCGATTCCGGCAAAATTTTCAGGCTGAGGTAGAACGAGCGCGAAACGGACCGGACTAAATTGCGTTCCGAGGGAGTCATAGGGCACTAATTTAACCAAACCCTTGATATCTATAGGAGTGCCTGTTAGAATAAAAATGCCTCATATTCTCAATACTTTTCCGTCGATATTGGAGGAACAACATGACTGGTGCTTCAAACACCTTGCTGGCGCTTATTTTGGCCGCCCTCGGGATCGTGGGCGTAATCCTCAGCTTCTTGGTTCCGGACCGGAAAAAGTCGTTCCTTTCGCTTATTTTGGCCGGCGTGGTGGTCTTGATCGGCCTCGTCCAGGTCGTCAGCCAGTCCGTCAGCGACTACAAATGGCGCCGCCGCCTGACCGATTTGCGTGAACAACGCCAAGTCGATTTGGACAAACTGAGAGACGATTTCAAAAATCGGGCCGCCAACACCGCTCCCGCCGCCCCGAAAAAGTAGACGCCGTTGACGCACGATAATAAACCTCTCCCAAAGACCAAGCGCACCAAGATTTTTTTGATGCGCGGGTTTCAAATCCGCTACGTAGGCCTCGTGGCGGGTTCGTTGTTGGTCCTGCTGATTATCGCGGGGGCCCACACGTTTTATTTGGGACGCATGTTCTCCGCCGATGAATCCGCCCGCCAGTTTGCTCCCTTGATTGAAGCCTCGATGTTCCGGTTTTTCATTGTGGGGGCCTTCTATGTGGCCGTGGTGACGATCGCCGCGGTTTTCCTGTCGCATCGCGCGGTCGGGCCGACGCGGCGCATTGAGGAGGAACTCAATCAAATCGTCGAGCACAAAGAAGGCGCGCACCTGCTTAAGGTCCGCGACGGCGACGATTTCGAGGGCCTTGTCGGCGCGATCAATCGCATCCTCGAAAAGGCTCTGCATCTGCGCAAATGAACTGGGCAAAATTAAAAATCTGGTGGAACGACAATTGGATGCGGTTTTTGTTGTGGACCGTTGGTCTTATCACGCTGCTCGTGGTTATTTACGGGAGCTTTGTTTTCTTTCTGCAAATGGAGTCCTTCCAGCGGCAAAGCCTCATCGGACAAGCGCCGTTCCAGATTTTCATGGGCGCGATCACGTCCATCATTTTTATCGCCGGTTACTCGTTGTTTCTGCGCGGCGGTTTCTCGAAATTCCAGCAGAAAAAACTCAATGTCGAATATCTCAATGTTAAGTTTTCCGACGTCATTGGCTTAGAAGAGGCGAAACGCGAAGCCCAAGAGGTCGTTGCGCTGATTAAAGACCGCGCGCGCGTGAAAAAAATCGGCGGGAAAGTCATTAAGGGCATCCTCATGCAGGGCCCGCCCGGATGCGGCAAGACGCTTTTGGCCAAAGCCATCGCCTCGGAAGCGGGGCTGCCGTTTTTGGCGCTTTCCGGAAGCGAATTCGTCGAAGTGTTTGTCGGTGTTGGCGCTTCCCGCGTGCGGCAGTTGATGAAACGCGCCCGCCTTCTGGTTGAGGCGCACGGCGCCTGCATCATTTTTATCGACGAGCTGGACGTCATCGGCCGCGGCCGCACATTCAACGCTTTCGGTGGTTCCGAAGAAACGAACTCAACTCAGAATCAATTGCTCGTCGAGATGGACGGCATTCACAGCGGAAAAGACAACATTATCTTCATCGGCGCCACCAACGCGGCCGAGTCGACGCTCGACCCGGCCCTTCTCCGTCCGGGCCGTTTTGACCGCAAACTTTTCGTGGGCAAGCCGCATTTGAGCGAGCGCGTCGAGGTTTTTAAATATTACTTATCCAAGATCAATGCAGATCCAAGCTTGGATTTGGTGAAATTGGCCGCGCGCACCGTGGATAAATCGCCGGCCGATATCGAGGCGGCGGTAAAAGAAGCGGCGCTGATCGCCACGCGCGAAAACCGCGACATGATTATTCTCAAGGATTTAAGCCAGGCGCTGGAACGCATCGATTTGGGCATCGCGCACCGCTTGCCGCTCTCGCCCAAGCAAAAAGAAACCATCGCTTATCACGAAGCGGGCCATTTGGTCACCGTCTACACGATGCAAAAGGACACTCATGACGTTTTTAAGGCGACGATTTTGAACCGCGGCGGCGCGCTCGGCCACGTTTTGCCGGTCCCAAAAGAAGAACAATACACCCGCACCAAAGACGACCTGTTGGCCGACATTAAAGTGTCGCTGGCCGGTTTTCTTGCCGAGAAAATAAAATTTGGCGTCACGTCCACAGGGGCTTCCTCCGATTTCGCGCACGCGCTCGGCATCGGCCAGGCGATGGTGTGGCAGTACGGAATGGGGACCAGCGGCATCATCGGAAATTACGCGATTACCCAGCATAACCATTCGGTTCATTCGGAATTATCTGAAGCGTTTAAAAAGCAGCTCAACGACGAAACGCAGTTGATTTTGCGGCAGTGTGAAAAAGAAACCGAGGCCTTCCTGAAGCAGGAATGGCCCATGGTTGATGTGTTTGCCAAGCTGCTCATTGAGAAGGAAGAGCTGAACTACGATGAGATCGAAGACGTTTTTGCCAAGCACAACAAATCCCGGAACCTGCTGAAGCAGGCCGAATCGCAAAACCAATGAGCGACGATAAGAAAGACGATTTTGAGTTTAAAGCGCTTCATCCGGATGAGGAGCCGTCACCCGATGCCCCGGCCGCCAAACCAGCCGAAGCCGAGCCCCTCTCCGAAAAGCCGGCGGGGGAGTCTCCTCTCGTTAAGGCCAAGGATAAATTTGTTCCCGCCGTTAAGACGTGGATCGCCGCCAATAAAAATGTCGCGCTGATCATCGGTTTCGTTCTTGTTGGCGTTCTTATGTACGGTATTTCGCAAATGCACAACGAGGACGTCGAAGAAGAAGACACCCAATCCGCCTCCGCCGCCGATGAAATCCCGGTGAACGTGATCGAAGCCCGCATCGGCCGCTTCCAGGACGTGATTAGCGCCGTCGGCACGCTCAAAGGCGAGGCGGAAATTGAACTGCGCTTTGAGGTCGACGGAAAAATCGAGGAATTTAACGTGTCCGAAGGCGCGAAGATCCGCGCGGGACAAATTATCGCCCGTCTTTCCCAGCGCGACGCCAATTTGAAAATACAACGCGCCAAGCTCGAGCTCGAGCAAAAGGAAAAACTTTACGCTCTGGGCGGGATCGCCAAAACGCAGTTGGACGAGGCCCGCCTGAACATGGACGTCGCGCAAACGGAACTGGATAAAACCCAGCTTCGCGCCTCCCGCGAAGGCATTCTCGGCGACAAGGACGCGGAAATCGGCGAATTTGTGAACCCGCAGCGCAAAATAGCCACGCTCGTGGCGATCAAGAACGTCGTGGTGGAAGTGGGCATCATCGAAAAGCAGATCGATAAAGTGTATCCGGGCCAGAAAATCATCGTGACCGTGGACGCCTATCCGGGACAAGTCTTCGACGGAAAAATCGAAACCATTTCGCCATTGATCAGCTCCGACGGCAGCAAAACATTCTCCATTCGCGCCAAAATCCCGAACGCCAACAGCCTTCTTCTTCCCGGTATGTTTGCGCGCGCTAAAGTGATTACCTATGAGGCGGACGACGCCATTTCCATTCCCAACGACGCGCTGGTGAAAACGTCCGGCGGTTTTCAGGTGTTCGTGGTCAACAAAGACAACGTGGCCGAAGCGCGCGACGTGGCCGTCGGTTATGTCGCCACCGAATTTACGCAGGTTGAATCCGGCCTGACGCCCGGCGAAATCGTCGTCGTGCAAAAGCCGCCGGAGCTTAAGGCCGGCACCAAAGTGAAGGTCATCGAGGTGCAGAAATGAGGCTGCGTCCGCGGCTGACGATCTTCACCATTTCCTTGGTCGTTCTTGTCGTCGCTTGTACAAGCCTCTCCACTATTTTGTCCTTCCGTTATCTTCTTCGTCAGGAAATGAAGTCGAACCAGCAAACGCTGTTCCAGAATTTTTTGGGCGCGTGCCAGGACGTTCTCTATTTGGGGGATGATCTGGCGATTCAGGCCTACAGCGAATCTCTCGAGAAGTCCGTTCCCGGACTCGCCTATGCGGTGTTTGTCGACCATTCGCGGGTCGGCATTCAAATTGGCGGCGTGGAAAGCCTGCAGCGCTTCCGCAAAAACAATCCGGAGTGCGGATCGACGGAAGAAATGAGCCAGAAGGGCGTTCCGTTCGTTCGCGACGTCAATACCGGCTCGGAGCGTTGGCGCTATTACTGCCAACAAATGTCGCTGACCAATATTCGTGGCATCCAGTCCGTCGGCACGGTTTATTTGGGCTTCAATATGGATATTTTGGAGTCCGAACTCGCCAAGATCATCGATCGCATGTGGGTTGTGCTGACCTGGCTGATGGTGATCGTTCTCACGTTCGGCCTGATTTTGGCCTACATGCTTGCCAGCAAAATCACCAAACCGATCCGCCATTTGACCGAAGGCGCGAAAGCGATCGGGGAAGGCTATCTCGACACGCAGATCCCAATCGAAAGCACCGACGAGCTGGGGTTTCTCGCCCAGGAGTTCAATTATATGGCGGTCAAGCTGCGCGAGCTCGACCAATTAAAAGACGACTTTGTATCCAGCGTTTCGCACGAGCTGCGCTCGCCGCTGTCGGCGATCTCCGGCTACGTGGAGCTTTTGCGCAGCAAACCGCTGACGGAGATCACGCCCGAAAAGAGGGAGAAGGCGCTGGGCATCATTCAGGAAAGCACGTCGCGCCTCACGCATTTCATCAACGACATTTTGGATTTGGCAAAACTCAAGTCGGGCCATGTCGATTTGCGCCAGCAGCCGTTTGACGCCAACGCCGCCACCGAAGACATCGCGCAGCTTTTTCAGCCGCTTTTTGAAAAGAAGACCGTTCGCCTCACACGCGACATCTCGCCGGACGTTCCGGTTATCACCGCCGACGACGATAAGGTGCGCCAAGTGCTAACCAATCTTCTATCGAACGCCTTGAAATTTACCCCGGCCGGGGGCAGGATTAGAATAGGTGCGAGGAATCACACTGAATTCATCCAGTTCTCGGTGGAGGATTCCGGCATTGGCGTTCCCAAAGACGCGCTGGAAGCAGTGTTTGAACGCTTTCATCAAGTCAAAGGCTCGCGGGAACAAGTGGTCGGACAGAAAGGGACCGGATTGGGATTGGCTATCGCGAAAGGCATTGTTGAAGCGCACGGCGGACGCATTTGGATGGAGAGCGAGCTGGGACGGGGAACAACCGTCCATTTCACGCTTCCGAACCGCGCCGCGCCCACGATGAGCGCCCCCGGCGTTAATTGATTGGAGCAGAAAAAAATATTAGTTGTCGATGACGACGAGGGGATCCGGGAGTCGATTAAGGATTTCCTGGAAGAAAAGGGCTACAACGTCCTTCCCGCGTCGGACGGCATGAAAGGCGTGGAGCTCGCCATCAAGGAAGCTCCTCATTTGATTTTACTCGACGTCGGTTTGCCGGAAATGAACGGCTACGATGTTTGCCGGAAGATCCGCGAAGTCCAGGCGCTGCGGCACACGCCGATCATCATGCTGACCGCGCACACGCTGGACAAAGACGAGCTGTCGGGCTTTCAAGCCGGCGCCGATGACTATTTGCCGAAACCGTTTAAGCCGGCACGGCTCTTGGCCCGTATCGAGACCGCGATCGACCGGAACATGCGCGAGCTGGACGCCAATTCGTTGACGCACATGCCCGGCAACAGGAACATCGTTGACGAAATTCAAAACCGCATCCTGTCGCACGGGGATTTTGCGGTGATTTACATGGACCTGAACAATTTTAAGGCGTTCAATGACCGTTATGGTTTTATGCGCGGAGACGAGGCGATTAAACTCACATCCGAGATTTTGGTAGAGTGCTTCACGTCTCAAAACGGCCGCCGGATGTTTATCGGACACGTGGGCGGAGACGATTTTGTCGGAGTTGTGGATACCAACGACGTCGACAGCTTGTGCCGGAAAATAATTGAACGATTTGACGCCGCGATCCCCAAACTGTACGACGAAGAAGACCGCAAGCGCGGTTTTATTTCGTCGGTGGACAGAAAGGGAAACATGGTCGAGCTGCCGCTTATGGGGCTGGCGATCGCCGTGGTGACCAACAAGCAGAAAACGTTCCGGCACCCGGGCGAAATCGCCTTCGTGGCCGGTGATTTGAAGAAATGGGCCAAAACGAAAAGCCAGTCGAGTTACGTGATCGACCGGCGCGCATGACGGAAAAAGGAAAACGAGGTGAAACGTGTCTAAAAAAAGAATTTTGATCGTCGACGATGAACCTCAGATTTGCCAGCTGGTCAAAGACTTGCTGGAAGAAAGCAACTACACCGCCACAACCGCCCACACCACCGACGAAGCCTTCCAGAAACTGAAGGTCGCCTTGCCCGATATGATTTTGCTCGACGTTCGCCTGCCCACGATCGGCGGTTTGGAATTTTGCCGCCAGCTGAAGCAGGACGCGCGCACCAAAAAAGTCCCGATTATCATGCTGACCGTCCAAGACACGGAAACCGATAAGGTGATTGGCCTCGAAGTGGGCGCCGATGATTATCTGACGAAACCGTTCGGCAACCGTGAGCTTTTGGCCCGCATTAAGGCCGTGTTCCGCCGCTTGGAAGCCAATAAAATGGACGGCGACGCGATCATGAAGATCGGTCCGTTGGAAATCGATTTGGAAATGCACGAAGTGAAGTGCAAAGGCAAGGACGTGATGCTAACGCCCAAGGAATTCGAACTCCTCGTTTCGCTCGCAAAGAACAAGAACAAAGCGCTGCGTCGAGAAGCCCTGATGTCGTCCGTCTGGGGCTACGATTATCCGGGAACGCTTGGCACCATCGACGTGCACATTCGCCATCTGCGCAAAAAATTGGGCGACGCCGGCCGCTACATCAAAACCCTGATCGGCGTCGGCTACCGCCTCGACGACAAACTCTAAAGACACATGGCGATTTTTCCCAGCGAAAAACCGACTGAGACACCCACCGCTGCGGCCGCCAGCCCCAACCGCATACTCATTGTCGACGACGAGACCAGCTCGCGCGACCTCTGCCAGGCGTTTTTAGAATCCGACGGCTACTCGGTCGAGACCTGCGACCGGGCCATCAAAGCGCTGGCCCTCCTTGAACTTAAGAAATTTGATTTGGTGCTGACCGATTTGTCCCTGCCGGAAATGAGCGGTATCGAGCTCATCAAAAAAGTGAAATACCACTATCCAGCCACCAACGTGATCGTGATGACCGCGTTCGGCTCCGTCAGTTCCGCCGTGGAGTCGATGAAGGCGGGCGCCTACGACTACATCACCAAACCCTTTCCGCGCGATCTTTTGCGCGTGACCATCCGCCGCTGTTTGGAAAGCCACAATTTGAAGCGTGAGATCTCGAAAATGCAGACCGAACTCCTGAAAAAGGACAAACTCGCGGCGGTCGGCTCCATGGCCGGCGCGATCGCACACCGCATGCGCAACCCGCTTTCGATCATTCAAATGTGCGCCCAGTATTTGGAGGGGCACATGCAGTCGAATCAGGAGCATTTGGAAGTGCTGAAGGCGATCGAGGAAAAAGTGAAGACGCTGGAGCAGCTGACCCGCGATTTCGTCGAATATTCGCGCGCCTCGCGCATCCGCAAAGCGCCCGAAAGTTTGGAAAAACTGGCCGACGAAATGATCAAGAACGTTTCCCCGCGCTGCACGATCCAAAACGTCGAGGTCATCCGCCGTTATGCGCCCGGGTTGCCGACGATTGCCGTCGACGCCGATTTGATTCGCGAAGTGATCATGAACATCATCGATAACGGCTTGGAGGCAATGAAGGGCCCGGGAAAAATCATCGTGGTCATCGAGCTTGACCGCGCCATGCAGTGGATGATGCTCACCATTTCAAACACCGGCAGCGTGCTCTCGCCGGACTTGCAGGACAAAATTTTCGAGCCCTTCTTCACCACCAAGGAAACGGGCATGGGTCTCGGCCTGGCGATCGTGAAGCAGGTGATCGACGGCCACGGCGGAAAGATCCAGGCGGTCGGTGATCCCAAAACCAACAGCACCACATTCCGGATTCTTTTGCCGCTCGCGGCGGATAAAAAGGACGATGCCAATGAGTGATAAACGAAAAATTTTGGTCGTTGATGACGAACCCCAGGTGGGCATGATTTTCACCAAAGTGCTCGGCGCGGCCGGGTATGAAGTGGTCCATGCCGTGACGGGGGAAGATGGCGTTAAGCGGCTAAATTTTCAACCCGACGTGGTGTTCTTGGACATTAAACTTCCGGGCATTGACGGCGTGGAGACGCTGCGCCGCATTCGGAAATCAAAGCCCGATCTGCCCGTGGTGATGATGACCGCGTACCAAACCGTCGATTCCGCGGTGGAAAGCATGCGTCTGGGCGCCTGCGACTATCTGATCAAACCGCTCGACAACACCCGCATCAAAGAAGTCGTGAAGCACGCGCTCCTTGTCGGTAGCGCCGCGGCCACTCCGGCGCCGGATTTGGTGATCACGCCGGCGGACATGGTGGGCAAATGCCAGGCGTTTCAGAATGCGCAGAATTTGATCAACAAAGTGGCGCCCACGGATTTGACGGTTTTGCTGTTGGGCGAGTCCGGCACCGGAAAGGAACTGACGGCGCGGGCCATTCATATGGCCTCGAAGCGCAGCAAAAAAGCGTTCGTGCCGGTTGACTGCGCCTCGCTGCCAGAAACGTTGATGGAATCCGAGCTTTTCGGCTATGAAAAAGGCGCGTTCACCGGCGCCGACGATTCGCGTCCCGGTCGATTTGAAATGGCCGACGAAGGCACACTGTTCCTGGACGAAATCGGGAATTTATCGATGACGGTACAGGCCAAGCTTTTGCGCGTTCTCCAAGATCCGCTGTTTGTGCGGCTCGGCGGCCGCAAGGAAGTGCGCGTGAACGTGCGCGTGATCGCGGCCACCAATCGCGATTTGGAAGTGGCGGCCCAGCAGGGGGGATTCCGCGAAGATTTGTACCACCGCATCAAAGTGTTCACCATCGAGCTCGCACCGCTGCGCAACCGCCAGGAAGACATCCCGATGATCGTCGATTACTATATCGAAAAGTATTCGGAAGAGATGAACACCGGTATTAAAAAAGTGAGCCCGAAAGTGATGGACCTTTTGACTAAGTATCGCTGGCCGGGAAACATCCGCGAGCTGTCCAACGCGCTGCGCAGCGCGGTGGTATTGGCCGACGACAAGATCGACGTCGACCATTTGCCGACAAGCATTCGTTTTTATGAGGAAAAAACAGCGACCGGCACGCCCTCGCCGTCCGCCGATCCGACTTTGAAGAGCGTTTTAAAGAAAGTCGAGCGCGAGCATATTCTGGAAACGCTCAAACACACCAAATGGAACCGGACCGAGACCGCTAAGATCCTCGAGATCGATTCGAAAACCCTGTACAACAAAATGAAGGAATACGGCATCAACGAAGCGTAAAACAACGCGAAAAGACGCTCCAAACCAAAAAAACCCTTTTTTTCTCCTTTTTAACCCTTCCTTAATGAAACCTTAATGTACTCCTGTTACATTACTGTTACAGATGAAAACCCGACGCCCACTCATCCTCGGCGCTTTTCTTTTCAGCCTCGCCGGCCCGCTGATCGCGGCGGTTCCGACGTGGAACGGAAACCTCTCCAAAACCGATAACGCCGTCACCGGCACCTGGAATGACGGCGGCAATCCGGCGGAAACCCGCTACCTTCTCGAGGCTTCAACCCGCGACGATTTCCAGGCCGGGACGGTCATTTCCAGCCAAACCGTTTTGTTGAGCGCGACCATCGATGAACTGCGCGGCAACACGCTTTACTATGTGCGCCTCCAAGCGCTTGATCCCGACCCCAGCGCGTACGCCGATCCGGTCCGCACCATTAGAACGTTTGCTTCCATCCCGTCTCCGCAGATTCCCGGAAGCGTTTTTGTGCCCGACCCCACAGGGATCACGGTTCGCTGGCTCTCGAACGAGAACGCGGACGGAACGGTCTACCGGGTCGAGGCCTTTTCCGATGAAGCGCGCACCGTCCCCGCCGGATCGGGAGACACCACCAGTACAAGCCTGCGCATCGCCTCGCTCTCACCGAACACCACCTACTGGTTCACGGTAAAAGCCCAGAACATCGAAGGCGGCGCGTTCACGGCCCCGCATATTGCGGGCGCGGCGATGACGCTGCCCGGGACGTACTCCATCGGTTCAACGCCCGCCGCCAGCGAAATAATTTGGTACGGACAGAATCTGAGCGCGGTGACCTTTACCAACGACGGATTCTCCAGCGGCAACGTCGAGTATTTCCGCTATCGCTGGATGCAGAACGATGTTTACGCCTGGCCGGCCGACGAGGCGCAGAACGTCGTGCAAAACGAGTGGACCGAAAACACGAGCAGCTTGATTATTCCCAATGACGTATCCAGCCAATTTTATTTGCACATCAAAGCCTACAACGCGGTGAAAAAATCCAACGGCGCGGCCTCGGAGAAAGTGGTGGGTCCGTTCCAGATTGATCCGGTTGCCCCGGGCCCGAACCCGTCGGTAATCGAGAACGTGGTGGAGAACGCGACGTCCATCACCTGGCGTGCGGCGGTGACGGTTGACGATTTCAACGGCGTGGGCATGAACGCAGCGCCATACGGCTGGAGCTTCAACGGCGGCCCGGAAGTTTTTAACGTCAATCAAACGTCCGTGACCAATAACGTTTCCGCGAACACCAGCTACACGATGACGGTCCGCGCCCGCGACGCAGCGAACGCGCCCAACTACACCACGGCCGGCTCGCGCACCGCGGTAACCTTGCAGAACACACCGGCCAGCGTGGAAATCTTGGAAACAACCAATAATTCCATCCGCGTGCGCGTGAACGGCACGTTCCCGAATATGGAACTGGGCCAGTCCGGGCTGCAAGTCCGCGTGACCGACAACAATGTTGAATTTTTATCCGAGGTGGAGAAGGACAACGAAATTATTTTGACGGGTTTGGACGCCAACACCGTGTACAACGTGATGGCGCGCGCCATTAACCAGGCGGGCCGGCCGACCAACTGGACGGGCACGGTGCAGACGACAACGCCCGGCGGCTCATCGTCCGTGACAGCGGACCAAAATCCTTATAATCCGCCCGCGCTCGGGGGGAAATACAAAGCGCCGCAGCGCATTCGCTTTACCGATAACGGCGCTTTCGAACGCGGCGACATCGCTTATTACAAAATGGTCATTTCCGAATTGGCCAGCAAGCCCGGCGCGGTGGCGTTTGATCAAAGCCCGCGCATTGAAGCGGGAACATGGAGCCGTCTTTTCAGCGTCACGCAAGCGCCGTTCGCGCACATTCAGAGCTACAACACCTCCGATCAGCCGGTCGCCGGCGGATACACGCGTTTGGGTCCGTGGATCATCGATGCGGGCGCTCCGCTGTCGATGGGCGGCGCCTCCGTCACCGTTGATAGCGCCTCGGCCATGACGTTTTACGCGGGCGACGTCGAAGACGTGGGTTTGGCCGGCATGCATTCCGAACCGTATTCGTTCGACAACGGCAACACGTTCCAGGCCGCCGACACGCTGTCGGTTTCAGGGCTCGATGCCAACACGCTCCATATTTCGACGATTGTCTTCCGCGATGAGGTCGATAACCGCTCCCTTCCTTTATATATACAGGCGCACACGCATCAAAATACACCGACGGCGGTCGAGGTGGTTTCCAAGAACGGCAAGCAGGTTGTGGTGCGCGCGCTGGGCAGCTTCCTGAATTTGGACGACAATCTGTCCGGCATTCAATTCGGTTTAAAGAACGAGGATTTGAGCATCGATTGGCGTCCGCAGTGGCTTAAAGAAACGGAGACCACGTTCGATTTCCCGAATTACAACGCCTCGTATAACGTGGTGGCTCGCGCGCGCAATGCCGACGGCGTGATGACTGCGGTGTCGCCCGAACTCGAAATCCACACCCAGCCGACGATGCCGGCCGTCTCGCCGATTATCGGCACGGTGGTCGGCGAATGGAAGGGCACGCCGGCCTTCGAATTTAAAACCTCCGAGCTGCCCGGCCTCAATACATACGATTATTATGAATATGTCTGGACGCAGAGCGAAACCTACGCGTTTGACTTGTCCGAGGCGCAGATCACGTGGACGCCGACCGCGCTGACCGAGGTGCGCTCGCTGACCGCCACAGCCTCCGGCAAATGGTATCTGCACATTCGCGCCAAGAGCGTCACACATGAGCCCAGCAACAGCGTCACGATCGGCTGGTTCGGCTACGATAATGTCGCTCCCGCAGGAGCCGTCCTGAACGCACCCGTGGTCGGGACCAACAGCATCGAGTGGAGCACAACCGAAGCGGTGGATTCGATGGTCGGCCTGCACGACGAACCTTATCTGTGGAGTTTGGACGGCGGAACGGAACGCGCCACCACGGTAAACAACCGCACCTATATCTCTCTCGATTTGGCGCCGAACACCGTGCACACGATTTCTTTGCGCACGCGCGACCGTTTGAACAAAACGTCTTTGCCGGTCACCCTCAGCGCGCGCACCTTGGCCATGTCGCCGGTGGCGTTCCCGCAGGCGTCCGCCTTTGAGGTGAAGAAAACCTCCGCCATCGTTTCTCTGCGCGATGGGGGAAACCCGAACGGCACCGTTTTCCAGGTGGAGATTTCCGCGGACGCGAACTTCACGCCGCTTCATCAGCCGATGATTTCCATCACCCGGAGCAATCCGCCGGATGGCGTTCTTAAAGCCGAATTTGGCGTGAGCGGCACACCGCTCTCGCCCAATACCACCTATTATGTCCGCGTCCGCGCTCTTAACGCCGACAGCGTACCGACCGCCGACGTTCATTTGGGGACGTTCACCACGCGCCCGGCGACCCCGCTTGTGGCGATCAATCCCACCGGCCCGGTCCATCCGAAAGGAACCGCTTTCACCGCAACGAGCCAGGTCGCTTATGGCGCGGGCTCGATTGAATATTTGCGCTGGGTGTGGCACACGAGCCCGGGCGCTTACAGCTGGAGCAATTTGGACGCGAAGATTGACGCCGCCAACCCGGAGATCAGTTTTACCGCCGACCGCGCCGGGACCTTCTATTTGCACGCGGCGGCTTACAGCGGCGGCTCCACCCCGAACAACGCGCCGGAAACCCAGGTTCTCGGCCCGTACACGATTGTGGCGCCGGACGGCAGCCAACCCGAAATCGTTTCCGTGACCTCGACCCATAATTCCATCACGGTGAGCCAGGCGCCGCTGGCGAACATCAATGTTTACGGTTTCAAACTCGATGAAGGCGAAATCATCTACCAGGCGAATTCCAATTACACCTTCACGGGCCTCGCCGCAAACACCAAGTATCGCGTGCACATCTATATTAAAGACGCCGCCGATCAGCCCATCGGTCCCGTGTCGCAGGACGTCACCACCAAACAAAACGCGCCGACGGGTGTTACCGTCTCCGATATCAGCACCTCCACCGCGCGCTTGATCGCGCAGGGTTCGTTTGCCAACACCGGTATTTTGCAGAGCGCGTTCCAATTTACCCTGCAGTCCGGCATCGCGACGATCACCTCGCCGCTGTTGATCAACCCGGTGTGGAACATGCAGGGCGGGCTGGCGGCCAACACGCCGTACACGGTCACCGTGCGCGCATTGAACTCTCTCGGCGAAACCACCGTCGATTCGCCGGCCGCGTCGTTTACGACGCTGGCACTAACACCGCCAGGCCCGGATGGTAAAAGCATCGAGCCGGATGAAGATTATTTGAGCACGGCCCATAAACTTCCGAAGAAATTTCAGTTTTCGAACAACGCGGGATGGGGGATAAATCGCCTCGAGTATTACCGTGTGATTGTCATTGAGGGGTCAAATCTTGTTCCGCCTCTGACTGATTTCGACGATGAAGAAAAAGCAAAGTCATGGATACCAAACACCAAATATTCCACCGAGCCGGTTACATCCTCCTTCTATTACATCCATTTCCGTTCTTATAATTCGGCCAATATCGGCGGTCCCATTTACACGTATGGGCCGATTAACGTCGACGACTTGCCCCCGGTTCCCAATCCCTCTGAGCTTGAAAAAGTGGAGGTCTTTATCTCCAGCATTACCTGGACCGCGGTGCAAGCGACGGACATGGGCGGCGCGGGGCTGCCCAGCTCGCCCTATCATTTTAAATACGGTACCACCGACGGCTCGGAGATCTGGCGCGATCGTGAATACACGATGCGCAATTTGACACCAAACACCTCGTACTCGATTAAGCTGGCGGTCCGCGATGATTTGGGCAACACGACTACGCCGGTGGATTTTTCCACCTACACGCGCGCGGCCACGCCGCTGCCGCTCTTGGCCTCGCTCAAAGTGCATATCACGTCCGCGACATTTGATTGGGACAAGCAAAACAATTCGAATAAGACCCGCTACGAAGTCGGCGCGTTCACCTCGGCGGATTTGGAATCGGCGCCGGCGCTGGTCGCGGACGCGGGTATCGACGTTTCAACGGGCGCGATCACACGGCTCAATTTGGACACGGTGTATTGGTTCGCGGTGCGCGCCATTAATGTCAACGGCCACAAAACCCCGTGGGCGGGCGTGGGCAACGGCCGCACCAAGAACGAAATCGTCGCTCCTATTATTACCGAGCCGCTGACGGTCGCGATTGATCACATCATTATGAATTGGATCGATTTGAATCCCGTGGGCACGACGTACGAAGTATTGAGCAACGAAGGCGTGCCGCTGTTGATCGGCGGGGCGCCTCTGAACGTGAACGCGGCGGTGTCCCATCAATTTAACGGACTTACGCCCAACACCACCTACAGCGTGGGCGTGCGCGCAAAAAGCGCCACATCGATTTACAGCTCCTTCGGTTCGGCGGTCGGCGTGACGTTGGCCAAAGCGCCGTCCGCGGGATCGGTCACCATTCATCGCACCTCGGCGACGGTGAGCTGGAGCGCCAACGGCAATCCGGATGGCACGCGTTATGAGGTTCGCGCCTCCACCTCCGCCGCTTTAAACGGCGCCGACGACATCGTCGTCCACATCATCGGCACCGAGGGTTTTGTTTTGGGGCTGGTTCCGGACACGGAATATTTCGTCAATGTGCTGGCGGTTAACCACGCGGGCGTTAAATCGGCGGCCATTCTTCTCGGTTCCGGTTATACGGGCGTTCAGCCGCCGCAGCCGCCGTATATTTTTGCCAGCACCACCACCACGTCCTTCCGCTTGAGCTGGCAGAACGGCACCAACCCATCTCGCGTGCAGTATTCAATTGAGCGTTCGATGGACAACTTCGCCACGCCGGCGAACGTTACTGTTACCGGCGATTTGGCGATTGATGTTTCCAATTTGGCGTACAACACCACCTATTTCTTCCGCGGCAAAGCCATCGGCACGCATGGCGAATCGCCGGTGGTGCCGATGGGCCATATCGTCACGTACGCGACACACCCTGTGTCGGGCACGCTCACAGCGAAATTGAATTCAATCGATATCACTTGGGGCGCCAACGGCAACCCGGCGGGCACCGTCTATTTCGTTGAGACGGCGGCCAACCCGGTGTTTCAGGATTTGGTGAGAAGTGAAAATGTTTTGGGCACGGCGACCACGGTGGAAGGGCTTAGCCAGAACACGACGTATTGGGTGCGCGTCTTCGCGGTAAACCACGACGGTGTCCGCTCCGACCTTGCGGCCAACTCCGGCTTTACGGTTACCTTGGCCAGCCAGCCGGTCATCCCGATATTGGAAGCCAAGTGGAACCCGACACACAACAATCACGTGCGCGTGAACATCAGCGCCGGAGATTTGAATCCGGACCACACCGAATACGCGATCTTTAGTTTGCGCGACAACGCCTATTTGGTGGGCGATGGTTCCGTCGCGGCCGGGCCCACGTGGCGCAACCGTGCCGATTGGAACACCACGCTGACGTTCGACGGGATGGGCGTTCACGCGAACGTGCTCGCGCGCACGCAATACGAATACCGCGTTGTCGCGCGCAACCACGCGGGCGTGCTGACGGAACCGTCGCTCGTGCACCCGGTGCTGACGGTCCCGGCAAAACCCAATTTATCAGCCACCGTGGTGGACAACGATTACACAAACCTGGCCTGGGACGCGATGGGCGCGGACGCGTTCCGCGCGTATGTGTCCGAAACGGGGACCGAGGGCTCATTTGTCAAATATTTCGATTTCGTCGACAGCCAATTTATTCACTACATCAAACAGGAAGGAAGCCTCGATATCCCGAACTCGCTGTCTTCGACGCGCCACAACACCGAAGGCGGCCGCCCCGCGCAGATGACCGCTTTGCAGTTCAATCAGGACACCGGCGCGACCATCGACAGCCTTCAGTTCTCGTGGAATGCCGTCGCCAATCCAACCAGTGCGCCCCTGTTCTTCTATTACCTGGTGGGCGTGGGCGGTTTCGGCCAGGAAGGCGCGCCGTCGGACGTAAAATCGGCGCAGGTCCAGCCGGTCATTAAGAACTACGCGATCGCCGGCACGCGCACCGGCAGTGTCGTCGACAATGAATATGTGTTCCTGGCGCCCAATGGCGCCAATGTCACCATTCCGGCTCTCGAGCCCAACACCCATTTACGCGTCCAGGTGAAAGCCCGTTCATCCGACGGGGTCGATGGAGATCCCTCTCCGTTCATCGACGCCTGGACGCTGGCTCAGGTGCCGGGCCAGCCGGTGGTGACCACGCACTTCGACGACTCGCACCATATTTATAACAACGTGGCGATCGACCCGGCCGGCAACCCGCCGCACACGCATTACGCGATCTTCTGGGTGGAAGGGAACCGTTATCTTTCCGCGGGCGGCGGCGCGCAAGGCACGTCGCTGACGGACACGCGCACCGCGTGGTTCACCAAAGAGCGTTGGGACGAAGGCTTCACGCAGACGGGCCTGCCCAGCTCGCAGATTTTTACCTATGAAGTGTATGCCCGCAACGGCGACCGTTTGGGCGGCCCGCATCAGGTGACGGCGGCCTCCGTGCGGAGCTCCGTGCAGACCATCACCTTCCCGCCGCCGACGGAACTCACCGGTACGGGGGAAAGCTTGGGCTCGATCCGCTGGAGATGGTACGACAACTCCACCGACGAAGATGGATTTGAAGTGTCGTTCCACGACGGCGTTAACTTTATTCCCAAAGCGGAACGCGACAACAGCGTCCCGGCCACCGCCACCGGCTTCATTGAGGTCGTGGAAACCGGCATCCCGACGCCGAACACCGCGGTCACCCGCGTCGTGCGCGCCTCGAACAACAGCGGCTTCAGCGCCGCTTCCGTGGCCGCAACCGCGTGGACGCTCGCCATTGATCCCAACGTCGAGTCGACCAGCCATCAGATCAATGTGCTGTCGAACGAAATCAAATTCCGGTTTAAGAACAACCTGGTCTTCGGACCCGGCACGCTCAACCATTACCGCGTGAAGTTCACGAACAGCCCGACCTACACCTTTGACGGAACGGAAACGCTTTGGGACAACGCCAGCGAGATCAAGGAATTCACGCGCGACGTGATCGAGCAAGACACCAATTGGTATCTGCACGTGCTGAGCTATAACCAAGGCGGCACGCCGTCGCCGCTGCCGAAGGTGTACGGCCCGTACCCGCTTTTCCAGGACGTCGTGCCGCCGCAGATCGAAGAAATCCGCCAGGACGGCGCGGAGCCCATTTACGGCGCACGCGAACCGTCGCCGATGGCCGGCCTTTTGAACACCAAGAGCAAAAAGGGCACGCTGAGCGTGAAAAGCCTGCCGCCGGCGAACCAGATCGACGCCTCGTTTGCCGCCAGCGTTCCATGGGCGCCGACGGTGCACGGCCTGCACATCCGTTTCACCAAGCGTTTGGACGGCGCTACGGTCAACGACAGCACGGTGCTTGTCCAAGCGGTCCAAGACAATTTGTCGCAAACCATTTCGCCGAAGAAAATGAATTACCGGGTCGATTACAACGACTCTGAGCGCGAAATGCACATTCTTTTCGAGCAGCCGGGACTGCCGGCGGGCCATTTGTTCGAGGTGATGATTACCGCGGGGGTGAAAGACGTGGCGGGGAACTCGCTGCCGGCCGAATTTACCTATTACTTCCGCACCTTCCTGGATCCGAACGTCACCAATGAACTCGTGACCGTGGGCGCGGATTCAAAACTTTCGATGCGGCTGCACATGCCGGCGGGCACGCTGCCGGAAGTGGGCGCGGTGGGCGTGGAAACCGACCCGGCGTCCTTCCCGTGGGGATTTGATAACGGTTCGCGCCAGCGCGCCAACCAGAAACAGGTGGCCATCGGCGGCCTCTTCGCCACGCCGATCGCCGAACGCTTTATCGGGCATTTCAATGCCGCGCACGCGCGCACCGAGGGGAAACTTAAGAGCGGTGCGATCCTCAGCATGCCCTACACCGACGACGACGGCGACGGCTACGTTGACGATCTACCCAACGTCTCGTCCCAACAGTCGAACAGCGTCAAAGTCAAAGTATCGAATTTGCTGATCTACCGTTTTGACGAGTCCACGCAGTTGTGGGTGAAAGTGCCGGGCTCGCACGTCGACCCGGTGAACAAGATGGTGGTTGCGGTCACCTACAACATGGGCGTCTTCGCGGTGATCGGCACCGCTTCCACGGACGTGGGTTCGACCTACGCGTTCCCGGTGCCGTTTGTGGCGTCCCAGCACACCGAAATTAAATTCGCCAATTTGCCGGACGCGGGTGAAATAAAAATTTATACGGTGTCCGGCGAGCTTGTGAAAGAAATACAATTTGCGCCAGGTCGTCCGGATCCGATCCGCTGGGACGTTAAAAACGGATCCGGCGAAGCCGTGGGGGCGGATGTGTACATCTACCACATCACCTCCGGCGGCAATAAAAAAACGGGGAAATTGGTGATCGTGCGATGAAAAAAATAACGATGCTTCTGGGTCTCATTTTGGCCGCTGCAACCACCGTCTTTGCCGAGCCGCATGCGTTTCCGGTCCCCTGCGTCGTCAATCGGGACGGGCCCGTCATCCATTTCACCGATCTTCCCAACGAAGGAACTGTCAAAATTTTTACCATCACGGGCGACGAAGTAAGATCGCTTAACATCCCTACCGGCCTAGCTACTGTTGATTGGGATCTCCTCACCTCAGAGGGCAAAAAAGCCGCCACCGGCGTCTATATTTACCTCGTAGAAGGTGGGGGTTCAAAAACAGATGGTAAAATCATCGTGATTCGTTAATCCCGCCTAAAAAAGTATTAACCTCCTTTTAATCCCGTCTTAAGGAATCCTTAAAGGAGCCCCTGTTACAATACGGTTACAATGAACGTGCGTAACCTGACCATCACGTCTTTCACCAAGTTCCTCGTCTGGGGGCTCCTCCTTTTGGGACTGCTCCCCGTTTTGGCCAACGCCAAGGCAGCGGGCAGTTCCGCTGCGAACTTTTTGAAGATCGGCGTCGGCGCCAGAGGCGCGGCGATGGCCGGCGCGCAGGCCGCGATGTCCGAAGATTTAACTGCCGCTTACTGGAACCCGTCAAACCTCTCCACGCTCCGCTACAACGAACTCGCACTCATGCACTACTCGCTGGTGGAGAACGTCCGCTTTCAGCATGGTTCCTACGGCTTTCCGACTGAACGTTTGGGTGCCTTCGCCTTTGGCGCGAGCCTCTTCGATTACGGCTCGATTGACGGCTACACCGACGGCGGCCTGCCGACGGGTGCGGTCGAGGCCTCGAACAAAATGGTCACCGCGTCTTGGGCTAAAAAGATTTTTAGCAACTCCAAACTCTCCACGGGCTTCACCTTCAAATACCTCCAATCCGAACTTGCCGGCTACAAAGCCTCCGCACCGATGCTTGACGCCGGAATCAGCCTCCCGATTGAAGACGGCAACCTGCGCGGCCTGCGTTTGGGCCTGGCGGTGCGCAACATGGGTTCGGGTTTGGACTACAACGGCGAAACCTCCGACTTGCCGCAGCAGACGGTTTTGGGCACGGGTTTTTCCGCGCTCGGCGGCAATTTAAACATCGCCCTCGATTTGATCCAGTCGCGCGACACCGATTCCCACGCGGCGCTCGGCGTTGAATACCGTGTGTTCAACATGCTCGACCTGCGCGTCGGCTACAGCACGCTGTCCGATTTTGTCGGCACCGGCATTTCTTACGGCCTCGGCCTGCGCTTCGCGCAGTGGAACATTGATTACGCGCTGGTTCCGTACGGCGACTTGGGCAACACCAACCGCGTCAGCATTGGCTACCGTTTCGGCCGCGCCGCCGCGATCCAGAACGCTTCTGACCAGGTGGAGATCGCCTACAAGAAGGCGCAGAGCGAGTACGCCCGCGGCAACGGTGTGCAGGCCTACAGCACGCTCTCCGAACTTCTTCAGGTGGCGCCGTGGCACACTCCGTCGGTGGAACTCAAAGTGCGCATCGAGAAACAATTTGCGGAAATGTCGGCCGGCAAAGACGCGGCCCGCATGGACGCCGAAATCACCGAGAAATTCACACTGGCCAAAGAAGCGTTCGACCGTGACGAACTGGTGCTCGCGAAGAAAGGCTTCGAGACCATCCTGATTCTGGATCCGAAGCACACGGGATCTAAAGTTTATTTGGAACGTATCGATAACCGTTACGCAAGCTTAGCGCAGGAGTCTTATAAAGAGGGCATGGACACATTCGCCGCCGGCGACTATCAAAAAGCCAAAGCGGCCTTCGTGAAAACGCTCACGATCAAAGAAGACCATGTGGAAGCCAAGGCGATGCTCGAAAAAACGGAAGCGGTCATCATCGATTCCAAGAAACGCGACGAAGAAATGGCCAAGTTGTCCGGCGCGCAGGCCGCGTACAAAGACGGCCTCGACGCATACCGCAAAAACAACTTTGACGAAGCGCTGAAGAAATTTGAAGAAGTAAAGACGCTCATGCCGGATTTCGAAGAAGTGAACCATTACATGGGCCTGGCCAAGGCGTCGCAAGCAAACGTTTTGTTCGAACAATCGCAGGTTCATTACAACAACGGCCAATTGAACGAAGCCGTGGCCGAACTGAACCGCGCTTTTGAACTTTCGCCCGAGGACGCGCGCATCGGCACCGCTCTCGAGATCGCAAAACGCGATTTGGACAACAAGAACGCACAGCAATCGCAGGCGCTGTACAAAGAAGGCCTGGACGCCTTCCTGGCCGGCAACGCCGACAAAGCGGAGAAGATCTGGAAGAAAGCTTTGGATTTGGATTACACCAACGAAGACGCGGCGAACGCGCTTCGCAAACTTGAGGAAAAGAGGACTTATGAGAAATCACAAGAGCAGCAATAAACTATTGGCGGTGGTTTTTCTCTTCTGCGCCTCGGCCGCGTCGGCGGCGGTGTCGAGCATCCAGACCCCCGAGGACAAAATCCTCGCCAAAGCGTTTTCCGCCTACATGGATGGAGACGACAAGACGGCCCTTTCCTATTTTGAAGAAGTGGCGCGCATCAACCCGAAGAATTCCGCCGCACAGCGCGGTTTGGACAAAGTGAAAGTGCGCCTCAAGAAGAAAAACGACGTTGAACGCGCGAAGATGGCCAAGCTTGCCGAAGCTAAAATGAAAGAGGGGAAAAACCTGCTGCGTTCGGGCGACATGATCGGCGCGATCGATTCGTTCCACGCGGCGACGGACGCGGTCCTCGACCATAAAGACGCGACCGCCCAGCTGAAGAAAATCCGCAAAGACACCGCGGCCATGCTTAAGAAACCGAATTTTAACCCGTCCGAGTGGGCGTTCTCCCGCGGCGTGCTCGCGTACTTGGACCGCGATTGGGCGAAAGCGTACCGCATCTGGTCGGAACGCAAACAGGTGGAGCCGGAAAGCGTGATCTTGGCCAACGCAACGGCCCGCGCCGAAAACAATTTCAAACAGATGATGGTCGGCGAGCAGGAGGATTTCTTCCGTCGTTCGGCCCGCGCGTTTTACGAGCAGGGCCTCTACCAGCAGTCGCTCAATTCCTGGGTGAAAGTGATGGAGCTTCGTTCCGATGATATGGAAGCGATGCAGGGCAAAGCGCGCGCCGAAGAAGGCGTGCTGCGCATCGCTGGGAAGAGCAAAACCTCCGAGATGCAGGCGCTTTTGGAAGAGGCCCTCGAATATTACGCCAACCAGCGCTGGAGCCTGGCGCTCGACGCGTTTAAGCGCATCAACCAGATGGACCCTGAATTTGCGGCCGCCGGCGAATACATCACCAAAATCAATAACACGCTCGCTGCCCAGCCTTATAATCCGGGCACCGGCGGTTCGAACCAGATTTGGCGCCCCACGCAGCCGTCCACGCCCGCGGGCATGCCGTCCGTTTCCGTTCCCGACGGCATGGACAATTTCTCCGAACGCCGCATGGCGCTTGAGTCCCAGCAGAAACGCGACCCGTCCAACATCAAAATTCAGCAAGAGTTGGACAAAGTCGTGAAAATGCAGGACGACGAAAGCGAACGCATTTACAAAGACGGCCTGATCGCCTACTCTCAGGGCAACCGTTCGATCGCGATCGAGAAATGGAAACAAGTTTTGATCGTTAACCCCGAACACAAAAAGGCGGAAGCTGCTCTGCGCAAAGCCCGCGCGGAAGAAGACCGGACCGCGACCGTTGAAGAGACCCAATGAAGCGCGCGGCCCTCATCGCCGCTGTTTTTACCTTGGCCGCTCTCCCGGCCTTCTCTGAAACAGACGTAGACGTTTCCAGCGCAACAGACGTAATTCCTCCTCTTGTCGAGACCTCTACCCCGACCGTCGCCCCCACTGTTGTTGCCGAAGAAGATAAGCCGATGACGTCGAGCCCCGCGCCCGCGATCATCGGTTCCACCAACACCTTTGCGGCGGACAGCTCGACCACTCCCGCGACCATCGAAAAAGTTTCGATCGACGACAGCGGCACCCAGCTTTTGGTTTTGATCCACACCTCCCGGCCCGTGCAGTGCTTCCTCTTCGAGCGGCAGGACCCGCCGTCATTGTTCGTCCAATTTTTGAGCACGCCCGTTTTCGCCTCCGGAACGCCGATCCAAGTGGTCGGCATCGATCCGCTCTCGGAAATCCGTTATGGGTTCTCCAGTTTTCATGATGCCACGACCGGCGCCCGTGACCCGAAAAAAGATTTCGCCATCGATTACATCGAACTCAAGCTCACCCGCGCCGTTTTTCACAGTGTTCAGCAGCAGGGCTGGGTGGTGGTGATCCGTTTGGACCGCACCACGACCAAAGTCGACGTTCCCGAAGTCGATTTTCGTTTTGACGTCGCCAAATACGAAGGCGCGAACACGCTTCCGGCCGATCCGCGCGTGAATGATTTTGTCTCCGTCGCCCAAGCCAACAGTCGCTTGCTGTCCGTCGCCCGGGAAGAAGTGAATTTGGCCAAATCGCGTGTGTGGGAAGCCCAGCGCGCGCTGGGGCCTGCGCTCACCGCACGCGTCAGTTCCACGCGCGGCAAAGAAGTAAATCCGTTTCCGTCGGACGATTTCGAAGGCTTCGAGGCGGCGACGTTCAAGCGCGAAGAATACGGCGTGCAGGCGGTTCAGCCTCTGTTCCAATCCGGACGGCTCTACGGCGCGTACCGCCAGGCGAAAATCAACCGCGCGATGTCGCTGGAGAACGTGCGCAAGCAGGCCCAGGACCTGACCTACGAAGTAAAAAAGGCCTATTTCACTCTTTTGAAGAACCAAACCATTCACCGCATCCGCCGCGAACTTGTGGCGCAGGGCGAAGCCACTAAGGAAATGGTCAAGAAGAAAAAAGATTTGCAGTTGGCGTCGCGCAACGAAGTGTTGAACGTGATTGCGCAGGCCGATCAGGCCTCGTATCAACTGGTCAGCGACGAGCAGGACATCTCATTGGCGCGTCTGGTGCTGATTTCGCTCACCAATCAGGCCGAGCCGCTGCCGAATCCCGTTCCAGGCGCGCTCAGCTTCGGACGCTTGAGCTTTAACGTGGAATCGATCATCGCCTGGGCGCAGGAACACCGCCCGGACGTGCGCATCGCGCGGCTCAGCGCCGAACTCTCGCGGCTTAACTGGCGCGCGCAGAAGGCCGACAACAATTTGAAACTCGATGCTTCCGGTTTCTACGGCCGCGCGGGCGCCGCGTTCTCCGAAGATGAATTCAATATGCGCGAAGCGTGGAACGTGGGCCTAAAAGTGTCGCGGGTTTTCTGGGGGAACACCGTGCGCGGCAATTTCAGCAAGGAACGCACCGCTCCGGACTTGGGCCAATCGTTTTTGACGGATTCGCAGCAGCAGACGGTGGAAGTGGGCATCTGGGACGCGCTTCCGGGTTCGTCCAACGCGCGCCAGGCGGAACTGCAGTACGAAAAAGCCAAGGCGGAGTTGGTGGAAGCTTCGCGAAAAGCCGAGTATGAAGTTCGCGAGGCCTATTACAACCTGGAAAAATCGGCCCGCCAATTGGACGCGGTGCGCCAGGATGTGACCTTCAAACAGAAAGATCTGGAAATCACCCGCGAGAAAGTGAAGCTGGGCCTCTCGGAACTGTCGCAGCTTATGGCCGCCGAAGTGGCGTATTCCCAGGCACTCGTCACCGAACAGGAAGCCCTCTCGGCGTACAACATTTCTCTTGCCGCGATGGACCGCGTGGCCGGAGCCGAAGTGGTCCGAGAATAACCTCGTCCACCCCCTCGAAATCGTGCTGTTTTTACGGCACACTATAGAGACCTATGAAAATCGGGACCATATTCGTTAAACGGCCGGTCATGACCACGATGCTCTATTCGGGCATCGCGCTTTTCGGCCTTTTGTCCTGGGCGAAAATGTCCCAGGAGCTATTCCCGAACATCTCCGTCCCGAAGCTCCTCATCATCACCAAATACGCCAATGCCGCGCCCGAAGAAATCGAACACCTGATTACCAAACCCATCGAAGAAGCCGTTGGCACCGTTCCCAGTTTAAAACGCATTTCATCCATCTCCAAAGAAGGCATGTCCGCGGTCACGCTCGATTTTTCCTGGGGCACGGATGTCGGCTTCTCGCATCTGGCCGTGCGCGAAAAGATCGACCGCATCAAAGACCGCCTGCCCCAAGAGGCCGAAGAGTCCATAATTAAACGCGTAAACCCCTTCGCCCATCCGATTTTGATTTTGAGCGTCACCGGTGACATGTCGCTGGCCGAAATGACCGAGCTCTGCGATCAGGTGGTGAAGAAAAAGCTCGAGAAAACCGACGGCGTTGGTTCCGTCTCGATTTCAGGCGGGCAGAAGCGGGAAATTTTGGTGGAAGTCGACCGCGGACGCCTGGAAGCCAGCCGCGTTTCGCTGCCGATGGTGGTCGACGCGCTGAAGAACGCCAACTACAACTATCCGGCCGGCGTCACGCAGGGGAAAACCGTTGAATATCTGGTGCGCACCGATGGGCAGTTCAAGCACATCGACGACATCGGCAAGACGATCGTGCAGATCGAAAATCCGGAGTACGACCCTGTTTATCGCTGGAAAAAGGAGAACCGTTCCGGCGACACCTCCGGCAAAGCGCGCGAACAGCGCTTGATTCCGCTGCATAACATCGCCGAGATCCGCGAAAGCCTGGAACAGAAAACCAGCTACTCGCGCTACAACGGCAAAGAAAATATTTCCATCTCCATTCAGAAGCACGCCGACGCCAACACCGTCGATGTTTCACAGACCGTCAAAACCGCGTTGGGGGAACTCAAGAGTTCGCTGCCGCCGGGTTTCAACATTGAGGTCATCTACGATGAATCCGAATACATCGTGGCCTCGCTTGGCAACATGCGCAACAACGTGATCATCGGCGGCCTGCTGGCGTTTTTTGTTCTGCTTTATTTCCTGGGCAACGTCAAAGACGCGCTGGTCGTGGGCCTGGCCATTCCAGCGTCGCTGCTTTTGATATTTATCGTCATGTTTTTTCTGGGGATGTCCATCAACATGCTCACGTTGGCGGGCTTGGCGCTCGGCATCGGCTCGTTGACGGACTGTTCCATTTGTATCGCGGAAAATATTGCGCGCCACCGCGAGGAGTTGGGGAAATCCTACCAGCAGGCGGCGGTCGACGGCGCGGACGAAATGTTCGCGCCGATGCTTTCGGCTTCTCTCACCAACATCGCCGTTTTTCTCCCGCTGCTCTTCGTCACAGGCATCGCCCAGCAGTTGTTTAAAGATCTCTTTTACGTGACCGTGTTCACCAATATCGCCTCCTTGCTGGTCGCGCTCACGCTAATTCCGCGCCTGTCGGCGTACGAATGGACGCACGTCCCGATGAAAGACCTGCTGGCCAAAATGAAAGTGAAGGAAGTCGGGGAAAAAATCGACAAGGCGGCGCTTTGGTACCGGGATTCCATCGACCGAACGCTGAAAAATCCAAAAACGCTTTTCACCATCATCGGCGGACTGGCCGTGCTCGCTCTGATTGTTTTGTCGTGGACGCCCAAAGTGTTCATGCCGAAAATGGATCAGCGCCAGTTCTATATCGAACTTGAAATGCCGATCGGCACACGCTTGGACGTCAGCAATCAAGTGGCGAAGAAGCTGGAAAGTATTTTGCTCAACACCGAGGGGTTGGACGTGATGGTCAGCGTGGGCTCCGCGCAGGAAGATGAAGACGTCGACGCTCTCGGCGGCCATCAAGCGCAGATTGCGGTCAAACTTGGGCCCAAGGTTAAACAAGACACTCACGATATTTTGGAAAAATTCGTCACTCAGTCCCGCCGGGAAAACCTGGAGGGCGGGAGTTTGAATTACGTTTTGCAGGACAGCCCGATCAAGAGCGCGCTTTCGGGCGGCGCCGCGATGGAAATTGAAATCAAAGGGCCGGAGCTCGACCGATTGGAATACATTTCCGCGGACCTTTCTAAGAAAATGGAGCAGGACCCCGCGTTCTTCGGGGTGAAATCGACGCTGGCGCTGCCGTCTCAGGAAACGCAGGTGATCCCGGACAAAGACCGCGCCGCGAGCTTTGAATTGTCCGTCGCCGACATCGCGCGCACCGCGCTGATTGCCATCAAAGGTATGGTGGCCACTAAGTTTAAGGAAGGCGGCGAGGAAACCAATATTCGCGTGCGTTTGCGCGAAACAGACCGCGACGACAACGCGAGCATTCGCCAATTGGCGTTACGTTCACCGCGCGGATCGATGGTGCCGCTCGACGGCGTCGCGCAGATCCGCGTGGGCCGCGGCACCAGTGAAATTCGCCACTTGGACCAGCAGCGTTCGGTGATCGTTTCCGCCGAAGTGCGCGGCTCCTCCGGCAAAGCGACCGCCAAAATTAAAAAGATGATGTCCGAATACCGCGCGTTCAAAGACTATACCGTCGAACTCGGCGGGGAGTCGAGCCGCGTCTCGGAATCCTTCGCCACCCTGCAATTTACGTTCTTGCTCGCGATCATTCTCGTCTACATGATTATGGCCGCCGAATTTGAAAACACCACACAGCCGCTGATCATCATGCTTACGGTGCCGTTCTCGTTCATCGGCGTGGCGTTCACGCTGGCGCTGACGGGAACGCCGGTGTCGTCGGTGGTGATACTGGGAATATTGATATTGGCCGGTCTTGTCGTCAACAACGGCATCGTGCTTATCGATCACGCCAATGGCCTGCGCGCGGAGGGCTTGTCGCTTAGGGACGCAATCGTCAAAGGCTCTTCCAACCGGTTGCGCCCAATTTTAATCACCACGGTGTCCAACTTGCTCGCCGTGCTGCCGCTGATGATCGGCTTGGGCCGCGGCGATGAACTGGCCCAGCCGCTCGGCCTTGTGACTTTCGGCGGTTTGTTCCTTTCCACTACTCTGACGTTGTATGTGATTCCGGTTCTCTACAAGCGCTTGGAAGAGTGGCAAATCGCCAAAAAAGCGGCGGCGAAATGAAATGGTTCTTAGCCATCGTGCTTTTTTTGCCGGCGTGCAAGTCCACATACAAGAGCGAAACCATCAAGGAAAGCGTGAAGATGGTGGCCCAGCGCGACTATAAACTTGACGTCGAAGTGAAAGAGGCGGGGAAAACGCTGGGCGTGCGTTACGCGGTGAACGATTTGTTCGGGGAAATCATCGCCGAAGACCAAGCGATCTGGAAAAAAATGGACAACCTGATTCAGACGCTGTCCCGTGTGAGCCTTTCGGTCGACGTTCCGCCGAAGTTTCTGGTTCTTGAAGTGGCCGACGCCGGGAACCCGGGGAACAAAATAATTTTTACGCAATGCGTTCTGGATATTCGCAAGGTCTACGCGGAGGCGCTGTCGCGCAATCAGTACTTCGACCGAATCGTTATTGAATTTGAAATCAACGGCCAGCGCACGCCGTTCGACCAGGAACATCTGGATTTGGTCTCGCTGATGATGATGGCGGTCGAAGCGCAGAGCGCGCCGCCGGCGAAGAAAACGGAGTTCGAACTGGCGGATATCCGCATGACGGATTTTCTGGCCAAGGTGGCGGCCAGCCGCACGCGTCGGCTCTTCCGTGAAAACAAGAAAGCGAAGAATTTAGCGCTGCTGCGCAACGCCAACGCGCGCTTTGAGCAGGACTCTGACGGCGAATCCAATTTCAACATGATGCTTGAACTGGCGTCGATTCCCGGAGAGAAACTGTCGGAAGGAGAACTTCGCAAGGACGTTTTGCCGCTGGTGACCGACGAGATCCGCCGTGTTTTCCAAAGCTATCATTTTACCGGTTTCAGCCAGATCATCGTCTTGGACACAAACTCGGGGGCCATGACCGTCGCCCCTCGGGGAGGCTAGGAGGGGGGAAGGATCCCCCCCCTCCTAAACCTCCCCATGAACCTCACCGAAGTCGCCATCAAACGCCCCATTGGAACGCTCATGGCGGTTTCGGCCGCCTGTCTGGGCGGCGTGCTTTCCTTTTTCTTCCTTCCCGTCGATCTCATGCCCAACGTCGAATCCTCCGTGGTGACGATTTTCGTCAGCGTGCGCGGCGGTATGCCTCCGGAAGACATCGAAAACCTGGTCACAGAGCCGATTGAAGAAGCGGTCTCCACGATGTCGGGGTTAAAAGAAATCATTTCCGTTTCGAAGAAAGACCGCGCCACGGTGACGCTTGAATTTGACGAGAAGCAGAACGCTCAGCGCGCCTCGTTGGAAGTGTCGGAGCGCCTGGCGCGCGTGAAAGGGAAACTGCCGAAAGAAATCGAGAAGCCGATCGTCGCCCGCTACAACGAAAACGACCATCCGGTGGTGATTCTGACCGCGACCAGCTCGGTAAAAACCCCGGAAATTATTCGCACGATGATCGAACGCAGTTTGAAGCAGGATTTGTCCCGCGTCGACGGCGTCGCCAACGTGGAAATCAGCGGCGGACGGCAGCGCAAGATTTTGGTCGAGTTTGAGAAATCAAAACTCGAGATGCACCGGCTGAACATTCTCGACGTCGTGCGCGATTTGGGCGTGAGCAACGTGTCGATGGCTTCGGGTCGTTTCGATTCGGGCCGCGCGGAACGTTCGGTACACATCGACGCCGATTTCGCTTCGCTTGAGGAAATGAAGCAGATGCCGATCGCGGTCACGCGCGAAGGCTCGCGCATTCGCTTGGGCGACGTTGCCGTGGTGCGCGATTATTACTTGGAACCGGAATCGTATTCGCGCGTCAATAATCAGCCGACGGTGTCCATCTACATTCAGAAAGAATCCGGCGCAAACACGATCCGCGTGGCCAAAAACGTCATTGCAGCGGTAAACGCCTATCAGAAGACCCTGCCGACCGATATGGGCATTGGGGTTTCCGTTGATCAATCGGTTGAGATCCGCCAATCGATCGCGGACGTGCGCGAGGCGCTTTTGCTTGGCGCGCTGTTGACCGGCCTTATTTTGTGGTTCTTCCTGCGCAATTTCCGCCAGGTCCGTGTGGTCGTGATTTCCATTCCGGTCGCGGTGGTGGTGACGTTCTTTCTGATGCTTTTGCAGCGCACGCTCATGGAGAAGCTGGGAAGCACGACCGGCATTACGATCAACGTCATGTCGCTTTTGGGCATTGCGCTCGGCATCGGCCGCATCGTCGACGACTCAATCGTGGTCTTTGAAAACATCATCCATCGCCGCGAAGAAGCGGTGCGGAGCGGCAAACCGCTCGACATGTCCACGCTGGTGGTCACGGCGACCCGGGAGATGTCCATGGCCGTGGCGTCGTCGACCTTGATCCTGGTTGTGATTTTCCTGCCGATTATTTTCTTCAGCGCGGAAGTCCGTGCGCAGTTCGCGGACATGGCGTTCACGGTCATCGCCTCGCTCATCGTGTCGCTGGTCGTGGCGATCACGCTGGTTCCGCTGCTGTGCGTGCTGGCGCCGCTCGACGGCCAATACAATTGGGAAAAGCAGGCCCTTGCCAAGCTTTCCGCCTGGACGCGCGCCGCCAACAACATGCACGCCATCACGATCGGCGGATACGGACGTTTTGTCGCACTGATTATTTTCATTCATGTGATGATGAAAATCCTCAAAATGCACCCGCCGGTCGCGTTGGAACTTTTCTTTCTAACGGCTCTCTTCGCGCCGGTTTTCATTGTGCTGATTCAAGGGAATTTCCGCGCGGTCGTGCGTCATCTAACCGCCTTGGCCGTGCGCAAGCGCGCGTGGGTGATGGGTGGAGTGGCGCTGTCGATCGCGATCACCGGCGCCATTTACCTGTTCGCTTTGGAAAAGGAATTCATAGGAGAAACCGAGCAAAAAGAGTTCGTGATCTTTGTTGAACTGCCGGCCGGCAGCAAACTGGACATTTCCGATAAGGTGGTCGGCGCGGTGGAGCGTGAAATCAACGAAATAAAGGAAATCGCCAGTTCGCTGAAGACCGTGTCCGCCCGCGTGGAAGGATGGTCGTCGAAAATTTACGTCACGCTCGTCCCGCAATCGGAACGCACCAAGTCCACCCAGGACATTATCGATGAACTGCGCCCCCGCTTTAAAAGCATCGGCCAGGAATACGAGGCGTTTATTTATTTCTCGGAGCCGAGCCGCTCCAAAGAATTCGTCATCGACTGCTACGGTCCCGATTATCTGGTCCTGCGTGAAATGGCGGTGGAAGTGGCCAAGCACATGGAGCAGGTGAAGGGATTTCGCGACGTGAAGCTGCGCTACAAACCGGGCCGGCCCGAAGTGCGGCTCGCGGTGGATTTGGAACGGGCGTCCCTGTTCGGCCTGACCACGCGCGACGTGGCGGACTCGCTGCACGCGCAGATCCGCGGCCTGCGCGCGACGTATTTCAACACGGGCGACGACCAGGTGGAAACGGTGGCGCGGCTCTCGGAGGAAGACCGCCGTACGCTGGAGCAGGTGAACAATTTATCCATTCAGGCGCGCGACCGGATGAAGACGGTGGTGCCGGTGCAGCAGGTGATCGACATTAAGAACGGTTTCACACCGTCGGAAGTGTGGCGGAAAAACAAAGAACGGATGATTCAGGTTTCGGCCAATCGCGAACGCGTCTCACTGTCGGCGGCGGTGTTCCAGGTGCGCAAGAATTTGCAGGCGATGAAAGTGCCGGTCGGCTACTATTATGAAATCGGCGGCGATTACAAAAAGCTGGTGCGCAGTGAAAAAGAATTTATGTACGCGTTCATCGTGATGTTGGCGCTGGTGTACATGGTGCTCGCCTGTTTCTTCGAATCCTACAGCCAGCCGCTGCTCATGCTGCTCACGCTGCCGCTGGCCACCGCGGGCTCGATGCCGATGTTGTGGGTGACCAACACGCCCGTGAACATGGGCGTGTACATGGGACTCTTGATGCTGGGGGGAACCGTGACCGCCAACGGCATCATCCTGATCGACCGGTTAAACGCGCTGCGTCAAACCGACGGGCTTCTGCGTTCCGTTATGCGAGTGGGTTTTGAACGGTCACGCCCGATTTTCATGACGTCGCTCACCACCATCTGCGGCATGCTGCCCTTGGCCCTTAAGAAGGGAGGATCGGCGGAAATGTGGGTGCCGTTCGCGCTCACGGTGATCAGCGGCATTGCCCTGTCGTCGGTGTTGTCGATTTTTGTGATTCCGGCGGCGTATGTGTTTTTGGAGGACGTTAAAAAGCGGCTGCGACGCCGAATCTAGCGCGGCTGTTGGTTGCGAATCCGATCTTGTTGTTCCTGAATCCGCCGGTTCATTTCGTTGATCCGGTTCACTTCTTCGATGGTGCGCAGCGACCGCTGCACCGCCGCCTCGCCGGTGTTCTGCTGAGGGGCCTGCTGTTGGGCCACGCCGGGCGGCGTGATCCCTTTTTTGCGCATCTCCGCCAAATCCTTCTCGGTGTAGGTCACGGTTTTGTGCGTGGACTGGGGGGCGGTGGTCAGCGGCTGAGGCAACGTGGGGGGGATGTACGACAAAACGGCTTCCCGGTCTTTTTGGATCTTTTTGACCAGAAAAACGCCGCCCACCACCGCTCCGACGAGCGCTAAAACGATCCCGATTAAAACACCCTTATTTTTCATAGTGATTCTCCAGTCAGTATACGGGAATTTTCATTTTTTTAAAGGGTATTTTAACCCTCTCTTAGGGCCTTCTTAACCCCACTCCTTATATATTACCTACATGAGCCAAGGCGTTTACAACCCTGTTACAACTAATTTACAAGTTGTTAATGAAGAGTTAAGGGACCCCGTTTAAACTCAATTTATGGTCAGCGCGCGATCATTAAAAAAGGCCGTTTCCATCGGACTTACCCTTGTCTACCTCCAGGTCAATGTGGCCTGGGCGGGCGTTCCCACCTTGCCGCTTTTCCGCCTTCCGCACCTCGCTTCGACACCCAAAGACGTGATTGTGTTCCACCGCATTGATGACGATCACATTCGCCGTCAAGCGCAGGACCGCTCGTCGAAGATGAGCGCCGATAAAATCAAAGACACCGAGAGAAAAGCGGAGCCGATTAAGAAGGGCCGCCACGAAAACGGCACCGACGACAAAAAAGCCCCCAAGGCCGCCGACGTTAAAGCCAACGCCTCCGTTATCAACAAATCACCGGATGTCGCTCAGGAAATCGACAACCTCATCACGCCGATCGCGCAGACCGGCCAAGTGAAGACGCAATTGGGCGATGTGCTTAAAAGCGCGCAAGCGAACAACGGAAATTTGAGCATGGCCGATTTGGGCACGCTGGGCGCCGTTAACAAACAACTGGAAACCAAAGGCCTGAAAGTTGAAGTCGTTAAATTGGGCGGCGAGCTTAAACTCCAGGTGAAGACCGTCGTCCCGACCATCCAGCTTCCGCAAACCCCGCCCGGACATATTCCCGCGAATATTTTGGCGAATGTGGTCGCACCGCAGCAGCCGCAGAACGAGACACTGGTGCGCGCCGGCGCGGGCAACAGCAATTTCGGCGCTTCCGTGCGCCAGGCCGGCTACAACGGCAACATCGGCGAAATCAACCGCGCCACGATCCAGCTTGATAACGGCACCAAGGTTGTTCGCACCGATGATGGGGGGGCGCGTTTCGTCGGCCGGGCCACGTTCACAACGAAGAACGGGATTAATGTCACCATCGTCGGCACGACTGACGGCCGCGTCACGATCACCAAGCAGGCG
The DNA here is from genome assembly GCA_964499015.1 of uncultured Elusimicrobia bacterium. Taxonomy (GTDB): domain Bacteria; phylum Elusimicrobiota; class Elusimicrobia; order F11; family F11; genus CAZCJA01. The sequence continues at coordinate 36,981 of CAZCJA010000009.1, forward strand.
TCCCGCGACGCAGCGTTTTCTGAAGTGGGCCGCGGCAACAAAGAAGTGGCGCGCACAATGTTTAAAGCGGGCGATACCGAAACCCATGTCAACGGGCAGCTCACCCATTTTGAAGCCAAGAGCGGCGCGATCACCCGCGAAGTCATCGCCCAGCCGGCGCGCGGCGGCGCGGCGCAAGGACAGAACCAGCAGCAAACGAAGCCTCAGGATTTGAAAGGCAGCATCGGCCAGTACGTGGTGCGCGAAGGCAAAGTGGATTCCACGTTCGAAATGGTGAACAACAAAGTCACGTTGATCGAGATGAAAGACAATTTGACGGGCGACGTGTTGGCCAGACAACAGAAAAACGGCGACATGAAAGCCACCGCGCAAGGAATCAAGGCGGGCTTTGAACAATCCTTTAAAGTGACGGGCGGCCCGACGTTCGCGGCCAACGGTTCGATGAGCCTGAAAGCGGTCACCACGCATCAGCGCAATGAAACCCGCAACATGACGGTGGATGCGCCGCGCAATGTCAAAACCCCGGGCACGGGCCCAGCGACGCCTGGCCAGTACAAAGATGTCAGCGTTCAGATTAAAAACGTCGACGCGCGCGGTAACGCGCAGATTCAAATCACCGCGGCCGCCGACGGCGCGCAAATGGAATGGAATTTAACCTCGAACGGCATGCAGCTCAGTCAAAACGTGACGGGCCAAAACATGCGCTACACCGACGCGGCGGGCCAACAGATCGCCAGCTCCATCGATGGCGTCAAGCTGAAAACGGTGGACGCCAACGGCAGAACGCGCGAGACCGCGCTGAAAGGCCAGTTCATGGTCAGCACCACGGACGCGCAAATGATCGGCGCGCTGAAAGCAATGGGCGTCGAACAATCGCGCATATTGCCGATTATCCCGAACACGCAGAACATCACCGGTAATATTACGGAGGCGGCCGACGGAACGCGTTCGCTGAATTTAACCTATCACATGGACGGCGGCGCGCAGGTGCAGATGGCCGGCACCAGCGGCAACATCACCGCGACGCTCAATACCATCGGCGCGGCGCGCGCTATTGAATTCGATTTAGGCGGTTCGATCATCACCGTTCAGCAAGGCAAAGAAGTTTCGCTCAACTTGTCGAACGGCCGCTTCCTTCCGCAAAATGATTCCTTCGCCCACTTGGACGGCGTGCGGATTGAAAACGCCGCCGGCGTGATGACGCTCGATTATGACGCCGCGACCCAGCAGGTCACGGTAAACGTGAACTCGCTGCATAACGAAGGCCGCAATTCCTTCGGCGGCCAGGTGGTCACGGTAAACGGCAAAGAAACATTTGAACCCAACCGCGTGCAGCTCGCTGAAACGGCGGCCTTCACCGACGGCCAAATTTGGTTCAAACTCGCGGAGCCGGTGACGCTGACCAATCAAACGCTGGTGACCGCCGACGGAAACACGCTTGAAAACACGACCTTCACCGGCCGCCAGATTACGTTCGGTTTTGACGGCAAGGCGGCAATGTCGTCCGAGGTCATTGTCGATCGCACCATTTCAATCCAAGAACAAAGTGGCGCGGGCACCGGGCAAACCGGGGCCGGCCTCGTCACGCCGGAGGCGACGTCGCACAACATCACGTTGAGCGTGACCGACACCGCCACGACCATCGAAGCGACGCCGCTGATGAACGGTTCGCGCGTCGCTGCCATCGTGCAAGAAACCGATATGGCGGACGCCGCGGGCAACATGATTTCGTCGGTCCGTTTTAATCCGACCGCGGTGGGTTCGAGCAATATCACCGCGGGCACGGACGGTTTTAACGCCTCGGGCTTCCACGTCGGCAGCGGCTCGACGGTCGACATCAATCAGAACGGAACGCTGACCGCGCGCAACGACGGTTTGCTGGACGCTCGCCTCACCTCCGCGGTGACGGGCCGCACCTTCGATCTGCAGGCCGGCGCCTCCGGCGTTTTCGGCGGCGGCTACTTGGGCGAAGTGAAAACGGGCACGATCCGCGAAACCACCGCCTTCGACACCTCCAAACTTAATTTGCCGGGCACCATCGATGCGAAAGTGGTGCAGCAGCGCGTCGTCGACCACACAGTCTCCGGCTCGCGCGAAGTGACGGCGGGAAAAGTTTTGTGGACCACCACCGCGAAAACCGAATTGTCACTGCGGGACGGCATCAAGGTGTCGATTGACGGCGGCATGACGATTGAAACGCGCGACGCGACCATCGAAAATTTGGCGGTTCTGCCGGACATGATCCGCGCCGGCGTGAAAAACCCGGGCGGCGTCGTTTCCGGAAGCGGGAAATTGACCGTCACCGATCCCACGACGGCCCCCGCGATGGACGGCGTGAGCGTCAACGTGGTACGCGCCCGCCAGATTTCGCTGAATAGCGCCAATCAATTTAAGATCGAAGAAGCGGGACTTGTTCAATTTGAATCGGCCATCGGCGGTTTCGAAAACCTGCGCAAAGACGGCAGCGGCATCACCGCATCGGCCGGCGCCAAGTTCACCGCGAACCGCCTCAATTACGAAGGGTTGAGCGTGCAAAGCGGCCGCGTGGAACTTTTGGGCCGCGCGAAAGGCGAGAAGGTGACGCTCGGCACGGGCCGCGGCGGAGAGTCGCTGATCGGCACGGTGGTCACGCAGGAGCGTCAAATATTTAATGCCGGCGACGCCCAGCCGGAGGTCATCCACGAAGTGCTGTCGATGCAGGCGACCTCGGGTGAAACGTACACGCTCGGCAACGGCTCAACGCTTGCATTTTCTAAATTGGACACACCAACCAAACTCGACGTCGTGTATTCGCAGGGCGTGTTCGATGTTGTTAGCGGCGCGCCGAACACCTACACGATGAAACTCACCTCAAACCAAACCATCGACGCCAATGGCCGTCAGATGAAAATCACCACCGAAACCACGTTCCAAACGACCGATGAGGCCGGCGTTTACGCGACGACCAAAACCACCGCCTTCAGCGACAAGGGAACGCGCGCGCAGGTGATGTCGGAAACAAAACGCGTTGATGTTCTCGACAACGGCAAGGTCCATTACCACGTCATGGGCTTCGAAAATTATAACGATAAAGGCCATATGGTTTCGTCCGACGACCGCACGATCATCGGCGAAGACGGCAAACCGGCCGACGCGCGCAGCGTGATGATCACCGATCCGACGAAAAACCACGAACGCGGCGACAAACTCGCCGCTGGCTACAGCTATCAATATCAGAACGGCGGTTTTGTCGCCGTGAAGAAAGTGAGCGGCACGTCCGAAGCCGTCGAATCCGAATTGACCGATTACGACCGCGCGCCGAAATACGAATTTAAGTGGGGCGGCATCACCCATTACGCGAGCTTCTCCCTGGGCGGTTCAATGGCGCTCGACACCAGAGAATTGGCCGGCCGCAGTGGTGATTTTACGTTCTTGCGCTCCGCCTTTCAGCAAGCCACCGGCCGCGTAACCTCCACCGAAAATGTGGATGGCAAGCGCGTGTTCACGGTTTCCATCGCGCCCAA
>CAZCJA010000010.1:0-40459 GCA_964499015.1 uncultured Elusimicrobia bacterium
TCCAAAACCATTTTTACGAACCGCCCGACGTCGCTCCGGCCATACTTCTCAATGAACCGCGAACCATAAACGCCCGCACCGGCTGTCCGATTGCAGTAAGCGACGGCAAAATTCAAATATTCTTTTCGAACCCGTGTGTTTCGTGGCTCCTTTACCTTGAGAGATTGCTGTCCCCCAATCGACCGATACAAACTCCAAGCGTCCTTGTTTTCAGGATCAGCGACCAGCCAGCGCAACACATCCCCCATTTGCAATCGGCCTCCAATCCCCTGCACCAAATTATTAACCCGCGCCCGATAATGATCTCCCAGAGAACGGAACTGCGATTCCAACTCGATTATCGGGTCCGTATAATCCACTTCGGTCGCGACCCGAAGTGGCTCAGCACCGATGGGATCGGAGAACTTGTAACTAAACGACATGCGATGTGTTGGTAAGGTTTCTGTGAATAGAAATGCGTAATTCACCTCGAAAGAACCCAACGCCGGTCCATACCCCATTCCAAAAGACACCTCGTCGCTAAGCCCCGCCCGCAGGCGAACCCCGGCTCGCCAAAGGTATTCGGCTCCGAGGACGACCGCGGAACCGCCTTCGTCCTGAATAATGTCAACGTTGCCCGTCAAACGATCCCACACTTTCGAATCCAGATTATTCCGGTAGCTCGAAAACAGATTTCTTGACATCGACAAGCCAAGAACGAACGAGCGCGGCAATCTCTCTGATTCATTCGCTAAACGGATCGAGGGCTCAATCAAGTTGTGAATTGTGAACCCGACTTGAAGAGAGGTTTTAGGCATAGGCAAAACAAACCGCCGAGCCACCGCCGCATCCAAGCCAAACCCACTGTCCTTGTAACTCCCAAGGTCATAGCGCAACATCGTGACGTTCGACCCAAGAACGTAATCACCAACTGACCCTGCGAACGGGAAAAAGAAAGCGGACTGCGTTGAATCGAGCTCTGTCGGCGCGTCGGTCGCGCTCGAGCGCCCCTCAATCCCGCCAATGGCCATTTGAGCAACCCCCAGACCAAGGGATCCCCACCGAAGCGGATAATGGGCGCCAATGAAGTTATACCGACCGCCGCCGTAAACCGGAACATGCTCTGCCATGACCGAGCCCCCGAGGTATCGCAACGCGGCCGGGTTGTAGTAAATGGCCGACACATCCGAAGCGCTGCCCGTAAAGGCGCCTCCCATCCCCGCCGCCGGAACACCCGGACCCCGCGAAAGCCAATGCTCGCGGTCGGCCGCAGCAGTCGGCGACAAAAAGCTAGCGAACAACCAAAAGCTTAAAACGGTTCGAATTCTCACCGCGCCCTCCAAAACAACGAATTTTCACCATGTAAGCCCCATTAAAGAGTTGACGACCCGCATTGTCCTTTCCGTCGAACACGTAAACATTGGTTCCATCGGCGAGCCCATCAACATTTGTTTCAAAGGCGGGTGTCATATGTGGAAGAGTAAATATCTGAATATGGGCGTGACCCGCGCCCGGCATATCGAAAACGAAGCTGGATCGGCCGGCCGGGGCGGGATTGGGGGCGCAATACGCCTCGAAGACCTGCGGCGCGAGGGAAAATACATAGACGTCGCTTTCGGTTAGACGGCCAAAATCATCGACCGCATCGACTTGCCAGTAGTACCAAGTGAGGTATTCCAACGGACCAAACGCCTGGCTTGTTTTGGTGGTATCCGCAACCATCTCTTGCGCGACCGGATTTTTCCCCAGCCGAACCCGGTAGTTAATGTTCTGTCCTCGTGAAACATCCGTCCATTCCAACGTCACGGTCGGGTTGGCTGTCACGATCACCGCATGATTAAAATATTCCGATTGATTCGCCGGACGATCTGGGCCTGCGCCGGACAAAAATCCGTCAAATGCCGCATCCTCGATATAGAAAAAACCCAATCTCAGTACGTGGTTCTGCGAAAGACTCACTGCGGCCGGAAAAGCCGACGCCATGACGACGGCTTTATTTTCGACTGATTCAGCCGCCGTCATTCCCGCATTCACTCCGACCGGGAATTGCCCGAGGCCAAGACCGGGCCAACTGAAAAGAAAAAGGAACGAAAATAGAATCTTTTTCATCTTAACCACCCATCACTGTTTCACGCAGATCACTGCGTTAGAAGTGACACTCCTTTGTTGGTGCGCTATCGTGTAATTGCAAGTAAATTGACCCATGGTAATTCCCGCAAAGCCATCGGGGCATGACCGGCCGCCGGTGTAGGGATTTATGTGATCTGGGCCGCAAATTGTATTTGGTGGTACCGGAATTCGAGCCGCGCTGGTAAAGGCGCCACCGAACGGAAACAGACCAACCCCCTGAACCAAAAGCTGATTAGTTTCGACCTTGTTTAACTGAAGGTCGCCAGATATAGGATCAGACCCCCCTTTCTGATGCACGACCGCATGATTGGGATGCTTATGCAATGTCGTCACGCCGCCGCCGATGAGTTCGTTAAACTTCGTTTTTTCCTCTGTTGAATTCAAAGTTTTCGAGGAATCAAACGCTATCTTGGTGTGTGAAATGGCGGCAGTCGGTGAAACAGCAACGTCCGTAATCGCTCCATCAACAACGTTGTCAGCCACATACGCTTTGTGAACTTTGGCGAGCTCCACCTTTGGTAGAAGTGGGTAACCGTCAACAATAAGAAGGACGTATAGCGGTTCGGTGGTCTGAAGGTCGGCCAAGGTCAACGAGTGTCCCTCAATCGGCGTGCCGGCTCCTACTTTGTACTCAAAAATTCCCCCTGGGCCTGGCGTAATACTGGCCAGTTCCTTATAGACCGGCGTTCCGGAATCGACTGTCCCGCCCGAACCGCCGCGATAAAGACGTATCTCGACGTCCTTTGCGGCCGTCACGGGAACGTTTGCTCTGTCTGATAACCGTCCCTGAATCCCAAGCGTCACGGGGCTGTCGGCCTTTAGCGGAACGACCGACGCCAGACAACATAAGCTTAGAAGCATTACTGCTTTGTACTTGCACATAAACCCTCCGTTGAAACGGAGAAGTCACGAGTGAGGGGAACTTCACGAGGGGTATGAAGACGGGGACTCCGTCCTGTTTTTTAAGTCATTACCTATGAGACACTTGGTTTTGCATCTTCCTCAATACCAAGGAATTTTTTTAAGCCTCTCTCTTTTTTTCGTTGCAGGCCGAGTTCGGATTGGAGCTCAATACGCTTTCGCTCCACTCGTGAGAGAACCTCTTTCACCTTGTGATTTAAGTCGGTGACGTTTTTATAGGGAATCGTGATCCCTTCAATTTCCATTTTTTTCATAGTCCATCCTTTAAACGTGAATGATTGGCTCCTCATTTGAAATGGCGCCTCTTCCCAAAAAACCGCGCGTTGGGATGGGCTTGGGAGCCGTGAGGGAGTCGAGGGATCGCCTGACCGGAAGTTCTACGCCCTCCGTCGGGAAAAATACACCGGGCAGGCAAAGGCGACCAAACCCCCCTCCGGATTTGAACACGGCCTGCCCGGTGCTTAAATTTTTGAGTTCCGTGGGATGGATCAAATATTCGTAAACGACCCGTTTCGAGCCCATGATGTTTTTGGGGTCGGCTCCTTCCAGAAGAACCTGGCTGGTGGTCTCAACCGTCTTGGTGGTTCCCACGCTGTCCGAGAACATCTGTGCGTTCGCCGGATCGTTTACTTTTAGGAAAACCTTTGTATTGGTGTTTTCAAACACCTGCTGCAAATAAGCTTCATCGACCGCCTTGAGATCGCCGAGCGACTGGTGCGCGATCGTGATCCAGAAACCACTGGAACGCCCTCGCGCGAGCGCATTGATAAAGCCGCGCGTTCCAAACGCCTGGAATTCGTCGATAAAGATGGCGAGAGGCCGTTTGTCCGCCTCCGAGAACTCCGATTCAACTCCACCACTTAAGGTATTCAAGTCCTGGGTGATCATTTTTCCCATGCGCGCGGCGGTATGTTGAAAACTCTGCGTATCCAAAGCGAAATAAGCGATTTTTTTATTCTTGTAAACGTCGAGCAGATCGATCCCATCTTCTTTTTCTTCCAATAGGCTGCCAAAGGGACTGTTAACCAAAAGGCTGACCTCACTCTCCAACGTCTGGATGTGCGTAAGATGTCTTTGGGCGAGATTGAAGAACGCAGGGTAAGCTGAAGTGGGTTTGCGCAGAATTTGGACCAGATCAGAAAACGTCAGCCTTTTTCCGATGCGCTCCGCATCCATAAAGAGCGTCTGAAGCGCATTTTCACAGACCCGTTGATAGAACGGCTCCGACCAGTCGATGCTGGCGGTGAGTTTGTCCTTAAGCTGACTGGGGTTCCCATGCTTGAGCGGGTTGTAAGTCGAGGAATGTTGGCGATCCGTTAAAGAAAAGTAAAGGAAGTCTGTGGTGCGGCCGGCTTCGGCCACAATTTTCCAGATGGCCCTGGCATTCTCGGAGCTTCCTTTGGCATCGATAAAAACCACGCCGCGACCCGCCCGGATGTCCTGAGCCATTAGCGGAAACAAGGTGAAGCGCGTTTTCCCGGAACCCGTGCTTCCCACAATCTGGATGTGTTTGTTACGCTCTTCGGGCTTAAGAAAGACTGGCTTGTTATGTGAAACCTCGAAACCCAAGTAGGTTGCGCCCGAACGTGCCGCCTTCGAGAAATACCTTTCGTGATCCACCTTTTTCGGCCAACGTATCTGCTTTCTAAGGGTGGATTCAATAGGGTCCATTTTCCCCCACCCCAGCTTCAAGCCCAGCCCCAATGCTGCATTGCCCAAAAGAAGCGGGATGAGTGTCGCGTCCAATCCAGTTCGGAGGATCGGCTGGATTTCCTCGATGATCGGATGAAACCGTCGAACAATAGATTCACCGCGATGGAGACCATAAAATAGGAACGCGCTCCATAACAGCAAGAAGAAAGCAGAGCCGCTCAAGACTTTTTTTGGGAATGAGTCTTTCACAAAACAAATCATCATGGCCCAAAAGGCGAACCAATTCAGCATCCAGAAAATCGGAAGAAGGCTTTTCCACGTCATGAAAGCACCTTCACCCGGACCTGATTGAGTTCGCGTCCCGCCACTTCGCGAGTTTGCCCTCGAAAAACCAAAAGAAGGCGAGCCTGTTCCGTATCCGTCAAGAACGATTCCGCTTGCCCAAACACAAAAAGGCAGCGTCCAAAATTTTCGGACTGCTCGATCTGATGCTTGAGCAAAGTTTCGTGAATAGCCGGCGATCCGCATAGAAAAAGCATAAGAGGGATCAGTTGATTTTCCCCGTTCCGGTCGTAGACGCAGTCGGACAATGCTTCAAACTGTTGGCGGTAACGCTGGTGGCTTTTGAGCGAGAGTTCGAGTTCCAAGCCGCACCACCATGGTTCTGCCGTCGTTCCTTTAAACACGAGCTCACTTTCAGGATTCATCAAAAATTTTTGTTTATGGACGTTCATTTGGAACATGCCATCCAACACCCGCTTCTCTTTGTGCGCCTCTAAAATAGAGTTCAAACTTTCTTCGCGACGCAGAGTCTTTTCGCTGCGCCAACCTAGAAAGTCGACGTCGAGCATTTTCCGCAAGGCGCAGAAAATTCGTATCAGCATGCGGTCATGTTTTTCCGAAAGTGGTCGGTATGTCTTGGGATCGAAGGGGTTAATTTCATCGGAAATCGCGAGAGATTGAAGAGCGGTCAGGCCTTTTTTCGTGAGGCAGTAGAAATGTTGCGGGGTTGTGTGACTGTTAAAGCGTTCAATCAAACTTTGACGGGCCAAGTACACAATCCGGTCGCGGGCTTCCCGATCTGTCAGCGGAAATCCGTAAAGCACCTCTTCAAAGGACAAGTAACCAAACCGACCCATCAGCTCCAATATCCCGCGATAGATGGCCCCATTCTCACATGCCCCTTCCGTTAATATCTCTAGGCCTTTTTCTTCTCTAACCAACACATTGACCCCCAACTTTTCTTGAAGCACATGCAGCTTTCCCATACCGCAGCCCGCCCGCCGAAAACCAAAAAATAGTCTTGCTCAAGAGCATATTTTTAGGATGAAGAGGGAGGGTGGTCAGGAAAGAGCCCGCGCGCAGCGCTTTCCTGACCACCCTCACTATCAATGGTTTTCGGCGGGCGGGGAGCACATTTTCGTTCTCAGGCTGAGAACTCGGTGAGAACTGGCGGGAAGTCGCTAAGGCAGCGGCTGGAACGGGGAAAATCTGAAGAGTGGTCTCAAAAAATGAGGATGAGAATAGGAACAGCCTCCCCAAGAAATGAACCAAGGAAAGATTTGTTTTTTTCGAGCGCGTCTCAAAAATGAAGCGCCGAATTTTGTACCCGATCGAAATATTTGTGTCGCGTATGTCCATGGCCCAAGCTCTCCTTCCGAACTATCGTGAGACTTGGAGGGGATGAACAACTCAACGTTGAGAGGGGACGTCGTTTTACAACGCTTTGTTTCGAGGGAGCGCTATGTTAGCACGGATTTTTATTTTTACCGGTTGGTGAGGAATGCCCGTTTTCCGTCGATGTATCGGCTGTAATGATTGTTTGAATTGAAAAGACTGGTGGATTTTATCGTCGGTGTGTCGACGGAAAAAATAAAAAAAGAGCGAAAATATCTGTTGACACGATTTTTGGCCCGTCTAGGCGGCTATGAGAATTAGGATTGCTTTAGCCATAGTTCAAATTCACTTCACTCGCCTCATCCGAAGTCCGTTCAAGACCGCGAGAATCTCAGATGTTTCGTGGACGAAAACTGCGAATGCGACGCTCATGACGCCGAGAAGCGCGAGAGGGATCATCACGGCGAGAAGCAGAATGGAGAAGACGATATTTTGGCCACTGATCCGCCGTGCTCTTTTTCCAAGGCGAATTGCATAGGGCACCTTTGAGAGATCGTCCGCCATAAGCGCCACGTCCGAGGCCTCAATAGCGGTATCCGTGCCGCTCGTACCCATGGCTATTCCGACGGAGGCTTGAGCCAAAGCCGGAGCGTCATTGATTCCATCTCCCACCATAGCGACGGTTTTGTATTTCTTTTTCATTTCCTTGATTATTTCCGACTTGTTCTCGGGAGAAAGATTAGCCCACACCGCATCGATGCCCAGTTCGCCTGCAATCGCTTTCGCCGTCACATCGTTGTCGCCAGTGAGAACGGCGATTTTGACGTTCTCTTTGTGAAATTGATCGATGACATCCTTCGCTTGCGGCCGGATCTCATCTCGGATCGCGACAAGTCCTTCCACGCCTTTGGACGTTCCAACGCAAATGACGGAGCGACCTTCACTGGTCAGTTTTTTCAAAATTGATTCATCTTTCAGATTCAATTGGAATCCCTCAAAAAGTTTCGGTTTACCTACGTAAATGGTATCTCCTTGCCAATTCGCCTTAACACCCAACCCCGTCAACGATTCAAATTGCGAGACGTCGAAAAACCCAAGTTTCATTTCGGTTGCCTTTTCAACAACGGCTTTGGCCAACGGGTGCTCCGAGAGCCGCTCAACGCTAAACGCCATCTGGAGAACTTTTCTTTCATCTCCGTTGAATGACACGACGTTTGTTACGACAGGCTTTCCCTTGGTTAAGGTTCCGGTCTTATCCAAAGCAATCGCCCGAACGGCCCCAAGCGTTTCCAGGTAGGCGCCGCCCTTGATAAGAACGCCGTGCTTGCCCGCATTGCCGATTCCGGCAGCCACCGCCACAGGTGTCGACATAACGAGGGCACACGGCGCCGCGGCCACTAGGAGCACCACGGCACGTCGCGCCCATTCAGAAAACTCCCACCCCAAGAAATAGGGAATAATCGCCAGTAATATGGCACTCATGAGGACGAGTGGGGAGTAGATCGCGCCAAACTTGTCGATAAAAAGTTGAGCGCGGCCTTTCTGCTCTTGAGCTTCTTCGATCAGGTGGATGATTTTGGACAGAGTGTTATCTTGAAACAGCGCCGTTACTTTTATTTCAAGAACGCCCTGTTGGTTAACCGTGCCGGCAAACACCTTCATCCCTTCTTGTTTTTCGACAGGAATTGATTCGCCGGTTACTGGAGCCTCATTAATGCTCGATGATCCTTTGACAATGACACCGTCGGTCGCGAGCGCCTCGCCGGGTCTTACGATAAAGATGTCGCCAATTTGCAGGTGCTCGGCGGCGACGACCGCTTCTTTGCCGTCCTTTAAGACATGGGCCTCTTTAGGAGCCAGATCCAGGAGTTTTCGGATAGATCCCCGTGTTTTGGCGTAGGTGTATTCCTCAATTCCTTCGGCAACACCATAGAGAACAACCAAGAAAGCGGCTTCATCCCACATTCCGAGAATGGCCGATCCAACTGTGGCGCCCATCATCAAAATCTCGATACCGATTTTTTTCTCTTTGATGAGCTCTTCTATACCTTCTCGAATCCAATGGATCCCACCAATCACGATGGCAACGACGTAAAGCGATTTCTCAACGAGAGCTGGTATATGGACCACATGCGCCAAGACAAACGAGATCCCCGCAATAACCGCCGCAATAAGGGCGTTCCGCATCGGTGGATGCGAGTACCATTTTCCTTCAAATGCGTCATGATCTTTCTCTTCAGCCATAATAGATCCATTTCTTCTTTTCAGTTTTCTGAGTCGCTAAGGATGGCGTTTCTTGCATTTTTCTTGTTTTTTCCGGCGACCTGTTTGGTGACGTTCCGTGTGTGGGCATACAGATGAGTGAATTTCTTGCTTGTGTTCTTTAAGCCAAGCTCTTGCAGCCGCTCTGTCCCACGGCTTGATGCCGCTTTTCTCCATGCGTTGGAGTTGTTCCAATAATCCCTTGCGGGCGTTGGAATTCCAAAGAATTTTCAAAACTCGCCACCAACCTGCCATATTTGCCTTCAATTAAAGAGCGTCTGCTCCACGCTCACCTGTTCGGATCCGCATCGCATCCTTGCATTCGATCACGAAGATTTTTCCGTCCCCTTTATTGCCCGTATGAGCATTTTTCCGGATGGCTTCCATGATCTTCCTAACCATTCCATTGTTCACCACAATCTCTAATTTTGTTCTCTCGACCGTGTCCAGTCCAACTTCTTCGGCCGCACCTTTTACCGGACTTCGCCCATAGGTCTGCACGTGCGACACAATGCAACCGGGAAGCCCTTCAATTTCCCGTAAAGCCTGAAGCACTTGCTGGAGCATGTTCGGTTTGATAATGGCTTTGATCTCTTTCATAGTTCGACCTCCTTCGCCTTCCAAATTCGCTTTTCAAGCAGGGCGACCAAAGACGGAAGAACAAATAATGTCAACAGGGTTGAGGAGATAACACCGCCGATGACGACGGAAGCTAATGGTCTTTGCACTTCGGAGCCCATACCGGTTGAGAGCATCATGGGTAAAAAACCAAAGATTTCAACGAGGGCCGTCATGAGAACCGGACGAATCCTCATTTCCGTGCCTTGGTGAATGAGATCGTGTCCCTTAATGCCTTTTTCCCTCAAATCATTAAACACGTTAATCAGTACTACACCATTCAGAACAGCGATCCCGGACAGGGCCACGAAACCAACGCCGGCAGAGATACTGAATGGCAGATCGTTGAGGATTAGTCCAAGCACTCCACCAACAAGTGCCAAAGGAACGCATGAGAAAACAAGCAAGGTTTCAAAAACACTGCGGAAGGCTGCAAAAATCATGAAGAGAACCAAAACAAGAACGAGCGGTGTCATAATGCTTAGTCGCTTTTTGGCCTCTTGGAGATTCTTGAAATTGCCTCCCCATTCCGCAAAATAGCCCGCTGGCATTTTCACTGCTTGTGCGGAAACTTCCTGCGCCTCGTTAACGAAACTCTCAGTATCTCGACCACGTGGATTTACCATAATGGAAACACGTCGTTTGGATTGCTCACGCGCAATTGTTCCGTAGGTATCTTCAAAATGAAGATTAGCGACTTCACTCAAAGGGACTGTTGCATTCGTCCCAAGACCAACCGGCAAGGATTTCAACGCGTCAAGGTTGGAGCGATCCTTTTCCTGTAAGCGAACAACAATTGGATATCGGCGGAAACCCTCATAAATAGATCCTGCTTCTTCACCGCCGACAGCGACGCCAACTGTCTCCAAAACTTCCTGATTGGCCAGACCTAAGGCCCGAAGCTCACCGAGTTTAGGCTCAACATGAAGAAGAGGCGTTTTTCCTTGTAACTCAAGCTCAACGTCTCCAGCACCAGGGACTTTTTCGATAGATGACTTTAAGTTTTGAGCGATTTGCGTGAGTTGCTCCATATCATCGCCAAACACTTTTACCGCTATGTCTGCCCGCGTTCCTTCCAGCAGCTCGTTGAAACGCATTTGGATAGGTTGTGTTAGCAGAAGGCGCTGCCCAGGGATCTCCGCTTGAAGCTCGGCGGCGATCCGCTGGGCAAGCTCTCCTTTCAGGGGGCGTCGCCCTTCGACCAAGGGCCACGTTTTACGTTCATGCAACATGATGAAAGTATCGGAAATGCTTATCGGCATGGGATCCGTGGCAATTTCGGCGGTTCCCAATCGTGAGAACACATTCGAAACTTCGGGGAAACGGCGAATAATCTTTTCACTTTTTTCTTGGAGAGCAACGGCCTGGTCGATACTAATTGTGGCTGGCCGGAAGAATTGAATGACAAGAGAACCTTCGTCCAACTGGGGCAGGAATTCCCCGCCCAATCGAGAAAAAAGAACGCCGCCCACAAGAACGGACAATGCCCCGACAGCAATCACCCAACGGGAATGCCCCAGGACAGAGCGTAGGCTTTTATCGTAACCGGATTTTATTTTCCGCATGAGCCATGGCTCTTTGTCTGCCACGTGACCGCGCAGGAACAGGCTGGCTAGGGCAGGAGCTAACGTAAACGAAAGCAGGAGGGCGGACAAAACCGCAATAACGAACGTCCCCACCATTGGAATGAACATTTTTCCTTCGATGCCTGTGAAGGCAAAGATTGGCAGTAAAACCACAACTATGATGAGCTCACCGAATCCAGCCGATTGCCGTATTTCTACAGCGGCATCCATCACTGTTGCATTCAACTCATCAATTGATAGTTTACGGCCCAACTCTTGCGCCCTAACGTGAATCCGCCGGACGCAGTTATCGATCACGATCACGACGCCGTCAATAATGATGCCGAAGTCGAGTGCGCCGAGACTCATGAGGTTTCCCGACATTCCCAACTTTTTCATAACGATGAACGTCATGAGCAACGTAAGGGGAATGGTCACCGCCGTGATAATGGCGGCACGGATATTACCCAGGAGAAGCATCAAGATAACAATCACCAGCACAGCGCCCGTGACCAAATTGTGCTCGACAGTATTTAAGGTGGCATCGACAAGATCCGAACGATCGTAAAGCGTTGTGAGGACCACATCGGGAGGTAAATCCTTTTTAAGCTCCTCTACTTTTTGAGCAACGCGGTGTGCCACTTCGCGACTGTTTTCACCAAGTCTCATCATGGCGGTACCAAGAAGATCTTCCTGGCCATTCACCAATGCCGCCCCCGTTCTCAATTCCGTGGCAAGCTGAACGTTAGCGACATCACCAATACGCAGGGTCTTCAATGTCTCAAGTGACTTAACGGGTACTTGCCGGATGTCTTCTTCGTTTTTTAACAACCCTGTAGCTTGGACCAAGAATTGCTCCGAGGTTTGTTGGACATAACCGCCACCAACGTTTCGATTGGTTTTCTCCATGGCTTCGATGAGATCGCCGAAATGTAAGCCATAACGGGCCATCCGGGCAGGGTTGGGTTGGATATGGAATTGCTTTTCAAACCCACCAATCGCATTAACTTCCGCAACCCCTTTCACAGTTAAAAGACGGGGCTTGATAAACCAATCGTGGAGGCTACGCAGTTCCATCAATTGCTTGGCCCGCTCCGGGCCCATAGCAGGTGTTTTTGCTTGAACGGTGTAGAAGAAAATATCTCCTAGGCCGGTTGTGATTGGCCCAAGTTTGGGTTGAATATTGGGCGGAAGTTCCGTGCTGACTTGCTGTAGCCTTTCCGCAACCAATTGTCGCGCCCGATAAACGTCTACATCTTCTTCAAACACAAGCGTTACCTGTGAAAGTCCAAAACGTGAAATGGAACGTGTTTGAACCAACCCCGATAATCCCCCCATACCATTTTCTATTGGGACCGTAATGTAGCGCTCAATTTCTTCGGGTGTTAGCCCTTCAACCGAAGCATTGATCTGCACCTGATTATTGGTGATGTCAGGAACAGCATCGATGGGTAAAGACTGGAAGCTAAACCACCCGAGCACGGCCAGAAGAGCGGCCAAAGCAAAAACAACTCCTTTGTTATAAACAGAAAAGTGAATTAATCGCTGAATCATATTGATCTCCTAGGCCTTAATGAGCATGTCCGGCTTCGCCTTCACTAAAGGCGTCAAGCTCGGCCACGCGTAGAAGCGGCACTCCATTGGTCACAACGTGGTCTCCAGACTTTAAATCAGATGAGATGCGTGGCTTAAAAAGAACTGTTTGCCCTTCTTTTTGGGCGGTCCCTTTAATTAATTTGAAATGTCCATCTCGTAGCCTGTAAACTGCAATTTCATCTTTGAATTCAACAAGAGATGTTGCGGGAATTGTAACGGTGCCTTGAGATGTAATTGCGCGTGTCTGGATTTCCAGAGCCTTTAATGCTTTCTCAGATAATTTAAACCCATCGTCAGGGTTCGCTTCCGTCACGGCTTTATCAGGCCCAACGCTCGATGAAGTTTCCTCTTCTTCGCCATGCTCCTCGTGCTCTTCACCTTCCTTATGATTGTGTGTTTCCTCGGCGTTTTTATCTTTGTGTTCGCCTTCTTCTGCATGTTTTTCAGCATGGTGATGACCTTGTTCTTTTTCGATTTTTTTCTCTTCTGCCTCATGATCATGTCCTTCGTGAGCCAAGGCTGGCATCACTAAAAAAAGTGGCAGCATCATCGTGTAAGTCTTAAGAGAAAATCTCATAGTTTTTCCTCCATAATCCGGCCATCTAGGGCATAAATCATCCATAGAGCCTCGATCGCCCTTAACTCTTGTTCGTTTTGATCAGTAACGAATTCAGTCATTTGGCGATGTGCCTCAATAATTAGGCTGGCCGAAACAACGCCACGATCAAACAGCCCCTCCACGTTGTGATGTTTTTTTTGCATCTGCACATAATCGGGTGATTTGGCCAGTGCGTCGAGCGACATTCTGTAGGTGTTCAAGAGAATTTTTCTCTGGGTTTCGAGCTCGCGGTTGGTCTGCTCTAGGGAAATCTGGGCTTGGTTGAAGTCGTTTTTAGCCAGTGCAATCAATCCTTTATTGCGATGGTAAAGAGGTAACCCAAGCGATAAAGCCGCGCCGTATGCTTCGCTGTTTTGTCCATTCCCAGATTCAAGAACCATGCGCGGTCCCAAAGCGAGATTCGGATAGATTTCGCTGCGAGCCACTTTATAGCCAGCCTTCGCCAATGCCGCCGTGGCCTGTGCTTCTTTTTGGATTGAACCGAATTCTCTAAATGAAGCTGGCTGAAGATTAACCACAGGCCAACTTGCTGGTTTTTCAGGTAAGGAGAGCTGGTCTAATTGGATTGCAGTCCCCAGAGCAAGCTCAAAGAAACCATTGAGCGCTTGTTGCTCTTGTAGAAGCAATGATCGCTTGAGCTGATAATCGCCCTCAGCCAAAGAAAATACACTTAGAGAAACCTCTTGTTCAGGAGCCAAATGCCGCCGACTTTTATATTGACCAGCGATTTTTCTAAACACTTCGAGAGATTCATCGACGGTCGCGAGTTCCGACTCTAACTGTCTTAAGCGATAAAGGTTTAGAACCGTTTTTAATGTGACTTCTTCTTTCATACGCAGTACTTGTGCACGCAATAGATCTTGCTGCATCTTGGCTTGGCTGATTCGAGCTTTTCGCTTACCCCCCAACTCAAAGGTATGTAGGTAAGTTGCTTCTATTTCAGTGCTTGGCTCATCATTCTCATCTCGAAATGTGGATTCAACATCCAACTCAGGATTAGGGCGCTGCCGAGCCAGCCGGAGGTAAGCATCGAGATTGGCAATTCGTGATTCAGCTCTTTGGATATCAGGATGATTCTTTTGAGCGCAACGCAAGACATCCTGAAGAGTGGCTGGAGCTGAGCAAGCCGATTCATTGGCCGAAATTCGCCCGAAAAGACATAAAAAAGAAACAAATGAACAGAGTACTATTCGCATAAATAATCCTTATGTGTGAGATAGAAACCAGGACGGCAGAATACGCCAGTCCATCAATAGCAATGATAAGAGAGACTATTTAAGCGAGTTTTTTAGGAGGGCGAAAAATGGATTGAGTAATTGAAAGGCTTGTTACAACAGAGGGTGCAGCATTTATTGGATGTGTCTGTGTGATAGTTGGAGGAACGGTACTATTTTCAAAAACTATATGAGACGTGCAATTCGCCTGACAGATACTGGATCCGGCGACATCATGGTGTTCTGCCGTGTCTTGGTAGCCATCAATGACGACCAAGCCAGCCATAAAAAGAAGTGCAAACAGATATACTTTCAGTCTCATAAGAACCTAGTTTAATGCGAACTCAATCTATTGTCAACGAAAACAGTAGAGAATTCTCTTTTTCCATTTTTTTAAACAATCAACTTTTTCAACCTCAAGGCATTCCCGATCACGGACACTGAACTCAACGTCATCGCCGCGGCCGCGATCATGGGGCTTAGCAATAATCCCGTGAATGGATAAAGAATACCCGCCGCGACAGGTACACCCAGCACGTTGTAAATGAAGGCAAAGAAAAGATTCTGACGGATATTTCTCATAGTTCCTTGGCTCAAACGATAAGCCCGCACAATTCCTCGTAGATCTCCTTTGACGAGTGTGACGCGCGCGCTTTCCATCGCCACATCCGTTCCGGTGCCCATCGCGATGCCGACATTGGCTTGAGCCAGTGCCGGAGCATCATTGATACCGTCGCCCGCCATCGCCACGACTTTTCCTTCGGATTGAAGCCGCTTCACCACCTCTATTTTTTGGTGAGGTAAGGTTTCCGCTTCAACTTTATCGATGCCCAGTTTTTTAGCGACGGCTTCAGCCGTTGTTCGGCTATCTCCCGTGAGCATGATGACTCGGATGCCTTGCTTTTGCAGGATCTGAACCGCTTCTTTAGAAGATTCCTTAATGGGGTCTGCCACTCCTATGATTCCAGCCAATTTGTTGTCGGCCGCGACAAACATGGCAGTCTGTCCATCCCGGCGCATATCTTCCGCTTTTTCTTTTGTCGAATTGACGGCGACACCCAATTGCTCCATCAGTGGCGCATTCCCGATGGCGATCTTCTTTCCCTCAATATTTCCAATCACGCCTTTGCCGGTGACGGACTTAAAATCTTTCGTCTGAGTGAAGGTCAGATTCTTTTCTTCCGCCGCCGAAACAATCGCCGAAGCCAGAGGATGCTCGCTCCCTCGTTCCAAACTTGCCGCCATACGCAGAACCTCATTCTCAGAATAATTGTCCAAGCCAACAATGGACGCCACGCGGGGCTTGCCTTCCGTTAGTGTGCCGGTCTTGTCCACAACCAGCGTATCGACTTTTTCCATGATCTCGAGCGCTTCGGCGTTTTTGATCAAGACCCCGGCGGTGGCGCCGCGTCCGGTGCCGACCATGATCGACATCGGCGTCGCGAGTCCCAATGCGCATGGGCAGGCGATGATCAAAACCGCGACCGCATTAACAAGCGCATATCCCCAGCTTGGCGCAGGCCCGACTAAGCCCCAAACAACAAAGGACACTGCGGCGACGAGGATAACGATCGGAACAAAGTAAGAGGCGATAATATCGGCAAGACGTTGAATCGGCGCGCGGCTCCGTTGCGCCTCGCCGACCATCTTCACGATTTGCGCGAGAAGAGTTTCGCTTCCCACCCGCTCGGCTTTCATTGTGAATCCGCCTGATCCGTTGACGGTGCCGCCCGTTACTTTATCGTCCTTGGTCTTGTGGACGGGGATAGGTTCGCCGGTCACCATCGACTCATCGATTGAGCTTTCCCCGTCAAGAACAATACCGTCCACAGGAATCTTTTCTCCGGGGCGCACACGCAATTGATCTCCAGGTTTCACGTCCTCGAGAGGAATATCTTTCTCGCTACCATCCTTGCCGACAATCCGAGCGGTCTTAGGAGCCAGACCCAAAAGGGCTTTGATGGCGCTGTTGGTTTGGCTCCGGGCCCGAAGCTCAAGCACCTGTCCCAACAGAACCAACGTCGTGATCACCGCGCCCGCCTCGAAATAAACCGCGACCCCGCCGCCGTGAGTTCGATAAGCGGGTGGAAACAAATCTGGAAAAAGGGTAGCGACAACGCTGTAGGCATACGCCGCGCCTGTGCCGATGGCGATCAACGTGAACATATTGAGGCTTTTGTTCTTAATCGATGCCCACCCGCGTTCAAAGAATGGGCGGCCGCCCCATAATATGACCGGCGTGGTCATAACCATCTGAACCCACATCGAGAACCGCCCAGAAAACCAATGTTGGAGCGGTTGCCCGGGGATCATCTCGGACATCGCTATCAAAACAGCAGGAATCGTCAGGGCGGCGCTAACCCAGAACCGTCGCGACATATCTTTTAGTTCTGGATTTTCTTCGTCATCCGCAGACGCCATCACCGGCTCGAGAGCCATGCCGCAAATGGGGCATGATCCTGGGGCATCCCGCACGATTTCCGGGTGCATGGGACAGGTGTAGGTGGTCTTCTTCTGCGGTTTCTCAGCTACGGGTGGCGCATCCCTTGGCGCAGCTTTGACTCCGCAACATCCGTGATCATGGGTTCCCTTAGAAACATACTTTTCTGGGTCTTTTTCAAACTTCTTCAGGCAACTGGCGCTGCAGAAATAATAGGTTTCACCCTTGTATTCTTTCCAGCCGGCCGCGTCTTTGGGGTCAACGGTCATCCCGCATACGGGGTCTTTAACGGCTTGTGCGATCGTGTTATTCATAAAACGCTCCTTCGTTAATGAGTGGCCAATCGGCCTTCACCCATGCTGACGTATGACCCCGGAAATTATTACACCTGTCGACAGGTGCAGTTCAGACAGGCGTGTTTGGCGCAGGTTCCGCAGGTCTCCAAAAGCCGTTTCTTGAGGCTTTGGCGGGCGCGGTGAAGACGCACGGTGGCGTTGTTTTTGCTCAGACCTTTTCTCTTGGCGTAACTCTGGATTTCCTGCTCTTTCAGCTCGACCTCATTGAGGGCATCGGCGTATTCAGGCTTCATGTCCCGGATGAGACCATCCATGCATTTGCAGATGGCCCTCTCAGTCTGGGAGTTCATTTCCAGCGGAATATTTTCCGCTGAGGGATCGGCGGCAGTGAGAACGCGTTTTTCCACATCCCGATGACGGTAATGGTCGATGATGGCGTTTCTTAAGATGCGGTAAAACCAAGCCACCACCCGTTCGTCGTTTCGAAGGGTTTGGGATTTCTTCAGGCCTTTTTGGTAGGCCGACTGAAGAATATCCTCAGCCACCTCTCCGTTTTCGACGCGAGATCGGACAAAAGCCAAAAACTTCTGATGGTTTTCAACCAATACTTTTTTAACGTCGCGGCTCATATCCTCATTTTACTGCTGTAATGCTTCCATGTTCATCCCGCATTTCGGGCACCTGCCGGGTTTGTCTGACGGCGCAGTACATTTCATCGGACATTGATACATCGCCATCTCTTTAGCCCCAGGTGATTTGGTTGATTTCCCCTCCAATCTGGCCTGAAGGTCATTGAGATCAGCCTGGTGCTGAGCGATATGCTTTCGAAGTTTCGCTTTCTTATTTTCAATTTCGATCTGCTTTCCTCCAGTCGCCTGAACTTGCTTCAGTTCCTTCTCAAGCGCCTCCACTTCGCCCTGTAATTGCATCGCGCTACAGCGTTTTTGACAAGCAGCCCCCTGCGTTGCTTTTCCTGTTTCGTGTTTATGTCCCATTTCTGCCTTTAAGGCCGACGGCCCAATGAGGATCGCTAGACCTAACAACGCTGACATTGTTTTCTTCATGTCGATCTCCTTTCTCTATGCTCTCACACCTTCCGGTTGAGGAATTACTGTGCCGTGCTTCATCTCATATCGCCACTTCCAGATGAAATAAATCGCGGGGTAAACCAAAAGCTCCAAGATAAACGACGTGAAGAGGCCTCCCACCATGGGAGCGGCAATCCGCTTCATCACATCAGCGCCTGTTCCAATAGCCCACATGATGGGCATAAACCCTAGGAAGTTGGTCGCCACCGTCATAACTTTTGGTCGAATTCGTCGAACGGATCCGTGGATTACGGCTTCTTTCAGATCGTCAAATGTTCGCATCTTGCCTTCCTTAACGCGTTCGTTGTAGGCGAGGTCCAAGTACAAAAGCATGAAAACACCCGTTTCGGCATCCAACCCCAAGAGAGCAATGATCCCCGCCCAGACCGCGACGCTCATGTTGTAATCGAGCATCCACAACAGCCACACCGCTCCAATGGCGCTAAAAGGAACCGCCGTCAAGACGATGGCCGTCTTTACCCATGACCCGGTGCTCATGTAGAGAAGAACCAAAATAATGAACAAGGTCAGCGGCAAAACAACGGCCATGCGTTCGCGCATCGCAACCAGATTTTCATACTGGCCGCTCCAGGAAAGAGAATAGCCAGCGGGTAATTGCAGTTTCTCGCGAACCAACTTTTTCGCTTCTTCCACATAGGTGCCTACGTCGCGGCCGGCGATGTCGACATAAACATAACCAGCCAATAACCCGTTCTCATTTCGAATCATCGCCGGACCCGATACAAGCTGAATATCGGCGATTTGAGCGATGGGGATTTGGGCGCCGGTCATCGTCGGCACCAACACGCGCTCAAGTTTTTTCAGATCTGTTCTAAGGTCACGCGGATAACGGACGATGACGCCGTAGCGCTCGCGGCCCTCAACCGTGGTTGAAATCGTCTCGCCGCCAATAGCCGTCATGATGACCATCTCCGCGTCTTTTATGGTTAGTCCGTAACGTGCGAGTTGTTCCCGCTTCAGGGTGAAGTCAAGAAAATAGCCCCCCGCCGTTCGTTCGGCATAAACGCTTCGCGTTCCTGGAACCGTGCGGATAAGATTTTCGACTTCGCCACCGATCTTTTCAATTTCTTTTAAGTCCGCACCGAAGATTTTCACCCCCACCGGTGTTCGGATTCCCGTGGAAAGCATATCGATGCGGTTCTTGATGGGCATTGTCCACGCGTTGGTAACGCCCGGAAAGCGCAAAGACTTATCCATTTCGTCCACAAGATCGTTGAACGTAATCCGGTTCGGCCAGAGCCAACGGAAGGGCGCTTCCATGAAATCTGGCAACCACGAGTACCATCGCGCTTTTGCCCGCCATTCGGAGCGCGGTTTTAAGAGAACCGTGGTTTCCATCATTGAGAATGGGGCGGGATCGGTTGATGTCTCGGCTCGTCCCGCTTTACCGAAAACGCGCTCAACTTCAGGAAAACCCATCAAGATTTGATCTTGCGTCTGCATGAGCTTTTGGGCTTCGGTAACGGAAATGCCGGGAAGCGTGGTAGGCATGTAAAGAATAGATCCTTCCTCTAAAGGCGGCATGAACTCCGAGCCGATCCGAAAATAAATTGGGACGGTGAGGACGACAAGCGCCATCGCTCCCACGATGACGGCTTTGCGGCGCTCGATAACCCATCGAACAGCCGGTTCATAAACGCGAAACATGGGACGACTGATCGGATGTTCCTCTTCCGTGTAAAGCTTGCCAACGAACAGCCATGTGGCTATCTTCGCCAACCAGAACGGCCGAAATCGGTAGGGCTCTAAGCGCGTGAAAAACAATCGAACCGCCGGTGCCAACGTGATCGCTAGCACGGCGGCCACGGCGAGAGCCAGATTTTTCGTATAGGCCAACGGCTTAAAAAGTCGTCCCGCTTGTCCTTCCAAAGCGAAGATGGGCAAGAACGCTATCGCCATAATTAACAGCGAATAAAAGGCGGAGGGCCCAACCTCTTGCATGGCGCGGATCAAAACCGTGCGAATATCCCCTTTGCGTCCTTTCTGGTCCCATTCCTCAATGCGCTTGTGTGCGTTCTCCGACATCACGATGGAGGCGTCCACCATGTCGCCCACGGCAACGGCGATACCGCCCAGGGACATGACACTTGAGGTAATGCGCATGAAATACATCGGGATAAAACTCAAGATCGTTGCGATGGGTAAGTGTGTGATTGGAAGCAACGCGCTTGGAAAATGAAGGAGAAAAACAACGATGACCAGACAGACGATGCCCATTTCAACCGTCAACGCCTCGGTGATCGTATGAATCGCTTCTTTGATGAGTTCCGAACGGTCGTAGGTCGTGACCAACTCAACCCCTTTAGGCAAAGACGGACGAATCTCCTCTATCTTGGCCTTAACCCGGCGAATCACATTCAACGCATTCTCACCGTCGCGCATAACAACAATTCCGCCAACGACGTCACCCTGACCATCCAAATCCGACACCCCACGGCGAATATCCGGCCCCATGACCACTTGCGCGACGTTTTTAATCAGGACGGGGGTTCCTCTCGAGGCGATTGGTAAAGGCCCTGCTTCTGAGCTTGATCCAGACATTCCCTGAGAGCCAGTCATGGCGTTGTTGGACATCGTTCGACTCGGTAGGCCAATGACAATATTCTCAATATCCTTAATTGATTTCGCGTAACCACGACCGCGCACCATGTACTCGGCACCGGCGAATTCCACGACGCGACCGCCCACATCATTGTTCCCATCGCGAATAGCGTCCACCACTTTCATTAAAGGAATGTTGTAGGACGAGAGCGCGTTTGGATCGATGATGACTTGGTACTGCTTCTGAAATCCACCGATGGAAGCAACCTCCGCCACGCCGGGCACGGCTTGAAGCAAATAGCGCAGATTCCAATCTTGAAAACTTCGCAATTCGGCCAGATTGTGTTTTCCGGTCTTATCAACCAGCGCGTATTGAAACACCCAACCAAGCCCTGTCGCGTCAGGCCCCAACTCCGTGCGAACGCCGTCGGGCAAGCGAGGAGTGATTTTTGAAAGATATTCGAGGGTTCGGCTGCGAGCCCAATAGAGGTCGGTGTCATCTTCGAAAATCACATAGACATACGAGAAACCAAAATCTGAAAAACCACGAATCGCTTTCACCTTTGGAGCCCCCAATAGGGCGCTCACAATCGGATAGGTCACTTGATCTTCAATAATGTCGGGGCTTCGGTCCCATCTTGAATAGATGATGACTTGTTTATCGGACAAGTCAGGAATCGCGTCCAATGGAACGCGCTTCATGGCGTAAAGTCCGCTCACGACCGCAGCGGCGGTAAAAATCAAAACAATGAATTTATTTCGGGCGCAGAATTCAATAATTCGTTCGATCATAAATGGTTTCCTGTTTAATGCTGATGCGTCTTCGACATCTCTTCCGTCGAAGGTGCAGTATTCTTTTTCCCGGCTTTTTGAATCGCGGCCTTTATTTTTGATTCGGAATCGATCAAAAAGTTGGCGGCTGTTACCACCTTCTCTCCTTCCTCAAGACCCGCCAAAACTTGAAAATAATCATCGCCTTGCTTCCCGACCTGCACCTCACGAGGTTCAAATTGTCCAGGACCTGTTTCGACAAAAGCCAAGTGACGAGTGCCCGTCGGCATAATGGCGCTCTTGGGGACAGCAAGAAAACGTCCCTGTTCTGTCTTAAGGTGGGCCGTTACATACATCTCCGGTTTTAGGATTCCGCCTGCATTCGGAACTTCGATGCGAGCACGCAACGTGCGGGTTTCCGGGTTTAACACGGTGTCCACCGACTTTACCGTGCCTTTCAACACGCGTCCCTCTAACGAAGGCCCCGTTAACTCCACCATCTGGCCCGATTTAACCGAAGATGCCTCGTATTCATACACGTCGGCATAGACCCACACCGATTCACCGGGTTTGGTGATCAATAAATTAGATGGGTCATAATCCGGTTGGCTCACTTTTTCAATTTGGCTCTCCGAAAGTCCCAACTGCCGCAAACGAAGTTTTGCGGCCCGAACGGTTCGTTCGCTTTCTTTTTGATAAGGAGACGATCCGTTCTCTGTTGAGGATGGAAGATTGGCCAGCGTCTGCTGGTATTCAACGATGGCGCTATAAAGATTGGGGTCGTAAGCAACACGCGCAGAGGCTTGGATGGTTGCGATAATCGGCTTTTTCTCGATCACCGAAATTTCCACCCCAATCAGTTGCTGCTGGGAAAGCGGAACCTTTACTTCCGCTTGGCCGGACATGGACATATCCCCGCCTTCTTCGCCCTCATAAACAGGAATGTAATCCATCCCCATATCGTCTTTCGCCGGCATGGGAGATGTCACTTCCGGATTCATCGGATGGCGGTAAAAAATAATCTTTTTTTCCTTAACCTCAGCTTCGGTGGTTGCTTCATTTTCAACTGGCACAAGCCGCATGTTGCAGATTGGGCAGTCGCCTGGTTTGTCCGAAACGATTTGAGGGTGCATCGGGCAGAAATACTGTTGCTGAGTTGAACCGGCATTGGTCTGATTTTTCTCGGATTTGCGGCATCCTACCGTCCAACCAAGACCGATAATGAGAATGAGGCAAATGAAAAGAAAATATCTGCGGGGGTGTTTAATGTTCATTGGGCATCTCCGTTTGTTGTTGAAGCGCTTCTTTTGCTTGAGCAAGGTCGATTCCAACCCATCGCTCAAGTTCGCTCCAGTGTTCGCCGTAATGGTAAAGCTGATTTTCATATTCGACATTGGCCGTGATCCAGGCCCGAAAGGCTTCCAAGAAACGAATGAAATCGCCGCGACCGCTCACGTAATGTTCGCGCGTCACATCCAGCGTTCCTCGGGCTGCCGGGAGTAGTCCTTGGACATAACTTCGCGTTAAGCGCAGGTGCGTATTGGTTTCCGTGAATTCCATGTGCACCATCTTTCGCACCATGTTCCGCATTCCCTGAGCCGAAGATTCCGCTTCAAGAGCATGCGCGTTCGCAGATCGGGCTTCTCCACGAGGACGTGAAAACCACAACGGGAAACTCATGGAAACACCAATTTCACGACCCGCAGGGCCCACATCCATTGTTTGGCGCTCATACATCACCCCGAAATCCGGCGCGTAGCCCCACCGGCTTCGCTTTTTCATGGCACGGCTGTGATCAACTTCGTGCATGGCCAGCGCAAACATGGGACTCGTCTTTTCCAATAAAGATTGGAGGTCCGATAGGCCGACAGGAATATCAATCACATCGGGCGGCACCGTTTTGCCCCAAGCTGTCTCGGTGGGTTGATTTAAAAGCGTGTTCAGTTCAATTTGAATCAGCGTCTTCTGCTGTTCCTGCTCGAACAGCATGTTCTCCATCTTCCGCAACTCGGTTTGAGACATAAACACGTCGGCCGAGGATGATTGCCCTGAGCTTAAACGCGCCTGCGCTGTGCGGAGAATGTTCTTCATTAAATCGACGCTTTGACGCGCCAGTTCGATAGAGCGGTCGGTTAAGTAGAGTTGATAATAACGCGCTCGAACATCCCGATAGACTTCGAGAATCTTGTCGCGGTGTTTGGACTCCGCAATTCGAGCCTCGTGATATTTCATTTTTGAATCGGTGGAGAGCTTTCCAGGGAAGGGAATCATCTGCTCAACCCGATACTGCCTCATGGTTTCCGGTTCGACGCCTTCCATGCCACTCGGAATCTTTTCATCGACATAAGAAAAGGTCGGGTCTGGCCATGTGTTGGCGGGACCGATTTGAGCTGACATGGCTTTCCACCCTTGCAAGCTGGCGGCGATTTCCGGATTTTTCTCCCGCGCCATCTGAAGAACGTCGTTGAGGGAAACGGTTTCGCTTCCCTTCGTTTCTTGAGAATGGCTGACGGGGACGAACCCCATCGCTAAAACGAATAACGAATAAAAATAAGTTTTTTTCATAACACACCTGTGGCCGAACAGAACACGGCCGTCGTCGAATAGATTTTTTACTGGAGACGAAAGGACTGCTTAGTTAAGCAGCGACAGGTGTGACAGGAGGGGCGCGGAACTGGGGAACGACTCGCCTAAGTCGCTCGAGGCGAAGAACGGGTGCGACTGGATTGCGGTACTCAAAAGAGAGTTCGGGCTCGGGTTCGTTGGATTCAACTACTCCATGTGAAACCATGATAATTGTGTGTGAAATCTTTGCAGGCACAATGGCTGTTTCCGGTTGGACTGTCTGAATCATCATCGGGCAGTCTTTTTTGCAGGGCATGGGGCATTGCCCTTTGGAACTGGATGGGCAGCAACAGGAAGATGCGACCGCAGACATGGAGAGACATCGAGCCTCAACCCAGGAAGATCCTGTTCCTGCAAGTAAGAAGCCCAAAACGAGTATAGAAATCCACGTTTTTTTCATGACCCGGACAGTATACCTCCAAAAACGATGTTATGCAGGCGCCTTTTAGCCATTCACCCTGTTAAGCACCGGAAGGCAAGAAAAGTTACGCTTGTTTTAACAACACCCGACTTTTTTATTCGGAATGGTCTCCACCTCGGCTGGTTGCCCGCATGATTCCTTTGCGAGGCAATCGGTATGTTTGGTCCCCAAACGAAGGACAATCTCGTTATTGGAAACCTCGGCCTCCGTGACAGGATATTGAGAGATGACGCCTTGTTCATATTCGACTTCCAAGGGAATCTGATCAATTGGGATCACGCTCTCCGACATCTTTAGAATTTTGGCCAACTTGCCAGATGAAAGCCTATGATCGATATCTGAACCAAGCCATGTTTGCAGCAGGCAAGTGGCGGTGACGTGGGTTCTTCCACCGCAGTCAATGAAGTTCTTCGTAACCTGTCCTACCTCCGTAACATGGAAGTACTGCGGGACAACAGTCCCATCGCTTAGCTGAATCCGCAGAGAACGGTCTGATGTTTCATTGAGAAGTTTCTTTAATTCGTTCAGTTTCATATTTACCTCGTTTGTATGGTTAGCTCACCGCTTTTTATCGCACGGACGAAATCTCTAACTTTTCCTTCAATTTCTCCGCGGACTTCGATTGTCTTGGCCAGCTTTTCGTCATGGGTTCCCTGAAAAGAAGAGGGGTCTTTAAAACTCCAGTGAATCCGCTTGGTAATTCCCGGGAATATGGGGCAACGCTCCGCGCTTGTTTCATCGCAAACTGTGATCACGTAATTAAACATACGGCCTTGCTTAAACATATCAAAGACGGCCTTTGTCGGATTTTTCGATATGTTGATTCCCATATCGGCCATTGCCTCTACCGCAATGGGATTTAACTTCCCCGGCTCAATACCAGCACTCTCAACTTGGAAGTCCTTTCCGCCGATTTTTTTTAGTAACGCTTCTGCCATTTGGCTTCTGGCAGAGTTATGAATGCAGACGAACAACACTTTAACTGTATTAACCATGACGTCTCCTTTTCTGATCGCTCGATATAAAAGTGCGCCAACCATTGCTCCAATGGTCGGTGCAACCAAATAAATCCATAGCTCCGTTATTCTTCCGCTGATAATCGCCGGCGCCAGAGAACGAATCGGATTCATAGAAGCGCCTGATATCGGTCCCGCAAATAAGGCCTCAAGAGCCACCGTGCCGCCAATGGCGATTCCAGCCATTTCCCCTTCTGCGCGCTCATCATGAGCCACACCCATAATGACGAACATAAGAATAAGCGTGAGGACAATTTCCAAAATGAAACTTTGGGTAGAGGAGCCCGATGGCAAAGTCATACCCATCGAGATGGAGGCAGGAAAAATGATTTTTACGAGGACACTCGCAGCGATTGCTCCTAGGGTTTGTGATATCCAATACAGAGGCAGCTCTCGAATAGGCAACCGCCCTACCGACACAAAAGCCAAACTCACGGCGGGATTCATATGAGCGCCAGAAACATGTCCAACCGCATAGATCATGGCCAGTACCACCAAACCGAACACCAGGGAAATTCCCACGTGGCTGACGGCACCATTCGTTACTTCATTAGCGGCAATCGCACTTGTTCCGCAAAAGACCAGTGCGAACGTGGCAGCGGCTTCTGCCGTGTATTTCCCAAGACTATGCCTCATTCAACCTCCATATGCGCTTAGGCGAATATATACATCAAAAAAATTAGCAGCAGACTTTGCTTCGTTGGGGTATTGATTTCAGAGCCGTGTGGTCGCGTTTAAAAATAGGCGCTTCATCGAAACAGTCATCCAGACAGGAAAGTAATTTCTTATGGAATCCATTGTCAGCCTTGGCCAGACTGTAATACATCCACTGTCCTTCGCGCCGCGCCTTAACCAATCCCGTTCGCCGCAGATAGGCCAGATGGCGAGAAACCTTGGGCTGAGGCATCTTAAGAACCGACATGATGTCACAGACGCAAATTTCCCCCTTTGAAAGCAGGCTTAAAATGCGCAGCCGGTTCTCATCGGCAAAGGCCCTAAAAAGTTGATCTAAAGGTTGGCCAGCCATATTCGTGTAAGCGAATATATAAGAATGGCATGGAAGGGACAAGATGGTGCCCGAATCGACCTGCGAGTTATTTTTGTTTGATCTGTATTTTTGTCGTATGTCGTTTCCAACGCTTGAGCCAAAAAAAAGGCGGCCCTCCGTTTAGGAGGACCGCCCTCGAAAAGTCGCTTACTCGACTTCTTCTTTGATTTCTTTTTTGTCTTTCGGATCGCGGATGTTAATCACTCCGCCAACCGGATACGAGAACAAGCGGACGTTGATCGATCCGTCTTTGTTGACGGAACCAAAACCGACGCGGTTCCAGTAAGTTTTTTCGCCGATTTTTCTTATTGAGTAGGCGATTTTTTGTGTTTTGTTATTAGGCATTTGAGCCTCCTTTTTTGATCCGCTTTTAGAGCGAATTCATGCAAGAAAGCAACGGCGCGAAAGTCGAGGAAACGAGACGAAGGCAAGGCCTTTCGGAAAAGAGACAGAGCCCGGTAACAGCGACCTGGCCGAAGCGGAAGGACGGGCCCTATCTGAGTCCTGGAGCACTACTGGCCGCGCTGTGAGCCATGGTTCACGGTGAGAGTGGAGAAGGGACGGATAAATAGCGAAGCGGTTTATGGTCACTTCGATACTTGGAGGTGCTCCGTCCAGTCAGCCGTTAAACTGGAATGGCATAAGGACGGAAAGGGATAGTTGTTGCTACCATTATCCCCGTTTTTGTTCGGAATTCGTTGATTTAAGGAGCTTGGATGCATCAATCGCGACTTCTCTTGGGATTCGGTTTCGTATTTCATCGAACTTCGACCGATGGCAATCTCGCAACCGGTGTCCTGACCCGCATGGGCATCGGTGATGTCCTTTTAAAGCCGCGTATGAGATGCAGGCTAAGGAATCCAAGACGGCTTGCTCGCCCTGTACCCCCATTTCTTCCTCGTAAAATTGAACGATTCCCTGTTTATTATGGCCGAGTTCTCCAAACGGCCAGGGTTGCCCCGACTCAACGGCCATCTGTCCAAGAAAGTAGTCTCGGACAGGTCCTCTCAGAAAATCAAGAAACGGCATGCCGTTGGGATGGCGAATCCGGAAGGCGTCCTTATAAAAGAGGCAACAATTACCGCGCGTTGGAAAAACGTGACGGTCAAGCGTACGAGGAATTCGCCCACCAGTTTCAAAAACGAAGGGAGAAGCCGCTGGAAAATTCGGAGGAATCAATATCCGGACTTTGAATCGGTCCAGTTCCCGCCCCTCGTGTTCAATCGGAAAAGAGCCCTGAACCACGACAATGTCGCTGACGACATAAACGTGAAGTGATGGGTAAGACGCCGCTAGGTCACTTCTAAGACGCACCAGGGCAGCAGGGTCCTCCAGATTCCAAGCCCGCTGCCCCATCAATCACCCGCGTATGGCTTGAAGGGTTTGGCTGCGGCCACTTGCCGGCTCGCGATTGCGGCAGCCAGCGCCGCTGCTCTTCCGCTATCGCCGCCGGTGTCGATCTTCCCAAAGATGGTTTCCCAGTCCTCGTTATCGACCTGCCGCAGCGTTCTCTCGGATACCTGCTTCAATTGTACGCGAACCCTTTCACTCAAGAATTCGGAGAGATCGTTGCCCTCAGGATTCGCGGGGTCTTTAACCGAAATGGACGCTGCATGATCACGGAGCTCGGTCCAGAGATGCCTTAGCTGAGTTTGAAGACGCCGGTCTTTCTTGTCCTTGAGAAGGTCAATCACAAGGAGCTCGAGAACGAAAGTCTTTATCTCGATGCCGTTACGATCTCGCCACAATTTTGCTAACCGGATCGCATCCTGGACACCGCTGTCGCGCACGTGGCTAACGTGAATTTCGGGATTCGTTTTCAACCGAACCTTATCGTCTCCCTGTCGATGCAGATAGACGTTCGTATCATCCTCTGTGAAGCGACCAGGGACAACATCGATATGAAAATCCGTGCCATGCACGTCTTGGTCGAGACCTTTCAGGCGTAAAGCGGAGGGTTTGGGTTCCACAACGTATTTCGATCCAAGAACCTTGCTCATGTTTTCATAAATGTCCTTGAGGCTTTCCCCCGCGCCCGAATCACTGTTCTTGAAGTAACAGGTGATATCGAGGTCGTATGATTCGCGGTTCATCGTCCCCTTTTTGTAGGAGCCCGCGTAGCCGATTGCGGGGTTGCTCTCCGAAAACTTCTCGCGGAGGAGCTTCTCGACCTCCACCCGCCGTTTGCGCAGGGCCTTCATTTCGTCCCCGTCTTCATCGAGCGTTTGTGATTCGAGTACGTCGTTCAGATACTTATCGATCTCCATCTCATTTCACCTCCAATGACATTTTGAAGCCCCCGTTGTGGGGCTCGTTTTCGTAAATCCGCAATGTCGGAGCGACCTGGGGAAGCCTGGCAAAGCCGAGCATAATTGCGATCGGCGCCGGGACAGCCGGGAAGACATCAACGGCTCTCACCCGGCCTTGATGATTCCGCGTCAGGTCACCCTGCCACTCCTCATATTTCTGTCGAAACCGTTCAAGATCGGCACGGGTTTTTAGGAGGTCGGTCTGTGGGACCTCTGCGGCCGTCTTAATCTCGTAGATAAAGTGGCTCTTTAGGATGTCGTCTGGGAGGTCGGTAAGGGCGATCTGTCCGCTGACCGATACGATCAGGGCCACTTTCGTCGGATCGGTCCCCCGTTTAAGCAGGTTGACCGAAAAATCGAGGTTCCCCTTCCCCTCCTTCCATTTCCAAGTTTCCGTTGAACGATGGCGCTGGAAAATATCCGTCGTCACCTTGTTGGAAAGTTGTGAGCCCAAATGCGCCAGCAAAGAGATCGGAGCGAGCGCGAACACGGAGACGTGCCCCGCGTGGCTTCCGGAGAAAGCGAGGCCATAAAACCGCTGAAGATTTGCCGTGATAGCCTTGACAGCCGCCGAGGTGGAGTCTCCGTTCAAATCGCCGTAACTATGCAAGTCGATATCGCAGTCTCGCCCCCGCTCGCTGTATCGAGGACGGAGAGCCTCATCAATATCCGAGTCTAAAATTTCAACGTTTTGTCCTCGGACTCGCGAGACCACGGTAATGACCGACGTTATGTTCGTTTTCTTGGAGCTCGTGAGAACGTAAATACGCTCCTCGTGGGAGCGCTTGTACGCCCGCAGCGTGGGAATAGGGTAGAGGTCTTCCCTGTCATCGACCAACTTGTGGCAGGATTGACAAAGGAGCATCAGGTTTGAAACGTCGTTGATGATTTTGGGTCTTCTTGCGGTGTCTCCACGCGGACCGCCCGGCTGGAACGCGATGATGTGCGCAAATTCGGCAAAATTGCCGGCCAGCCCCGTTACAGGGTGGCGAAATAGGAACTTATTGCAATCGCGAAATTCGCAGCGACCGGCCGTCCGCACGGCGAGCATAATCTTGATGTCGTTCGGAATTGTTCGTCGCCAAGCAATGTCGCGGCGGCACGGCTCAAAATTTCCCTTCATCGTGTTTATTAACTCTCCTCTACATAAATTTGCAAGCGACGCCCCTATATATAAATGCTGACTTATTTAAATTTTTTGCCAAAAAACGGCAAAAAAGTCTGCTTTGTCAGCTAATATTTATAGATTCGTAAGAAGGATGGTAAAAATAGCTGGATATCAAGTATTTAAACAGGCTTCGGGCGCACGACTGGGAGGTTCTCACTCAGGAGTTGGTGGCATACGTTTGCCGAACGGCAGGTGTACGCGATGGCAACAAAATAATTGCCAAAGGAAAAACGGCCTGGGACATTGCTCAGGAAGCGATTGGAGCCACTTGGGATCCGAAAAACGAAGTCGATCGTCGCTGGCATCTAGATAAGTGTCCCTCCCTTATTGTGCACCTTAAGGGCGTGGCAAAAAGCATGATCTCGAACGCCCGTACAGCCAAAGAAACTTTGACTACTGGACCGTATCCTGTCAACAAGGACGGCGATGTAAATCTAGATTTGCTTGAAGAACAGCGTGTCGATAAAGAAAAAGAATCCCCGCTCGAAGATTTCATTGAAAGCGCCAATGCTGAGGAGATGGCCGATGAGATAATGGAAGCCCTTGCAGAAGAACCAGAACTTGAAAAAGTTTGTGACCTCATTATGGCTGGTAAAAAACCGCAGGAGATTGCCGCTGAAATGGGACTAGATCAGAAAGCGATATACAATCTGAATCGACAACTGAAGCGTAAGCTCAGGGAACGCCTTCAGCGGTTTTCAATCAAAGGAGGTGATAAACATTGAGCGATGCAAAGAAATTCGTCAAGAATTTTTCTGAGTTTGTGAAGTTCTGTAATGAAAAGGCCCCAGAAACTGCAGCTGCCGAATTGCAATCCTATGGCCTCGACCCGCAGGAAATAGGTCAAAAAGGTCGTGAACTTGCCGAGAAGCTATATTCGATGCATCTTCAAGAAGTTCGTAAACAGCTTGCGAGCGAGCGCACATTAGCTCAGAGGAAAGCAGCAAGTTGGATCAGCAAATTGTCAACCGACTCCGTCGAGGCCGTCGAACGCGCTTTCCAGGATGTAATTAACGGACGCCTGGGCTTCGAGGCAAAGCAGTATGCACAGTCGTATTTTAAGAACTTCAAAGAAATTACATATCAAGACAAGGTTTCCTTGATCAAGGATATCGAGCTACTTCGGCATCTTGCTCAAGAGGAAGATGCCAATTGATAACGTCAAGAACGCGACCGCAAGAGCAGCGGCCGTTCAGATAATGTCCGATTTGGCGCTTGAACACCCCTGTGATATGGAACTGGAGGACATAGCCTGGGCCCGAGGGGTGTTGGTAAAGGAAGAAGATTTAACTGGTGCTGACGGACGTTTGGTAAAGATTGGTGAGAAAGGGATCATTTCCGTAAAAAAAGGTATTCCCGAAAAGGGTCGAAAAAGATTCACCATTGCCCACGAATTAGGTCACTTCGAATTACACAAATCTGTCGATCAGCTTGATATTTGTAACCAGGCGGAACTGGTTTTCGACTACAAACATATCAACCCAGAAGAGCAGGAAGCTAACACTTTCGCAGCGGAGCTCTTACTGCCTACTGATTTATTTCGGAAACGATGTCAGAACATGAAGCCAAGTTTCGAGACGATAAGGCACCTCGCGGAAGAATTTCAAACAACAGTTAGTTTTGCCGCGATACGCTTCGTTCAATTCACGCCACATCAGGTAGCGCTTGTTGCGACAGAAAAACAACAAGTAAAGTGGTACAGGGCCTCGGAGAATTTTGGTTATCGAATAGAGGTCGACATTCCTATCAATTCTCGGACTTGTGCCGCGTATTTTTTTACCAAGGGAAAAGCGGTGAGTGATTCAGTTGAAGCTATCGGTTGGCTAAAAGATCGGCGCATTGATCCGTCAGCTTACTTGCAGGAAGAGTGTTTCCCGTTGGCCCGATACGAAACAGTTCTTTCGCTACTGTGGATTGAAAAATCAATTGAGTTAGATTCGGATTACGGTTAAGGGATGCAGTGGTGGTCAGCGTAACTTCTACGTAACTTTTCTGGCAAAAACTCGCGAAAGTCCAGGAAAGCTCGCGAACGTCTCTCCGACGGGAAATTGACTATCGGCCCATTTTCATAGGGGCCAAAACTGCCACCCCAAGGGTGCGCGCTACCACTACGCTACGCTCCGGATTCGTCTCGACTCTCCCATATTTGGGCACTGTTTTCAAATATGACAGGGGTCATAAACAAGGCGCCTAATACATGCTAGAAACAGACATGGTAAACATTTTGCGGAAAAGTATGCGGGACGCCGTTTTCGGGATTCAGGACGGGCTGGTCTCCACCTTGGGCGCCCTTACCGGCATCGCTGCCGGAACGCAAAATCAAAACGCGGTGGTGATTGCCGGTTTGGTCATTATCACCGTCGAATCCTTGTCCATGGCGGCGGGGTCGTATCTCTCGGCGAAATCACAACGGGAAATGCTCGAGCGTCTCTTGAAAGACGAAGAAGAGACGATCGCCCGAGACCCGGAGGGCGAGA
The DNA here is from genome assembly GCA_964499015.1 of uncultured Elusimicrobia bacterium. GTDB lineage: Bacteria > Elusimicrobiota > Elusimicrobia > F11 > F11 > CAZCJA01. Next base: position 32,396 of record CAZCJA010000010.1, read on the forward strand.
AACGTGAAATTTGGGAGATGTACCGCGCGCGCGGCTACGCCGACGAAGAAATTAGCATGATCGAAAAGCGTCTTTTCAGCGACCCGCGTATCCTGTTGGAGGACATGGCGCACAAGGAATTGGGCATATGTCCACAAGGACTGGAAGAGCCGAGCTCAAACGCCCTCGTCATGGGGTTGGCGTATGTAGTCGGTGGAGGGGTGCCCGTTATTCCCTATTTAATTTTTCCCATTCACACGGCCATCATAGCGTCCATTTCGATAACCGGTGCGGCGCTGTTTATTTTTGGCGGGGTGAAGGGCGCTTTTGTTAAGAAGCCCTGGTGGCGTTCGGGACTCGAAATGCTCGTCATTGCGGGGCTGGCGGGCTTTGCCGGCTACATGGTCGGCCATTGGGCCGGCAAGCTGTACCCATAGCAATATGAAACGGCGGTTCTATCTGGCCTTCATTGCGCTTTTGGCGGCGGCCGGCGCGTATTGGTGGTTGCCGGCGAGCTGTCCCGAAGGGGCGCGCCGCATGGCCGCTATTTTTTTGATCGCGGCCTTTTTCTGGGCCACCGAGGCGATCCCGCTTCACGCCACATCTTTCCTCGTAGTTCTCTTGGAAATTATTTTTCTGCCTGGAACCGATTACCGCGTGTTCTTAAATCCTTTTGCCCAACCCGTAATTTTTCTTTTCCTTGGCGGATTTATCATGGCCGCTGCTCTGCACAAGTACGATCTCGACCGTGAGCTGGCTGAGCGGCTCTTGCGCGTTTTCGGGGCAAGCCCGTTCCGGCTTATGATGGGCTTTATGCTGATCTCCGCTTTTTTCGCTTTCTGGATGTCGGCGACGGCGACGACCGCCATGATGCTGGTATTAATTCATCCTCTCCTTGAGAAAATGGACGCTGACGATCCGTTTCGCAAAGCGTTGGTTCTTGCCATTCCTTTCGGCGCGCGCATCGGCGGCGTGTGCACGCCCGTCGGCACTCCCCCAAACGCCATCGCGGTCGGGATATTGGAAGAGAAGGGCATCCATCTTGGATTTTTGTCGTGGATGGCCATGGGCGTTCCCTTGGCCCTGGTTATTTTGGCCGTATCGAGTTTGGTTCTTTATATTTTGTTTAAGCCGCGTCGAACCGGCGCGTATTTTACGATCCCGCCGGATTTGCCCGTCAGCGGCAAAGGCCGCTGGGTTTTTGCCATTGCGTCCGTGACCATCGCGCTGTGGCTGACGTCGGGCCTGCACCATATTCCGGAAGCGGTGGTGTCCTTGGGCGCGGCCGCCGTATTCTTCGGATCGAACCTGCTCGATCGAACCGATCTTAAGCGCATTGACTGGGATATCTTGATACTTATGTGGGGCGGCCTCGCTTTGGGCGAAGGCATGGAGGTGACGGGCCTGACAACGTGGCTGGTGGGTTCCCCTCTCTTTGCGGGAGAAGGTTTTGTTCTCCTGGCGGGATTGTGTCTATTGGCCATGGCGCTGTCCACGTTCATGAGTAACACGGCCGCCGCCAATCTTTTGATTCCCATCGTCGCGAGTATGCCGGGTGCAAATCCGGTTCTATTCGTTGTGGCCGTGGCGTTGGCGTGTTCCTTTGATATACCGCTGCCGATTTCTTCCCCGCCCAACGCGCTGGCTTTTTCCACGAAAGCCATATCGGTGAAGGACATGCTCAGGGCCGGCATTCCGATCACGCTTGTCGCCATCGCTCTGATTATCTTTGGCGCGCCGTTCGTTATGCGAATGGCGTTTGGGCTGAAATAATTTGGGTCTGCTAGGTCCCTTTGTTCAATAGTCCCAGGAGTTTTTTTATGAACTCCTCTTTGCTCTTCAATCCTCTTTTATATTCCCAATTCTCCGTGTTGGAAATCTCGTTGATGAGTTCTTTTAAGTCGTACTCCAATATTCCCGCCAGCATCGTCCGTTCTTCCGCCGTCAGCTCAATCTTTGTCATACCGTCCTCCCTCTGATCTTTAATCGTGCCGGATGATTTCCACGCTGCATTTTGCGCGCGTGGACACGGCCGCCGACACGCCGCCGATCATGAAGCGCTTGACGTTGCCAAGTCCGCGCGCCCCGATGAAGATGGAATCGGCCTCCCATGTTTCAGCGTAATTGACGAGGAGTTGTTTCGGGTCCCCCGTTTCGACGCGATACGTGACGCTGACGCCTTTATCGCGCAGCCCGCGGGCATACGACTCTAAAATGCGGCCGAGGGTGGTGCGCTCGTCGTCCGCGTGCTCGAGAACCCAGCGGACTTCCGACGGCGTTACCATGCGCATCAAGGCCGACATTTTGGGTTCCACCACGGACATCAAAAACACTTCTGTGTGCGGTCCCCAGGACCGTTTTGTAACCATATCGATTGTGGCTTGCGCGCCCGCAGAGGCGTCGATGCCCACAAGGACGCGCAGCCTTTTGGTGTGCGGGTTGTGGCGCGGCCGCGCGATGCGGACCGATTGCGAGGCGTGCAGAGCGACCATCTGCGACACGCTGCCGAGAAAGCGCCCTATCGGAGAATGGCCGTGGGCGCCGACGGCAATCAAGTCGGCCTTCCATTCCTCCGCCTTTTTTATCAGCGCCCATGCGGGCGTATCGGCGCATGAGGCGGGTGAAACATCCCACTTCGGAAACGCTTTTTTTACCTGCTGCGCGCCGTGTTCGGAAAGCGACTGGGCGAAGCGCAGCATTTCCTGCGCTTTATCCCGCGAATTTTCGATGGCTGTTTTCAGCACGGGCGGCGTGGACGCGGCGGGAGCCGGGGGCATGAATGCATCCGCCGCCGAGAAAACGATCGCTTGAACGGTGTCGGGCAAGCCGGCCCATTTGAGATCTTCGATGACCCGTTCCGCCGTGTTGGACCCGTCGTAGCCGATCAGTACTTTCATTTGCCGGTCCATACTCGTTCCTCCTTCCGTTAACGAAGTGCAGCCAACGCTGCCGTTTTCTTATTTAAATGTAGAACCAGAACCGGGCATCCCGCGAGACGCACCGTTTCTTCGCAAACGGTGGGCCGCTGCGCGCGCGAATGATTGCGGCGCTCGTGAGTGCTTAGAATAACCAGATCGATCGCCTTCTCTTTGCAGAACCGCGAAATCTCTTCCGCGACAGCTCCCTTGCGCAGAAGCGCGATGGACGGGATGTCCTTGGGAAGTTTTTCCTGCCACATCGTGAGATTTCGTTCCGCGACGTCGCTGCGCATTCCGACAAGATCTTCCGTCCAGCGAAGCTGATAGGCTGAATCGGCAAAAGGCAAAACATGGAGCAAGTAAATCAGAGGCGCATTCCCCTCTTCGGCGAGTTTAACCGCCCACTCCATCGCTAGCGCGGCTTCGGCCGAAAAATCAACCGGAATGAGAAGGCGTTCGCAGCTCATCATGACTGAGCTCCTTGTTAAGATGTAGAACCAAAACCGGACACGAGACGGTTCTTACGATCTTTTCGCTCAAATTCGGATGAGCCATGCGGGACAAGCCATGGCGCGCTTGCGTGGTCATGACCACGAGGTCGATGTTCTCCTGCTGGCAAACCTCGGAGATTTTTTGGGCGGGGTTTCCTTTCCAAACGATGGTGATGGACGATAAGGGCGGTTGGATTTTTCGCCGCCATTCTTCCAGCTGCTTCTTCGCGTTCTCCCATTCCAAACGGACGATTTCGGTCGTCTCGTATTCGCGTTCGGTGATCGGCACCGGCGGCATGACATGCAGCAGGCATAATGTGGCGCTGTTTTCTTCGCGGCCAAGTTTGATCGCCCATTCCAGCGCAAGTTTCGCTTCTTTTGAAAAATCGATTGGAACAAGAATTTTTTTCAGTCCCATCATAATTTATCCTCCCGAACGATCGTGAGGAAAGGGTAACACACTGGAGTAATTCGCTGTATGACCGTCGTCATAATGCGAATTATGGATTTGGCGGGTTGAGCGTTTGTATCGGGCGGTGAGGCTTTTAGATCTGAAGAAGTTCCTGCTGTCGCGCGGGGAGAGCGCTTTTTTGCGGCTTCACAAGCGCCAAACAATCGTCGATGTCCTTCTGCAGGTCGCGCAGGAGCGCCATCGTTTCGGGCGACGGCGCCGCGGTGATGGCGCGCAAAGAGTTCTTCGTCCCCATCTGTTTCTGAATTTCCTTCTTCGCGCCGGTGAGCGTGAATTTGCGTTCGACGATCAAATAGCGGATGCGGTTGATGAGATCAATGTCTTCAGGAGTGAATTTGCGGTGCCCGGAATAGCGGCGGGCCGGGCGGAGCAATTTAAATTTGGATTCCCAATAGCGGAGAACATGCGGCTTTGTTCCCGTTAGGCTGCAGACGTCACCGATCGTGTAGAAGTGTTTTTGCGGAATGGTCATCGCGTGTCACCTCGCAATTGGGGCATCAAAGAAAATCTTTTCCCTTCCGGAACTTGATCGCCGGGCGTGAAGGAATGAGCACTTCCTGCCCCGTCTTTATGTTGCGTCCCTTCTTCGCTTTTCTCATGACCACGTGGAAACTGCCGAATCCCTGGACCACGACTTTTTCGCCTTTTCGGAGGGCGTCGCGCATGGACTGAAACAAGTAATCGACGATGCGCTGGGCTTCCACCCGCGATCCCGTCAGTTTTGACACGCCTTCAACCATGCTGCCTTTGTTCATAAGGTGACTCCTTCCATTTCCACTCCCGCCTGCCGCGCCATCAAGTCTTTGATGGACTGCTTCGGCGGTTTGTTTTCAAAAAGGATCCGGCTCATTTCACTCACGATCGGCACGTCGATTTTCTTTTTTGCCGCCAAGTCCGCCGCCGATTTCAGCGCGTTAACGCCTTCGGCCACCATTGTCATCTGGCCAAGCGCGTCTTTCAGTGTCTTGCCTTGGCCGATCATTTCGCCCAGTTTTCTGTTCCGCGAGTGCTTCGAGCCGCAGGTGACGATCATGTCGCCCAAGCCCGTGAGTCCGAAAAATGTGACCGTTTTGGCGCCGAACGCGTTTCCGAGACGCGTCATTTCCAAGAGTCCCCGGGTCATCAGCGCCGCTTTTGTGTTGTCCCCCAAGGACAACCCGTCCACGATGCCGCTGGCGACCGCATAAACGTTCTTCATCGCGCCGCCCAATTCCGCTCCAACTTGGTCCGAACTCGTGTAAACCCGAAACCGTTCGGTGTTAAAAATGTCGCTCACGCGTTTGGCGGCCGGTGTTGACGAACTGGCCGCTACCAGGGCGACCGGCTGGCCCAGGGCCACCTCTTCGGCGTGACTGGGCCCCGAAAGAGTAACAATATCCCCCGCTTTTGTGAACACGTTTGAAATAACCTCGCTCATGCGCAAATTGGTTTCATTCTCAAGACCTTTGCTCGCGCAAATGACCAGAGAACCGTCTTCCAAGCCGCCGGATTTGACCGCGTTTTCAAAAGTTGCGCGCACCGTGTGCGACGGCGTCACGCACAAAACGACTTTCCGTCCGGTTAACGCTTCTTTCAATGAGTTGGTGACGAGAACCGAGGCCGGCAATTTTAAATCGGGCAGGGTTTTTAGGTGGCGGTTCTTCTTTAAAAAATCGGCCACGTCCGGAACAAATTCCCACACGCTGATGTCGTGGCCGGCGTTGCTCAGATGGGCCGCTAGCGTCGCGCCCCACGTTCCGCCTCCCAAAACGGCGATTTTTTCGTGCGCAACGGCGCTCATCGGAATTTCACCTTGGGTTCGGTGCCGGCGGCGAGGCGCTTCATGTTCGGCACGTGTTTAATTAAAACCATCGCGCCGGCGATGAGAACCACGATGCGCAAAACGGACGCTGTCGGAAAAATAAACGTTCCTGTCATGAGGCCCACCGCGCCGGCCATGGAGCCGGTCGACACGTGGCCGCTGAAAAAGAAAACGATGAGAAAGACGGCGATGGCAATAAGAGAGGGCAGCGGAATCAGCGCCAGAAAAACGCCGATGGACGTGGCCACGCCTTTGCCGCCTTTGCCGTGCAGGAAAATACTCCAGTTGTGGCCGATGATGGCCGCTAAGCCGCACCAAACCGGCAGGGCCGCTTCATACGGGAAAAGCGCGCGCGCGATCAGGACCGGCAGAACGCCCTTCAAAATGTCGAGCGCCAGCGTGACCGCGCCGGGCTTTTTGCCGAATACGCGCCACACGTTGGTCGCGCCGGGATTGCCCGATCCGTGTTGACGAATGTCGGTTTTATAGAAGACTTTAACGAGCAGATAGCCGAACGGAACCGCTCCGATAAAGTAGGCCAGAACGACGCAAAGAAGACGAGGCATCACGATTCCCATTCTCCCAGCAGCTTCTCGCCGACGATCACATAATCGATCGTGGAAATGGCCGTGATGATGACCACCGCCCACAGCGAAATGAATTGAGCGTAGGTGTTGGCTTTCACGATGACCAAAAACGCAGCAAGCATCTGCACGCTGGTTGTGAGTTTTCCCAGCGGCCGCGGCGTGATTTTAAACGAGCGGGTGAGAATGTAAATCACCGACCAGCCAAGCACGATCAACAGGTCGCGCGAAAACACCACCACGAAAATCCAGATCGGCACGCCCCGCATAAACGTCAGCGTTAAGAATAAGGAGGACAAGAGAAGCTTGTCGGCCATCGGGTCGAGGAACGCGCCGAGCTTGGTTTGTTCGCCGCGGCGGCGCGCGATCCAGCCGTCGAGCGCGTCGGTCAGGAACGAAAAGATAAGGAACCCGATCGCCGTGTGGCGATGGTTTGTCAGCAAAAGTACCACGATAATCGGGATCGAAATGATCCGTAGGACTGTAATCTTATTGGCCAGCGTCATCACGCTCATGAATCCTTTTTTAACAAGTGAGACAGTCGTTTCCAGTTGCCCGGGTCTATGCGCACGTGCAAGGTGGTGCCTTTGCCGTCGCTTTTTTCCGAAAGCACATGGCCCGTGTTGTAAATAATAGAAAGCAACTGGCGTTGATGATACGGCAACACGAAAGTCACTTCAACCAAAAGCTCGTCCAATTTTTTTTCGATGGCGGCCAGCATTTCCGGCACGCCCTCCCCCGATTTGCCGGAGATCGCATAAATTCCATTGCCGGTTTTTGTTTTTACCGGGGCCGCGTCCATTTTGTTGTACACGGTGAACATGGGAATTTTGTCGGCCTTTAATTCTTTGATGGTGTCCAAAACGGTTTTTTCCTGCTCTTTGCGGTCGGGCGCGGAGGCGTCGACCAAATGGACCAGCAGGGTCGCTTCTTTCGCTTCTTCCAGGGTTGAACGGAACGCCGCAATTAATGACGTGGGCAATTTCTGAATGAAACCGACGGTGTCGGTGAACAAGACGGTGCGGCCGCTGGGAAGCTTCACGCGGCGTGTGGTCGGGTCGAGCGTCGCAAAAAGTTTGTCGTCGGCATACACCGCCGTTTCTTCGACGAGGGTATTGAGCAGCGTGGATTTACCCACATTGGTGTAGCCAATCAAGGAAATTTGCGGCAGCGGCACATCTTTGCGGCTCTCGCGGCGCTGGTCGCGGTGGTTTTTAAGTTCATCAATCTCGGTTTGCAGGCGTTTGATGCGTTCGCGCGCGTAGCGGCGCTCCACTTCGATTTTTCGCTCGCCCGGGCCGCGCGTGCCGATTCCGCCGCTCTGCTGGGAATAGCCGCGCCAGGAACCGCTGATGCGCGGCACCATGTAGTTCATTTGCGCAAGTTCCACTTGCAGCTGGCCTTCGCGGGTGCGGGCGCGTTGGGCGAAGATGTCGAGAATCAGGCGCGTTCGGTCGATGACTTTGGCGTTGGTGATTTCTTCAATATTGGTTTGCTGGGCCGGCGAGAGGTTTTCATCAAAAATGACGGTTTTAACGCCCAACGTCTTAATTTCGGCCGCGATTTCGGCGATTTTGCCCTTTCCAAGGAGCGTAGCCGGATCGTATTTGTCACGGACTTGGCTGAACTCTTTGACGACCTCGCCGCCGGCGGTGTCGACGAGGCGGCGCAATTCATCCATGGAAGATGAAAACTGACGGGCGGTGGTGGTTTGAAGTTTGAGGCCAACGGTAACGGTTTGTTCGCGTTTCATTCCTGAGAAGTGTAGCAAAAAGCCTTCATTTTCAACGCTATTTCCTGGGCGGGCGTGTTTTCAGCC
>CAZCJA010000011.1:0-9552 GCA_964499015.1 uncultured Elusimicrobia bacterium
GAAGACCGCCGCCGACACGGCCATGGACAACGCGGCCTGCATCGGCTGCGGCGCGTGCGTGGCCGCCTGCCCCAACGCCTCCGCTATGCTTTTCACAGCGGCCAAGATCACGCATCTGGGTATATTGCCGCAAGGGCAGCCCGAACGCTCCGCGCGCGCCCGCGGAATGGTGGATCAAATGGACAAGGAAGGCTTCGGCGGCTGCACCAACATCGGCGAATGCCAGTCGGCCTGTCCCAAAGAAATTTCCATCGACGCCATCGCGCGCATGAACCGCGACTATGTCCAGGCCGAAGCGACCAAGTCGTAATGTCCATCAACGAACTTATCGGCAACAACAAGAAATGGGCGGAATCGATCACCAAAAGCGATCCGTCTTTCTTTAAAAAACTATCGCTCCAGCAATCGCCGTCGTATTTGTGGATCGGCTGCGCGGACAGCCGCGTGCCGGCCAACGAGATCGTCGGCCTATTGCCCGGCGAGCTGTTCGTGCATCGCAACGTGGCCAATGTGGTTGTGCACACCGATTTGAATTGCCTTTCGGTCCTGCAGTATGCGGTCGAAGTATTAAAAGTGAAGCACGTGATCGTCTGCGGTCACTACGGTTGCGGAGGCGTCGCGGCGGCCCTGGACAACAGCAAACTCGGGCTCATCGACAACTGGCTGCGGCATATTCAAGACGTGATGGTTCAATACGACAGCGAGCTAAAAACGATTATGGACAAAAAAGCGCGGCTTGAACGCCTGTGCGAGCTAAACGTGATTGAACAAGTGGCCAACGTCTGCGAAACGACGATTGTGCAGAACGCGTGGGACAACGGCCAGGAGCTCGAAGTGCATGGCTGGATTTACGGCCTGAACAACGGCCTGATCAAAGACTTAAACGTTTCCGCTACGAAATAACGTTATTCGGTGTCGACTTTATCCGGTGTCTCGCCGGCAATATGCTCGTACGGGCAGAATTCGCTCGGCACCGTTCCTTCCCTGAACGATTCTAAAATCACTTTCGGACACGTCGGCAGCGCCAGATATCCCGTATCGGCGTCGATCTTGGCAAACTCTATTTTTCCCGGAACCGTGAAATCGCGCGGAGGCTGGCCGCGGAACACTTCGCGCATCACGTCCGTCCACAGCGGCACCGCGATCGCCGAGGCGGTCAGGCCTTTCTTCAGCGGACGGAAATCGTCGTAGCCGATCCACACTCCGCACACAATGTCCGGCGAAAACCCGATAAACAACAAATCGCGCTGGTCCTGCGTTGTGCCGGTTTTTCCGGCCAGCGGGCGGCCCAAGCGGCGCGCGTAATAGCCGGTTCCACGGTCGACCACGCCTTTCATCAGGCTCGTAATCAAAAACGCGCTTTGCGGGCTCATGCGCGACTCTACTTTGGGCGCGGTCTCTTCCAAAATATTGCCGCGGCGATCGGACACGCGCTCCACCATGTAGGGCTCGGCGTGCAGGCCGCCGGAGGCGAGCGTGCCGTAGGCGCTGGTCAGTTCTTCCAGACTGACGACGGACGTGCCGAGCGCCAGCGACAGCACCGGGTTCATCCAGCTTTTAATGCCGGCCGCTTTGGCAAAACGCACCACGGCGCGCGGCCCGATGGAATCGATGATGCGGATGGAGATTAGGTTGCGCGACATCTGCAGACCACGGCGCAAGGTGAGCGGGCCCATGAATTTTCCGTCGAAGTTCTGCGGGCGCCAGAATTTTTTAAGCGTCTCTTTGCGTTCGTCTTCTTTCATCGCCGCCAAGTCCGAATCGGTCATCTGCAAATTGTCCAAAATCGCCGCGTGGATCAGCGCGTAGGTGGTCGCTTCGGCCAGCAGCGTGGGGTCCGACTCCAGGTCGATGTACACCAGCGGATAATCATCGACCACGGTGGCCGCGGTGAAATTGCCTTCCATCGCCGCCCCGTAGATGAAGGGCTTAAACGAAGAGCCCGGCTGGCGTTTTGCTTGCCGCGCGCGGTTGAACTGGGACGTTTTGAAGTCGCGGCCGCCCACCATCGCGCGGATCGCGCCGGTGTGCACGTCCATCATGATCAGCGCGCCCTGAATCGTCGGCGGCGTCGTGGATAAAACCAAGCTTGCCAAGGCGGCCTGATCCGTGGTGCTTTTAAGCAGGTTGTCGTTGTATTCCTTGAGCGTGGCCGTGCCGTAGGTAAGATCGAACTTAGCCAAGTGCTCTTCCAGGAATTTTTCGGCGGCGCGCTGGTATTTAATGTCGACCGTCGTGCGAATTTGCAAACCGCCCTGCTCCAAGCGCTCTTCGCCGTATTTCGGCGCGAGCGCCATTTTCACCTCTTCCAGGAAATAGTGGGCCTCTTTTTCCTTGCGGCCCAAGGCCACGTTGGAAATCGGCTCTTCGTTGGCTTCTTTCTCTTCCGCTTCCGTGATGAAATTGAGGTCGCGCATACGGCGCAAAACCGTCGCGCGCCGGTCTTTAGCGCGTTCCGCGTCGGTCACCGGCGAATAGCGGTTCGGCGAGCGCACCAGCCCCGCCAAGAGCGCGCTTTCCGCCAAATTGAGGCCCGGGGCGCGCTTGCCGAAGTACCAGCGCGCCGCGCCCTCCACGCCATAAGCGCCGGCGCCAAAATAAATCTGGTTGAGATAAAGCTGAAGGATTTCGTCTTTGGAATAGCGGTTTTCAATCTGCAGGGTGAGCAGGAGTTCTTTAAATTTTCGGTCGAACGTTTTCTCACGGGTGAGAAAGATCGTTTTGGCGAGCTGCTGGGTGAGCGTGGAGCCGCCTTGGACCACGCGCCCGGCGATAAGGTTCGCGACCATGGCGCGCATGATGGCGCGCGGGTTCACGCCCCAATGATCGTAGAACTCGGTGTCCTCGATCGCCATCACCGCCTTGCGCAAATCGACCGGAATCTCCGTTAGCGGGACGTTGGTGCGGCGTTCGGTGAAGAACTCGCCCACCGGCTGGCCGTTGGTGTCGGTGACATTGGTGACCAAGGGGGGAACATACTGCTCCAGCGAACCAACGTCGGGCAAATCGCGCAAAACGCCGCGCACCAGCGCCGCGCCCAATAGCGCGCCACCCAGCACAGTCATCAAAACCGCGTAGCCCATCCATTTTTTTGCGTTCTTGGCCATTAGATGGAAGCTACCAAAATAAACTTTCTCTTGAAAATTTGCCTCATTCCCTTACTCTTTCCGAAACCCGCCGCGTAATAATAGGAGACATTGTGTTTAACGACTTAAGCGTGCTACTCACCGTTTGGCAGTGGCTGATCAGACGCAGCAAGTGATTTGTTCTATAATCCCCCCGGACCCCGTTTAACCCAATTGCCGAATCATCTAACGGTAGGATGGCAGACTCTGAATCTGCTCGTCTAGGTTCGAATCCTAGTTCGGCAGGTTTTTTCAATGACAACGCTCATTAAACGCTCGGCCCTCTCTCGCACGCTTATTGCACTGTCGGTCTTTTTCGGCGGAATGCTTTGGTACTCGAGCGCTCTCTGGTACGGCTACAATGCCGGCGAGGAACCGTGGTTTTGCCTGACGTATACGGCGCAGGACGCCCTCGACATTTTTACCAAAGCCACCTATCACCTTAGCTCAACGCATTACCGCCCGCTTTGGCAGTTGAGCTACGCGATCGACGACGCGCTCTGGGGCCGTAATCCGTTCGGCTATCATTTCGATTCCATCTTCCTGCTGGCCTTATTTGCCGCGCTGCTTTTTGTCTTTTTCGACCTTCTGCTGAAGGATCGGCTCGCGGCCGCGCTCACCGCCGCGATTTTTCTGGTGACCCCGCAAATGGCATATCAGGGCGCCTACATTACTCATCGCGGCGATGCGTTGGCGGGCATTCCGCTACTGTTGATGCTGATCACCCTTGTCTCCGTTCGTTCCGTCTCCGCGCGCCTGTTGATCAATGTCCCGCTGCTTGTCGTGTCGTTTTTCATCAAAGAATTTTCGGTTGTCTTTGCGGCGTTTGCGGCGCTGGTCCACCTGCATCAGAACAATTTCTCCTGGCGACGCCTTAAAAAACCGGTGTTCGTCGAATTGGGAGTTTACGCCGCCGTCACGGCGATATTTTTATGGTTCCGCCTTTCTGTTCTAACCAACGGCGGACCCCTGGAAGCTTTGCCCGCGGGGGATAAAGGAGTTGCCCTCGGACGCGCGTTGTGGGTGAATAATTTTCTCGCTCTTTTCCACGAGCAGACGCTCCGCCAGCACGGCCTATTTTTCCTTTACTCGTTTGTTTTTTGGGCCGGCGCGGCGATTGTTCTTTTGCGCAAAAAATTTCCGGCGCCGTTCGTGCCGTATGCCTGCGCGGCCGCGCTGATAATCGCCCGGATTTTCGGATCAAACGCGATCTTCATCGCCGCGATATCTCTCTACGGCATTCTGCTTTTGGCGCTGTTGTGGAAACGGGACCACACCGACCGCACTCTTTTGTTTGCGCTCTTGTGGATCGCCGCCGGCAGCGTGGTTCTTTTTTCCAAGCGCGAAGAGCGTCTCGTGTTTTTTGCGGTGATCGGCGCCGCCTTTTTACTGGCCTCTTTTACGCGCGCGCTGCTAGAGCGTGTGCGGGAAAGCGGCGCGGCGCGCGGCGGACTGGCGGCCGTGATTATATTGATTGGGATTTATGCCTCCGTGAATCGCGCGATCCTGAGCGAAATGCGGCCGGAAACGGCGCTGACGCAATTCGAACAACTGTACTCTTACGGACGAATGCTCGGGGCGGGACGGGTTTGGGAAGGCAAAGCGATGGATGCGGCGCTAATGGGAACAGTCAAAGATTCGCTGCAGAACCAGGGCCTGATCGACGATGAAAACACCTTGCTTATTGATTCCGGCGATCTCGGCCGGCGGGCTTTCTGGTTTTTAATTCCCAACCGTTTTAACTTCCGCGTGTTTGGCTATCAAGGAGCCCTCGATCAACCGAACTACGCGGTTCTCGACATGTGGCGCGCGGCCGGACTGCCAGTGGTGAACAAAATCAGCTATTCGCGCGAACCTTAGTGTAAATATTTGAGCAGCAAGGCCTCGCCGTACACCAGCACCATCATGAGAATAAAAATTTGCAGAATCGGCGGCGTCATCGCTTTTATCCATTGTAGCGGCGTGTAGCGCGCGTCGACTTCCTTCTGCACAAACGAATAAGCGACCACCGATTGAGCCGACCCGACGTGCGTCCAGCACCCGCCCACCGCGTAACCGGCAATCTGCGCCATCGCGAACAGATGCAAGACCGAAATTTCCAAGCCATGCAGCGCGCGACCGGCAAAATCAGCGACCACGTTGTTATCAAGCAGGGCCGATAAAAAACACGCGCCGATGTATTGTAGATAGGCCATATGAGCCACGCCAAGTTTATCGATGCCCGCATACAACAAATCCGACAGCTGATTAAAGAATCCCGTTTTCTGCAGCAGTGTGATTGAAAAAAACAACGGAAACAGAAACAGATATTCCATGTATTCGTGCTTGCCGTCATGCAGCGCAAGCTTCCGCATCTTCGGGTGATCGTAAATGCCGTAGAACGCCACCGCAAAACCGGCGAACGACGCCCAGAAGAGCGAAAGAGAGTGATTGATCGCGTGGCCGATCAGAAGCCCAATGAATGGAATGAAAGAAAGCGCGCCGATCAACTGCGCCCGGGAACGCTGCTTTTGCGCCGTCGTGAGAGCGCGCGTAATTTTTTCCGTGGTCGTTTTTGTTTCGTGACCGCCTTGAGCCAGATGTTTGTAATGATCGTAAAGGGCGTCGGCCAGATTTTCGGAAATGAACGCGCCCAAGAAGTCCTTGGTCGTTTTTTCCGGCACTTTTTCGGCAATTAGAGCCCGGCCAAGCGGCTCGCCCTTGTGCAGGCGGTTTCGCACCGGTTCATAATGAGCGCCCACCTGCTCTTTATTCTCTTCAAGAAATTCGACCGGCGTGTAAACTTTGCCGTGCTTGGCTGCCTGCAAAAAGCGCACGTCGGCGATATGCAGATCCATAACGTCCAACCCCGCCAGATCGACGCGCCGCCCGGCCAGGCGCTTGCGCACGTTCCATAACACGATGAAATAGCTGCCGATTGCCGCCGGCGCGCAGTATTTGATGAAGAACGCGTTATCCAAATGCGGATGCAGATTGGCTTTCATGATCAAGTTCGGCGGTTCTCCGTAGGCAAGCCACATGCCGCAAACCGTCGTGATCAGCGTGGAAACGATCACCGCGTAAATAACCGCGTCGTCCTTGGCTTTGGCCAGCATCAATATAATCACCATTGTGCGGATAAGCAGGCCAATCATTGAAACGCCGTCAAGTATGCCGGATGAGAAGGCGACAATGGCGGTGAGCGTAGCAATGGTGGGGACCACGTCCCCTTTGTTGCGGCGCAGGACGGCAAAGCTCATGGATTCCAAAATGCGGGTCTGGGCGATCACCGCGACGAAAAACGTGAGTCCCAAAATGAAGAGCATCGTATCGGCGTGGATCGCACGTTCCAGCCCGTGCAACGTAAGGAAGTTGTGATGAATGAAATGCCAGAGGGCCGGCGCGCCTTCCGTTTCAATTTGAGCGCGCAACCCGGAGGTTTGCCACCACCGCTGCCAGAACGTCGCGATGATGATCATGACCGCGCCGTAGGTCAACGCGTTTTTATCGAGGCGGTAGCGGATCGAGCCCAGGACGAAGAGGGCCAGGATTGTGAGCATGACTTCGACTGCCACCAGCATTGGGGGCAATGGCTGAATTCGACCGATCAAATAGATAACGATCGAGGCGATGAAACAGCCGCTCAGAAATTTTTTTGGTGAAAGTTCGACAAGATCCGGTAATTGGCTCACAACGCAACTCCTGAAATAATGACATGGTGCATCGTCCCCTTGTTACACCACGCCATTGTGTTGCGGATCCTCGATCTGCTCGGAAGGTTCCAGGGACAATGAGGGCCGAATGTTATATATCTGGCCGATGTTGGGCAAGATCTTCGCCGCCGTCGCCATTTTGCTGGCCATTACCGCGTCCTGCCACGCCATTTTACGCCGGCGCGATCCGCGCGCCGCTGTGGCGTGGGTCTTGGCCTTGTGGCTCTTTCCGTTTCTCGGCAGCATCCTTTATTATTTTTTCGGCATTAACCGCATTGAACGCAAGGCCATCCGCTTGCGCCGGCGCGCCCGGATGCGCGCGGTCGGCCCGCCCCACGGCACGCGCGAAGCCTCGCCCAAACGCATCGAAAGCCCGCATTTACAAGCACTTGCGCGCCTCGTCGAAGGCGCGGTCCAGCGGCCCCTTTTGCCAGGCAACGCGGTGAGGCCCCTGATCAACGGCGAAGAAGCGTATCCCGCCATGCTGAAAGCCATCGATGAGGCCAAACACTCGATCGCCTTGTCGAGCTACATTTTCAACCATGATTCCGTCGGTGAATTGTTTATCGCCGCATTGATCCGCGCCGCGGACCGCGGCGTTCACGTGCGCGTGCTGATTGATGACGTCGGGGCCGGTTATTTCTGGCCCGGCGTGTACCGGAGGCTGCAGGCCAAGAACGTTCCGGTCGCCTATTTTCTGCCCACGTTCGCCCCCTGGCGGATTTCCTACTTCAACATGCGCAACCACCGGAAAATCTTGGTGGTCGACGGACACACCGGCTTCACCGGCGGCATCAACATTCACGAAGGCCACTGCGTGGAGCGCAAACCGACGCCGCGCGGGTTGACGGAAGACATTCATTACGAGCTGAAAGGCCCCGTGGTCGCGCAGATGCAGGAAACGTTTCGCTTGGATTGGTGCTTCACGACCGACGAATGGCTGGAGGGCCCCATCTGGTTTCCGAAAGTGATGCATGCCGGCGACGCGCTGGCGCGCGGCATCTCCAGCGGACCCGACGAGGATTTTGAAAAAAGCCGTTGGACCATTCTGGGCGCGCTGGCTCACGCGCAAAAAAATGTGCGCATCGTCACCCCTTATCTCATTCTTGATCCGGGAATGATGACCGCGATTAACCTGGCCGCGATGAGCGGCGTTCAGGTGGATGTGGTGCTGACCAGCGCGACGGATCTGGCGCTCGTGAAATGGGCGTGCCAAGCGATGCTGTGGCAGGTGCTTGAGCGCGGCGTGCGCGTGTGGAGAACACCGCCGCCCTTTAACCACAGCAAGATGATGACCGTCGACGGCGGCTGGACGGTCTTCGGCTCCACCAACATGGACCCGCGCAGCCTCCGATTAAATTTTGAGTTTGACGTCGAATGTTACGACGAAGCGCTCGCGCGCAAGATGAATAAAATTATCGATGCGCGCATTAGCACCGCCAGGCGGATCACACTTGAGGAAATGGATTCCCGTCCGTTGCCCATAAAATTTCGGGACGGTTTGGCGCGTTTGGCTTCGCCGTTTTTATAAAAAAACGTGGAACTCTCTTTTTAATCCTGTCGTTAGGAGATTTGAATGAAACGCGTTTTAATCACCGGGGCCAGCGGGCTCCTTGGCCGGGAATTAACCCCGCATTTGCGCGCGGACGGATGGGACGTTGCCGCGCTGAAGCGGCCGGACATGTGGGCCCCGGAAAAAGGGTTCATTGATGCCGGCCGACTCGAAGGCTTCGACGCCATCATCCATTTAGCGGGCGAAAGCATCGCCGCAGGCCGCTGGACCGCGGCCAAAAAGGAACGCATCCGCTCCAGCCGCGTCGACGCCACGCGGCTCCTCGCCGACGCCGTATGCCGTCTTCAATCTCCGCCCAACGTATTTATCTCTGCGTCCGCGATCGGCTATTACGGCCCGCGCGGCAGCGAAACCGTTGACGAATCGAGCGCGCCGGGACGGTCCTTCCTATCCGGCGTGTGCGCCGAATGGGAAGCGGCGGCAGAACCATTGGCGAAGAAAGGAATTCGCGTGGTTTATATCCGCACGGGCATCGTGTTGACACCAAAAGGCGGCGCGCTTGGGAAAATGCTGCTGCCGTTTAAACTGGGCGCGGGCGGGATAATCGGTTCGGGAAACCAGTACATGAGTTGGATCGACGTGGACGACGAAGTGGGCGCGATTTTGCACGCGCTTAAAACCGAAAGCGTGCGCGGCCCGGTGAACGCGACGGCCCCGCATCCGGTGACCAATGGAGAATTTACAAAAGCATTGGGAGCTGCTTTATCGCGGCCGACGCTTTTTCCGATGCCGGGCTTTGCGGCGAAGCTGGCGCTTGGAGAGATGGCGGAGGAACTGCTTTTAACAGGCGCACGGGTGGTGCCCGCGCAACTGCAAAAATCCGGCTATATTTTTAAATACCCTCAGCTCGAGCGCTCGCTCGAACACTTACTCAAACCGTAAACCTGTCCCCTGCAGGGCCATTTCTTCCAGCCGCTTTACCCGCTCCGCGGTCGGCGGATGCGTGCTAAACAAATGCGCCATGCCCTGCGCTGAAAACGGATTAATAATGAACATGTGCGCCGTGGACGGAGAGCCGGTCGAGAAGGGGATCTCGCGCTTCCAGCCTTCGATCTTCTTCAATGCGCTCGCCAGCGCCAGAGGATTGCCCGTCACATGCGCCCCGGTTTCGTCGGCGCCATATTCGCGGGCGCGCGAGATCGCCATTTGAATCAACGCGGCC
>CAZCJA010000011.1:9562-38343 GCA_964499015.1 uncultured Elusimicrobia bacterium
ACGCGGCCGCAAGCGGGGCGATGATCATGCCGATCAAAAAGACGAACGGATGTCCGCCGCGGTCGTCGTCGCGCGAGCGGCCGCCGCCCAGCATCGCGCCCCACATGGCCATGTTCGCCAAGTGGCTGAGTGCGCCGGCCAACGTCGCGGCGATCGTCGAAATCAAGGTGTCGCGGTTTTGCACGTGCCCCAATTCGTGACCGAGCACGCCTTCCAATTCCTCGCGGTTCAATAGGCGCATAATGCCGGCGGTCGCCGCCACCGCAGCGTGCTGCGGGTTGCGCCCCGTGGCAAAAGCGTTGGGCGCCTCTTCGGGGATGATGTACACCTTGGGCATCGGCATGTTCATCTTTGTGGCCAAATTCTGCACCGTGCGAAAAAGCTCCGGCGCGTCGTTTTCAGTGACCGGCTGGGCGCGGTACATGCGCAAAACGATCTTATCGGAGAACCAATAAGCTCCCACGTTCATGATGGCCGCAAAGACCAATGCAAAAACGAGACCGTTTTGGCCGCCAAGCATTTGACCGAGCCACATGACGAGCGCCGTGAGCGCCGCCAATAACATCGCTGTCTTAATTCTGTTCATCGTTATTGAACTCTCCTAAAAATTACGACGGTTTAGAACGCAAATTCAAAAGCCGCTTGATGAGGACAGAAAAAGAATTAATTTCAAACGGCTTGGCCATGAACTCATCGGCTCCGCACGACAAAATTTTGCGCTTGTTCTCATCACCGACCGCACCGCTAACCGCCAAGATTTTAATGTTCTTGGTGTCTTCGGACGCGCGGATGTTTTTGCAGATCTTAAACCCATCCACGCCGGGGAGGTTAATATCCAAAACCACCAGATCCGGCGTATAGCTCTCCAGCTTGCGGCCCGCCTCAAAACCGTCCGAAGCGATTTGAATATCGATTGATGAATCAATTTTTTTGATGGTTCGTTCCACAAGACGCGACATTTGAGGCTCGTCCTCGACCACCAGAACCTTACGGGTACCCCCGGTCAATCCTTCGGGGATCGGCATCTTATATTTGTTTAAAAACTCAATAAAATCGCGGTGCGGCACGCGGCGGTGGCCGCCCGGCGTCTTGTAGGCCGAAAGTTTCCCGTCATCGATCCAGGACATCACTGTTGTTATGTCGACCGACAAGTATTGGCTGATTTGAAAAGTCGTATAAACCGGTTGATCCATGAGTTAAAAACCGCCTTTTTCCGTCTGAGATTTACGAGAAAATACAATTAAATCTTCACCGCAACAACGCTTGCGGCTATTCCTTAAAAAGCATATATTCCAACCGTTGCAAGCTTTCCATATCCTCAAATTGCGGAGTGACCAATGAATAAGAATTTCTACACGACCGGAGAAGTGGCGGACATGTGCAACGTCAGTCCGACCACGATTTTTCGCGCCATCATAAATAGCCACATCAAAGCGGCCACCACGCCGGGCGGCCACTTCCGCATTTCCCGCAACGAGCTCGAATTGTTCCTGCGCAAAAACAACCTGCCGCTCACTCTTATTAGTACGACCGTAAAGCGCATCTTGATTGTGGAAGACAACGCCCTGGAACGCCGCGCGATGGAGCGCCTTCTCGGCAACCTCCCGGGAATGACCATGAAAAGCACCGCCTTTGGCTATGAAGCGGGCTTTCTGACGCAATCATTCCTGCCGAACATCATTATCCTCGATATCTTCCTGAACGATATCGACGGCCGCCAAATGATCAAGCTGATTCGCGCCGACGACAAGCTGAAACAGACGAAAATCGTCGTTGTGACCGGCGCCAAAGACCCGGCCGATATTAAAGAGATCAAAGCCTTGAAGCCGGACGCTTTTTTTCAGAAGCCGACTGCTCCCGATGAATTCAGAGAGGCCATAGCCAAACTGTTGAACTAGTGCCACGCTATTTTCTCCTAACCATCTGCTATTTCTGGGTGCCCATCCTAGTGATGGGCTTTTTTTTGCGGCGCAGGCTCGACGCGCTGAGCAAGAAAGCGTTCTGGGTGACGTCCGCCGTTTTACTTCCGCTTGCTTTCGCCATGGAATACGTTTACTTGTGGCTGGATATTTGGACGTTCTCCGAGGAGAAAGACCCGCTGCTCGGCATTTGGCTGTGGGGCGCTCCCATTGAGGAATTTTTCTTTTGGTTCGGCGGCGTATTTTTTCTTCTGCTGCTTTATTTGACGCTCGACTCGCTAATTAAAAGGCCCTCTCCCGATGCCTAGCAACGACGAAAAACCGCGCGCACGAGAAACATCAAAAGGTTTTGAGTACACCAAGGGGAAGTGGGTTCCTTGGTGGGCCATTCTTTTCATTCCCTTTCTCGTCCTCCTGCAAATCCTCCATCGCCACATCAAAGGCCAGGTCAACTGGCGCGCCGCCTGGCTGACCGTTCTTATTTTTGAAGTGATGTGCATGGCCGCGGAAAGTTATCAGCTAAGCCGCGGTCATTGGGTCTACAACGAAGCGCGTATTTTGGGGCCGAAGGTCTTCGGTGTGCCCATCGAAGAGCCGCTTCTGTACTATCTTTTTTCGCCGCTGGTTATCATCTGCATTTTTCACACCATTAAAAGCTGGATCGCTAAAAAACAGGGGGTCAAGCCATGAAATTAATTCTAATGGAAATCTGGTCGTACGCTCAATTGCCGCTGACGTGGTATTTGTTTAAACGCTTCGCCAACCGCAACGTTCTGGGCGATATGATCGCCGGCACAATGATCGGCTGCTTCATCGAATTCGCCACCGAGCCGCTGTGGAATTATCATTTCCGCTTCACCTTCTATAAAGACGTCGCCCCGTCGATCGTTCTCGGCTGGGGACAAATGTTCGCGCTCGTCGTGTTTGCTTCGGAAAAACTGTACACCAAAATTCTTAAAAAACCCCAGGTGGAACCATACGACAAGAAAATTTTTATTTTCGATGTCGTGGCGGCCGTGACGATCGCCGTTCCGCTGGAGAAATTCGGCATGGTCATGGGCGTGTGGGATTACCGGCTTGATCTTTTGAATTGGAACTGGGGCACGATGCCGTTCATTAATATGCCGTACGAAGCGGTGTTCGGCTACGCGTTGCTTATGCTCATCGGGCCGACGTTTGTGCGCTACTGGCAAGGTTCGTTTGAGGGAAACCGCTGATGCCGGACAACAAACCCGCTGAAAATAAAAAGCTAGCTCCCAGCCAGTTCAGCTATTTAATTTCGATCCTCATCGCCTTTTTGGGGCCGATTTTTTTCTTATTTAAACGGGTCGGCGGCGATCAGCACAAGAAGGCAATTTGGCTGTCGACGCTTATTATCGGCGTGCTCGGGTGGACATGGAGCTGGATCGTCAGCTCCAACGGCTGGTGGACGTTTGGTGAAAAATATCTACTCGGCCTCGAAGTCATTCCGCACCTTCCGATCGAAGAAGTTCTTTTTTATCCGCTTGGCGGAATGCTCTGCATCCTGTTTTATCTGATGGGGTCGCGGTGGGCGGAAAAAACAAACGCCGCCGTGTATTGGGCGTTTATCTTGATCGGCACGGCCGTCTTCGCGACCCTGGCTTACATAACCCGCGAACACGGCCCGTACTACGTGATCAGCCAGATCATTCTCTACAACACGCTCTGCTCGATATTCCTCGCGCCGTGGGTGGCCAAACGGATAAACCTCGTGGGCTTGGCGACTCCGATCGCCATTTTAAGCGTGGTGGGTTTCGCCTGGAACTTCATCGGCTTCAAGTTCGGATGGTGGGCCTATCACGCGACGATGCATATCAATATTGACGTTGTGCCCATCGATGATTTCAATTTTTTCCTCTTTGCGCCGACCGCGGCGGTGTCGATTTTCCTGGCGGTGCGCCGGCTTACGGAGCCCACGCCGCAGTAAATCCAGATGACATCACCCCTCTCCTTCAACGAACGGGTCACGCCCATCCGGCCGGCGATCACGCGTAACCAGTGCTTAGCATCAAGCATTCTCGCCTTTCTTTTCTACGCGATCGTTGATCACTTCAACAATCCGTTCCACCCCGCGCTGGCCATCGTGGGCCTGATTTCCGGTTTTTTCCATCTCGCCCTCTTCGCCTTTTTCAATAAAATTTTTCCTATCCGTCCGATCCCCTACGCGTTGATGAGCATCTTCAACCATATTCTGCTGGGTTTCGGCATTCATTACACGGGCGGCATCTTGTCGCCGTTTATTTTTGTTTTTTTCTTTATCCTCATGTCTGACTCCGCGAACAACAGCAATTTTTTTTCCAGCTACCTGGCCTGCCTCCTCGTTTACTTTGCCGTTGTCGGCGGCGAATATTTCGGCTTCATCAAGCCCGCGTACATTTCCACTCAAAGCATTTACTCCAGCCCCTTTGGGACGCTTCTGGTCGGCGGCTCGGTGGTGATCTTTCTCACGATTGTCGGGGAGGCGTATAAAAAAATCATCGAGGGCCTGCGCGTGAGCCTGCGCCAGGAACTCGAGGCCAAGGAGCAAGCGCGCCGGGAAATGTCGAAAATGGACGCGACATCTCAGCTCGGCATCGCGGTCCATAAGATCGTTCACGATTTGCGCGGGCCGCTCGGCGCGATCAGCGGGTTTATCCACGTTATCCGTCGTGAAAACAGGCTGACCAAAGAATCAAACCAGGACTGCGAAATGATGCTTCAAGAATTGCAGCGCATCACGGCGCTTCTCAACCGGCTGATCGCTTACGCCAAGCCGGGCGAAATGAAGAAGGGAGAGGTGTGTCCCGTGGAAACGCTGGAAACGGTCTTGTCGGTGATTTCTTTTTACCCGGGAGCCCAGCGCGTGCGCTTTTTGCGCGATTTTACGCCGCGCGGCCAGCATTATATTTTTGCCACGAAGGAAGAGCTGCAGCAGGTGTTCTTCAACCTGCTCAAGAATTCCGTCGAAGCTCTCGAAAATGCCGACACGCGTTCGATAAAGTGCCGCGTTTATCCGGACGGGCCGCAAATGGTCATCGAAATTGCCGATACCGGCAACGGCATACCCCCGGAAATGATTGAAACGCTTTGGGCGGGCAACGCAACCACGAAAAAGAGCGGGGGCGGCCTGGGCCTGCGCATCGTGAAGGAAATTTTGGACACCTATGAAGGCGACGTCCGCATTTCGAGTGAAAAAGGGCAGGGAACGCGCGTGGTGATTCGCCTGCCCCGTTACGAAGCGGAATCGGCTTCGACGACCATCAAACAAGGAGCATAGGCACGTGATCATCTATATAAGAAGAATGGCGCCCTTTGCGGCGCTGCTTGCCCTTTTCGCTTCATCGGCACGGGGAGCGGGGTACGAATTTGAAGGCGTCGGGGCGCGCCAAGTGTCGCGCGGCGGCGCGGCGATTGCCGATGCCGACGATTGGACCGCAATTTATTGGAACCCGGCGAATGTCGCGCGCAAGCGCAGCTCCGACATCGGCGTCGAAATTTTTACCGGGGAAGCCTTCGGGCGCGATCCCAACTCAATGAACAAACTGGCTGGATCCATCTTTACCAAAGACGAACTCCATTCGAATTTTATTTTGGGAGCGGTCGGTGCGACGCTCCCCATCGGCGAAAAGGGCGGCATCGGCTTTGGTTTCTACACTCCCTTGCTGCAGGGGGCCGATTTTAGCGCGATCGGCACCAACGCCAACCAAACGGTGATCGACCTGGAAAACGCCGCCGCCATTCTCACCTGGAATCTCAGCGGCGCGTACCAATTCAACGATCGTTTTTCGGGTGGAGTGGGCTTGAATCTCTTGTATGGCCGCCTAATCAGCGACATCAAAATAAACAATTACCAGCTCCCGGGGGACCGGCTTTCTAATGACATCGACGGCGACGGCTTTGGCCTGGAAGGGATGTTCGGCGTGCGCTACGAGGCAACGGAAAAAATCTCGCTCGGGGCCGTGTACCGGACCGGAAGCGACGTTGATTTGGAAGGCGACGCGTCGTCCGACTACACCGCTCCATTGCCGCTGGTCCTGAACCAACGCAGCAGTTTCCACTATGACCTGCGCCATCCTCCGACATGGGGCGTCGGCGCCGCACTGCGGCCAAGCCAGCGCTGGACCTTTACGTTGGATTACAACCGCACGCTGTGGCACCGGTTCGTGAGCAACATTCGCTACGACAATCCGGCCACCTTTCTTCCGAATTTGCCGAACACCTTCGACTGGAAGGACACCTATAAAGTGCGCCTCGGCGGACGCTGTAAATTGTCCGCCAATAACGAATTAATCGCCGGCTATTCGTATGAAGAGCCGGCCTTGGATTCCGGCAGCATCGATTTTTCAACCGCCATCGACGTCTATATGAACCGCCTCTCGTTCGGCTACGCGCATGCGTGGAACGAGCGCGTGGAAACAACGCTCGGCGTGGTCGCCGGTTACGGTGAGCGCGACATCAGCAATCAAACCTACCGGCTATCCGGCTATCAAGTAATGCTCGAGACGCGCTTCGGATCGCTTTAAAAAACGATGTGCTAACCTTGGGGTGTGCACCCCAATCCTGAAGCGGTTCAAGAAGTTGTCGCGTTCGTTCTCAGCCGGCGCATCTTTCGCGGCTGGCGTTTGGACGGAATGCGCTACGACGCGCAGCATGCCGCGTACGACCTGGCTTGTTCCAACGGCAGCGTGACCGTTTCCGCCCGAATCATGAGTGAATGGGTGGACGAGGCCCTGGGCAAAGGCATTCCGTCGCGCCGGCGCATTAAACACGCGTTGCGCGAGGCCTTTAAGATTCAAGCGTCCGAGGATGACGATGCTTAACCGCCAATGGCTCTTGGCGAGCCGTCCCGCCGGCGAACCCGGCCCGGAGAATTTCCAATTCGTCGAAACGCCCCTGCCCGCGCTTAAAGACGGCGAGGTTCTCGTCCAAACCGCTTATCTGTCCGTCGATCCCTACATGCGGCCGCGCATGCGCAATGTCCGCTCCTACGTGCCTCCTTACGAAATCGGCCAGGTGCTCGACGGCGGCGTTGCCGGGCGCGTTGTGGAATCGAAATGCCCAGCGTTGACGGTGGGCGACGCCGTCTGCGGCCGCCTAGGCTGGCAGGATTATTCGGCCGCACCGGGGAACGCGCTGCGCAAACTTCCTCCCGACGAACCCTTGTCGCTCTCACTCGGCGTGCTCGGCATGACCGGGCTCTCCGCTTATTTTGCGCTGCTCGATATCGGCCGCCCCAAACCCGGCGAAACCGTCCTTATCTCCGGGGCGGCGGGCGCGGTCGGCTCCATTGCCGGGCAAATCGCCAAGATCAAAGGCGCGCGCGTGGTCGGAATCGCCGGCTCCGCTGAAAAAACAAACTTTCTAACCGGCGAATGCGGTTTCGACGCCGCTGTCGATTACAAGGCCACAAGCAACCTGCGCAAAGCGCTCAAAGAAGCCTGCCCGAACGGGGTTGATGTGTATTTCGATAATGTCGGCGGGCCCACTTCCGACGCAGCGATCACGCTCATCAATCTAAAAGCGCGGATTATCATCTGCGGGCAAATTTCCCTTTATAATTTGGATGCGCCGGCCGTCGGCCCGCGGACCAACGCTTATCTTTTGGTCAGCCGCGCGCGCATGGAAGGCTTTTTGGTGCACGATTATGAGCCGCGCTACGAAGAAGGCTTGAAAGACCTGCGCTTCTGGCTCAAAGCGGGGAAGCTCACTTACCGTGAAACGGTAACCAACGGGCTGGAAAACGCTCCGCGCGCGTTCCTCGGTCTTTTTAAAGGCGATAACATTGGAAAGCAGTTGGTAAAAGTTTCTTGATAGAATCGCCGCAGGAATTTTATGCCCGCTAAAAACAAAAAAACCAAGAAAACGAAAAAAGACGACGTCGACCCAAAAATCCTCCGCAAGATCCAGGAGCCGAAGCTGGACCCGATCGACCTGGAAGACGAGGACGAGGAAGACGAACCCATCGTCATCGACGACGAAAAACCCTTCGAATCAGAAGAAGAAAGAGAAAGCTACTAGCTTTGAAGCCTCTTCTCTCCGTAATCATGCCCGTGTTCAACGAAGCGAACACCGTTGCGGATATTATTTCGCGCGTTGAAGCCGTGAACGTCCCCAAAGAAATCGTTATCGTCGATGACGGCTCCACCGACGGGACTCGCGACATCCTCGCCAAGCTGCTCCCGCCCGCCAGCGGCGCGGTTCGCCGGCTGATTTTCCAGGACAAGAACCAGGGCAAAGGGGCCTGTATTCGCGTCGGCATTGAACAGGCGGCCGGTGATTACATCGTCATCCAAGACGCCGATTTGGAATACGATCCGCAGGATTATCCGCTTCTCTTGGCGCCGCTTCTGGAAAACCGTGCCGACGTGGTTTATGGCTCCCGCTATTTGGACGCCTCGCGCCACAACTCGCCGCTGTGGCACCAGATGGTCAACGCCTTCCTCACCCAATTGTCCAATTTGTTCACCGGTTTAAAACTGACCGACATGGAAACCTGCTACAAAATGTTCCGCGCGCCTCTGCTTAAGAGCATTCCGCTGCGCTCCAACCGTTTCGGCTTTGAGCCGGAAGTGACGGCCAAGATCGCCAAACGCAAAGCGCGCGTGGTCGAGGTTCCAATTTCTTACCACGGTCGAACCCAACGCCAGGGCAAGAAAATAAATTGGACGGACGGCGTTGCGGCCGTGCAGATCATCGCGCGCTACTGGCTCGTGGACGATTCGAAAAAATGAGCGCGGCGGGGGCAAAAAAGACGCTCGTCTTCCGCTCGCTGTTGATCGCGGCGGCGCTCACGATCCTGAAACTGGCCGCCGGTACCACAGGACAATCCATGGCGGTTCTGGCCAGCGCCGCCGACTCGCTGATGGATTTCGTCATCTCGCTGGCCAATTTCATGTTCATTGAAAAAGCCGAGAAGCCCGCGGATGCAGACCATCCGTACGGCCATGGAAAGATTGAAAGCCTGGCCGGGCTCGTGCAGGCCTTGTTTATCGGCGTCGTGGCTGTCGGTATCGCCACGGGCACCCTATTGCGGTTCCTCAACCCCAAACCAGTTACGCACGCCGGTGCCGGAATCCTTGTGATGGCCGTGTCGCTGGTGCTTAATTGGTGGCATGCGCGCAATTTGCGCCGCTCTCGCGACGCCACTCATTCCACCGTCATCGCCAACGAGTACCTTCACTATGCCTCTGATTTCCTGGGCCATGCGGGAGTGATCATTTCGCTTGTTTTGTTCCATCTCACCGGGCAACTATTTTGGGATCCGCTGGCGTCTTTGCTGGTCGTGGGATATGTCTTATGGAGCGTCCGGGGGATTCTCAGAAACGCGATCGCGGAACTGCTCGACGAACAGCTTCCCGAGCCCGTTCTCGGCGAGATTGCTAAGATTATCCGCGCGCACGACCGACGAATTGCGGGATTTCACCAGCTGCGCACGCGCCGCGTGGGCGACACCAAGTTCATTGAATTTCACGTAGGGCTGCGTGAAATAACGGATTTTAATGAGGCGCATGCGCTTACCGACGCCTTGATCACCCGGCTGCAAACGCAGTATCCGGGATCAATTATCACGGTGCATAGTCATCCCGAAGCCCAGGGAGAGTAGCGAATGTGGCAATTTTGTCGCAAAGTACTGGAAAAGAGGCTCGGCCTTGAGGAGAAAGACGGAATGATCACATTTCAGAAATCAATTTTTATAAACCGCCCCGTTGAAGAGATCTTTCATTACGCGACCGATAACAACTTTTTCGAACGTTGGATGCCGGGGCTGGTTTTCTCGAAGATCTCCTCCGATGCCCTCTTTCTCAATATGGGCGCCACCCTTTTGCAGCGCATCCAGTTCGGAACCATTACCGAAGACATCATGGGCCGCGTGGTGACTTTCGAACCGGAGCGCCGCTGGGCATACACGGGCCTGGGCGAAACATTTTGCTTCCGCCGCATGTGGAGCTTCGAGCGTCTCAGCAAAGGCACCAAGATCCACTTCTACGAAGAACTTTCCAGCCGCAAGCCGCTGCCCGTCTATTTCGGCTTCGTGCTCCGCTACAAGCTCAGCAAGGCCAACACCAAAAGTCTCGAAGCCTTAAGGCGTGACTTGGAAAGCAAAGGCACGTTCCTTCCTTCTTTGGCAACCAGCCGTTAATATATAATCTCGCCCCATGAAACAGCGCGTCTTTAACTTCAACGCGGGACCGTCGACGCTCCCGCTGCCCGTCCTCAAAACGGCCCAGAAAGAACTGGTGTCGTACGGCACCGCCGGAATGTCGGTGCTGGAGATGAGTCACCGTGAAAAAGATTTCACGGCCATTCTTGCCCGCGCCGAAAACGGCCTGCGTTCGCTGCTCGGCATCACCGAAGATTATTCGATTTTGTTTTTGGGCGGCGGCGCGAGCTTGCAGTTCGCGATGATCCCCATGAACCTGGCCGGCCCCGGCAAACCGGTTGACCTCATCAACACCGGCACCTGGAGCAAAAAGGCCGCCGAAGAAATCGCCAAAATCTCCGTTTTGCGCTTGGCCGCCAGCACGGAGAGTGAGAAATACGCGCGCCTGCCGCGGCCAGAAGAAATTGCGCTCACATCCGACGCGGCCTACGTGCACGTTTGCTCCAACAACACGATCGAAGGCACGCAGTGGGCGTCGTTCCCGGAGACGGGAAACATTCCACTGGTCGCGGACATGTCGTCGGATATTTTGTCACGCAAAATAGACGTCTCGCGCTTCGGCCTTATTTTTGCCGGCGCGCAGAAAAATTTGGGGCCCGCCGGCGTGACGCTGGTGATCATTCGCAAAGATTTGGTAGAGCGTGCGAGCAAAACTTTGCCCGCGATTCTTCAGTACCGCACCCATTTGAAAGAACCATCTCTCTATAACACGCCGCCGACGTTCCCGATTTACATAGTCGCGCTCATGACCGAGTGGGTGAAGAAAGAAGGCGGTATTGCGGGCATGGAAAAGAAAAACGCCGCCAAAGCGGCTCAGCTTTACGCCGAGATTGACCGGACCGGTTTTTATGCGTGCCCCGTCCCCAAAAGCGACCGCTCGAACATGAACATTGTTTTCCGCCTGAAGGGCGGCGACGAGGCACTCGAAGAAAAATTTGTCGCCGAAGCGAAGAAGAAAGGATTGGTCGGCCTCAAGGGCCACCGCTCCGTCGGCGGCCTGCGCGCCTCGCTCTACAACGCGATGAGCCCGCAAGGCGTGAAATCACTCGTGTTGTTTATGAAGGATTTCGAGAAGAAAAACGGCTGAGCCCGTTATGACGCTTTACCGGAAAGCCATCGGCGAAATGCGTTCCCTGCTTCGCCAAGCGCAGCGCCAGCATCGGCAAGAACCCGTCGCCATGACACTGGCCACCGCGTCCTCCAACCGCCAACCCTCCACGCGCACGGTCCTTCTCAAAGGCGTTTCCAACCAGGGCTTTGTCTTCTTCACCAACACCAACAGCCGCAAAGGACGCCAATTGGCGGATAATCCGCGCGCCGCGCTGTGTTTTTTCTTTGATTCGCTCGACCGGCAAGTAAACGTTGAGGGACGGGTTCATCGCGTGAGCGATAAAGAAGCCGACGCCTATTGGAATACCCGGCCGCGTCAAAGCCAGCTTGGCGCCTGGGCTTCGCAGCAGTCCTCCCCGCTGAAAAATCGCGCGGCGCTGCTCAAGCGCGCGGCGCAGTTCGCAAAAAAATACAAAGGAAAGAACGTTCCGCGGCCCCCGTATTGGACGGGGTTTTGCGTGCTGCCGAACCGGATTGAGTTTTGGAAGCGGGGCGCTTACCGGCTGCATCACCGGCTCGCGTATGAGAAGAAAGGCGGCCGCTGGACGGTCGCGCTGCTGAATCCTTAGTCGCCGGTCCGCACGAATTGGCGGTCGGGCCAGCGTTCCTTAAGCAAAACGCGGGTTTTGGGATCAAACCACGAAGTTGTCACGCTCTGTGAAAATGCGGTGTTGGCGACTAGGGCGGGCACGCGTTTCTCGCCGCGGGCGGCCTGGCCAATTTCATTGATGTTGCGTCGCGCGCGCGAAACCGCTAATTCCCGCCCCGAAAAAACCTTCGCCGACCTGGCCTCTTTCAACTTCATTTCAAAAAACGGGCTGCCTGATTTTTCCAAATCATATTCCGTTATTTCATACTCGCCCTGTCCAATAGCTTGCGCAAAACGTTGGCCATTGTTGTCTATTTTAATTGTCAGCGCGCCATTAATAATTTTCCCTTCTGCCGATGAATTCATCCCATCGCCTTCAATTCTTTTGTGGAACTCGACGAGGCCTTTTTCGTTAAAAATGGCTTCGTGCTTTTCCACGGACTTGAACGGGGGCTTGGTGTAAATAAAATGCCACTCGACGCGCGTCGCCGGTTTTTCGTCGTAGGTCGTTTTCTTTTCGCTGACGGCCAGCGTGCCGACGGCGTTGCCGCCCAAATCTTGAATCTCGTAGCGGCCCGGCGTAAACGCGCCCCACGCGGGCAATGCCGCGAGAAGAAAAAGCGCCGTTGAGAAAAAACTCTTATTCAAGCGGAGCCAGCCTTAACGCGCCAAGCGCGATTTCCGCTTTAACAAACGGGTTGTCTTCCACCGGAAGACGCGCCATCATGAGCGCGTAATCGGACTGTTCGCCATAGCGGCCCAAGAACCAGTACGTGAGCGCGCGCGACGGCCAATCCGGATCGATCAAATGGGTGAGCATCATTTGCCGGCCCGACGGATCGCCGAAGCGGGCCAACACCTGCATCGCGTAGATGCGCAACGCCGGAGATGGGTCGCCGGTCGCGATCGCATACAACGACGGCAACGCCCCGGTAAAGCGGCCGGCCTCAATCCCTTCCATCGAACCAAAGCGGACGATGGCGTTTTTGTCGGTCAACCCTTCTTGAATCAAATTCAGCACAAAGGGGTCGCGTTCGTAGGACAGCGCGACGATCGCGGTGGCGCGGATCAGCGGATTTCCACCATTCGGCTTGTCCGGCTGCGCACGCGCCAGCCTTTCCAATTCTGATTTCAATACGCCGTCGGTCGTTCCAGCCAGGCCTTCGATCACAAGATAGCTGATTTCTGAATACCGCATTTTAAGGGCAAACCCTGCCGGCGTGACCATCGCGTTCAAATCCTGCAGCACGGGATCCTGCTGTTGAATGGGGTCCAATTGCGATTCCAGGCGATTTTTAATCAGGTTCAGCAATTGGTTGTTGATCTCGGCGGCGATCTGCAAGGACTTGGGAATGCGCAAGCGCGGCGGAACGATAACCAGCGGTTCCATGTCGATTACTTTGTCCTTGCCGATCGTGTACGCCACTTCGGCGTTATCGCGCCAACCCGGCGTGAATGGCGAGTAAGAAACTTTTTCGCCTTTCTTCGAGATCAGCTTAAGCGCTGAAATGGACAGCTCGGCGACCACGTAATCATTGCGGTTGTTTTCACGGCGGAGATAGCTGACGAGTTTTTGATAATCGTCCGGCTTGCCGTAGTCGCCCAAATAACGCGCGGACATCGCACGCACAAGCCAGCTGTCGTGGTCCAATCCTTTATAAAGCGTCTCCAGCCCGCTTTGGTCGCCCATCGACAGAACCGCCTGTGCGGCAAAAACGCGCATGAGGGGCGACCAGTCGCGAACCATCGTCTGCTGCAGGAGCGGCAGCGCGTCGGGCTGGCCCCACACCTGCAGCGCCTCAATCGCCGCGAAACGAATGCCGACTTTGCTGTCGAGCAGGGATTCCTTCAAGAATTTTTTGTGCGACGGGTCGTAGAAGCTCGCCAATGTGGTGATCGCTTCGGCTCGGACTTCCGGATTTCGCGACCACTGCACAACTTCAATTAAGCGGCGGCGCAGTTCCGGATCGCGGGAAATTTTAAGGGCTTCGACCAGCGAGATGCCGAAATTCAGATAACGAAGCTTGATGCGGTAGCCGGCCGGAGTGCCGAGCGTGATCAGCTGACGCATCGACGTCGATTCATAGTCGTCGGCGGTGATTTTCGTGCCCTCTTTCTGATTGAGCAGGGCGAGCAGCGTCTGCGTGATGCCGTTCATGTCTTGATTGTAGGCCGCGTGAGAGGGCCCCACGGCCATTTGACCGCCGCAGCCCACAAAAAAGGCAACCACCAATAATGCGCTGATTTTTTTCATTGGAAAATCCAATTTATCAAATTAAAACGGAATGCTTTCCCCGCGCTTAAGAACAATCAATCCGCCGGAAAATAGCTGATCGGCCAACGTTTTTTCCAACCGCTTTCTATCGGCCGCGCGCGGCGCGGGATCGTAATAGGCGAAGTGCGGCTGCAGGAGCGCGATGGCCTCCACGGCTATAACATCGCTGTCCGCGGCCACCACCGCCGCGTGCAGTTCTTTCCCGTCGTCGCGCAATGAGAACACGAACTCGCGCAGCGCATCGGCGGAATTTAAGCGGCCGCTGACAAAAATGTTTCGCCCATTGTCGAATTCAAGAAGATAGCCGTTTTTCATTTTTTCACCTTGTCCGGCGGTGGCAGCGCCCGCAAACAGAAACGCCTCATCCTTCTTTAAGAAGAGCCGCTGGCCCGACGAAACACTTTTGACCTGCGTGTAGCCCGCCTTTTGCAAGGCGCCCAAAAGCGGCGGCGGAGCCATGATTTTTAAATCACGGCGCACACTCAGCGCAGCGGCCGGCGTTTGCGTCAAAAGCAGGTAATCGATCTGCGCGCTGTCCCAGGCGTTCGACGCCCCCGGATCAACCAAGATTTTTATCGTTTTGTATTCGATCATAAGGGCGCCGTCTTTGTCCGTCTTGATCTCACCATGGGTTTTCTCGAGGCCGGGAACTGTTTCCGGAACGGTTTCCACGGGCGGCCTTAGAGGCGCCGCACAGCCCGCCAGCAGCAGCAAACCGATCAACAGCCGTTCAGGACGCTTAACCATCGATATCCTCGCTTTCATTAAGGTTGTGGCGCCGCTCATATTCGCGGTGCTGCAATTCCATCTGCCGCGCCGCCGTGATATTGCTTTCGATCTGCGCTTCGGCATACTCAAACCAATGCTTGGCCAAAGAGAAAAGGGTCCAGCCCATAACGATGAAAATGGCCAAAAACGAAACGGACCACGGCAGCCGCCAATGCAGAACGCCCACGCGCGGCTTTTCGCGCAGAACCGCGTAGCATTTCACGCAGGCGAATGCGTTCGGCGGGTTCTCTTCCTGGCATCGCGCGCAACGGCGGATCGCGTGCAGGCTTCCCTTGCAGCCCGCGCAACGGCTGAGGGTCGGCGCGTTGCGCGCGCCGCACTGGTCACAGCGCAGGGAGTAAAGTTCGTAGCGCACTAAAAACCTCGTCGGTCGTGACTTTTTTCTGGCATTCGTTGTAATAAGGTCCAAAGCGGGGACAGCGGTTGCGCAGGCACGGCACGCACGGTACTTCCGGATGCTGCAAGCCGGCGTTCTTCCGGCCAAAACGCGGCAACGCCTGTTTCATGTCGCCCGCGCCAAAAACCGCCACCAAGGGAACGTTGCAAGCGGCCGCGATATGCATGAGCCCCGAATCGTTGACCACCATCGCGTCGCAGCGGCGGATCATCGTGCCCAGCTGGAGCAAATCAAGCCCGCCCGTGGTATCGATGACGTGTCCTTTGATTTGCGTCGCCAGCCCCGCCGACGCCGCCCGCTCGTCCATCGACCCAAACAGCACCACGGTCCCGCCATAGGCCGCTTGAAATTGATTGGCCACGTCCACAAAGCGTCCCGGCAGCCAGCTGCGCGCGGGCGCGATGGACCACGGGGCCACGCCGAGCACCGGCTTTTTAAGTCCCGGCTCCGGCATATCGACGGAAGGTGGGTAATAGGCGTTCATTTTTTCGTCGGGAAGATCATCTTCGCCGATCAGGCGCAAATAACGGTGGGGAAGCGAGATCGTGTGGCTAAAGGCAAAAGAGCCGGTGAAGAAAAATTGGCGCAGTCCTTCGCTAAAACCGATGCGCCTGGGAACATGGCCGCGCCAGGCTTCCAGCGCGGTGCGCAGCGAGCGCGGTAGAACATAAATTTCGTCGAACCCGCCGCTTTTTATCAGCGCGGCGGCCCGTGTGAGCGATTTGTCGCTTTTGGCGGGGAGCAGCAAAACATCGTCAATGGAAGGACAGCCGGTGAACACGGGCGCCAGATGCGGATAGGTAATCACGCTGATGCGCGCGCCCTCGTTTCTCCGTCGGAGACGCTCCAAGAAGACGGTGCTGACCACCGCGTCCCCCAGCCATTGCGGGGCCCGAACCGCTATTTTTTTCATCGCGTGTTTACCGTCTGAATTTGGCGCATTTCGTGAGCCGATTATACCTTGATTCCCGTCGGATTCGGGCTTACGCTTCTAGTGTGAAACGGGCCCGGCTTCTTTTGTCCAAACCTCTTTGCTCCGCCCTTCTCGCCAGCATCGTGGCCGCGGCGGCCGTTTATCACGTGGGCAGCTGGGCCATCGAACCGTACCGCCAAGTGGAATCCCGGGAATTGGACGCCTCCATCCAGCGCGTCGCCAAGACGTTTTTCATGGGGGAGCGGGCCGACTCAAGAAGCGCCGCGCTGCGGATCTTGAGCGCATCACTCCAGGCCGCAACACAGCATGCACGCGTGTTGTCCGCCACCGTCCGCGCGCCGAACAACAGCATTATCGCCGCCGCATATAAAAATGAAGGTGTGCCCCTGCGCATAAGCGAAGATTTAAGCCTGCCGCTTCTCGATCACAACGACCGCGTTGCGGGTCAAATCGTCTTCGAACTCTCCAGCGAGAAAAACGGCCGCCTGGCGGACCTCAAACGCCAGATTTTTGCCGCCATGACCGCGTCCTTTCTCATCGTCGGCTTGCTCGGCTACATTTTTTTCTCGCGCCGTAAAGAACACCGCTTTCCCGCCTTGATCACGACGCTGAAGCACGTGGCTGCCGGACGTTTCGACGTCGAAATTCCCGAGGCGACCGAGCCCGAGCACAAAGAAATGACCGACGCCCTCAAGCACATGCTGGAAGCGCTGCAAGAACGCGACCGCATGCGCCACTCGCTTGGACGCATCATGGATCCGAAACTGGCCGAAGCCTTGATCAAAGAAGACCCAAAGCTTGGCGGGCGCACGCGCAAAGCGACGATCCTGTTCTGCGACATCCGCAACTACACCTCCCTCTGCGAAGGGATGAACCCCGAGGAACTGCAGGAATTTTTGAACGAATATTGGAAAGGCACCGTCGAAATCATCATGGAGCAGGAGGGAACAATCGATAAATTCCACGGCGACGGCGTGTGCGTGGTGTTCGGCGCGCCGGCCTTGCACGAAGACGACCCGCTGCGCGCCGTGCGCACCGCGTGGCGATTGGTCGGCAATGTCGCTTCCATCAACGAGCGCCGCGCGGCCCAGCGCAAAACGCCGATTCAAATCGGCGTCGGCATCCACACCGGCGAAGTGATGGCCGGCCACATCGGCTCCGAGCGGCGCATGGATTACACGGTGGTGGGCGACGTGGTAAACGTGGCCGCGCGCATCGAAGAGCTCAACAAGAAATTTGGCACGCAGATTTTGATCAGCGACAGCGTTTACGAGAAGGTTGAAGATTACGTGCGCGTGAAAACATTGACGCTCGCGCACCTGCGCGGCCACAAGCGCCCCATTCTGATTCACGCCTTAAAGGAATTCCACGACACCGCCATCCCCGCCAAAAACCGCGAAGAAGCCGCCTAGCGGGAAATTCCGTTTAATTGGTGTACATTAACGATTGGAGAAGTTTTTCGTTGGTGGGATGTTTCTGCAGCAAATCAACGAGCGCCTGAGCGGCGTCCAAATCCTTCATTTCCGCCAGCGCGCCGCGCAGCAAATACACTCTTTTTAATTCCTCGGGCGGAATCAGGTTTTCTTCTTTGCGCGTGCCGCTTTCGCGGATGTTGATCGCGGGAAAAATGCGCCGGTCGGACACTTCGCGGGAAAGCACCAGCTCCATGTTGCCCGTTCCTTTAAATTCCTGAAAAATCACGTCGTCCATCCGGCTGCCCGTCTGCACCAGAATCGTCGCGATAATACCCAAGGAGCCGCCGTTCTCAATGCGCCGCGCGGTACCAAAAATTTTTCGCGGAATAAGCAGGCCCTGTGCGTCCACGCCGCCCGACATCGTGCGGCCGCCGCCGCGGACCGCGCTGTTGTGCACGCGCGCCAAGCGTGTGAGCGAATCCAGCAGAATCATCACGTGCTTGCCGGAGTTGGCTTCTTCCACCGCTTGTTTCATTAACTCTTCCGCCACGCGAATGTGGTTTTCATACGGCTGATCGGAAGAGGAGTAGCGGACGTCGGCGGTGACGCCGCGGCGGAAATCAGTGACTTCTTCCGGACGTTCGTCGATTAGAAGCACGTACACTTTCATCTCGGGTTCCGCCGCGATGATCGCTTGGCAGATGTGTTTTAAAAATGTGGTTTTGCCGGATTTGGGCGGGGAAACGATCAGCCCGCGCTGGCCTTTGCCGATGGGGCAAAGAAGGTCGATCGCGCGCACGGTGTTTTGCGGCAGGCCCGATTCCAATTTAATGCGCGGCCCCGGATCGATGGCGTCCTTGGCGAAAAATTGTTTTTCGGCCTCGGACTGGCTGTTGTTCTGCGGGGGGCGCGGCCGGTGGAAATTATGACGACCGCCTCCACCACCGCCGCCGTGCTGCTTGTGGCGGTTAAAAAAAGGCCGATTTTGTCTCATACGCTTTTTTTCCTGATCATCCATATGCCTAGTCCCATGAAAAGTAGAAAGAAAACTCCGCTGACGACGAGCGTTGCTTTTGTGTTGCGCACGCCCTGCGAGATCAGCATCACCGGCGTCGCCGGGAGCGGATCGCCCTCGATGTACATGCCGCTCAGCGTGTACAGGCCGGGCTCGTTAAGCGCGAAATTAAAAAGCACCATGCCGCGCTGGCCCATCCGCTCGAACGTCTCGCCGGTTTTGTTCATCATAACCGGCACTTCCTGAAAACCTTCTTTGGCGAACACCTTCACGCTCATCCGCGATAAATCCCCCGCGGGAATCGCGCCCGGGCCCTGATGCTGATACAGGCCCGCGTATAGGCCGGGCTCTTTCAATTCAAGCTCGTGAAAACCCGGTAGCTCCAAGCGGTGAATGCTCGCGCCGGCACCGACAAACGCTTCCCACAAACCCAATCCGAGCAAGCCGAACGACAAAACAATGAAACCCACCCCGGCGCCAACCCAAATTTTGCGCATCAGTCCCACCATCCGTAGAAATTACGCGGCCATGCGTGCGCGGCCAGCGCCCGCACCGTTTGTTTCGACAACGGCGGCGCATCAGAAACGGCGGCGTTTGCGGATACGTGCTGGGCGGTTCTCATGCCGACAATCACGGTGGAAACGGCCTCCTGGCTTAAGACAAATTTGAGGGCAAGTTCGGGAAGCGTTCTGGCTTCGGCCCCGAGCAAGGCTTTGAGTTTCTCGGCGCGGGCGACGGTCTGGGTGAGATTGTCGCCTCGAAAGTATTGCCCGCGAAAGTCGCCTTTTTCAAATTTTTTATCGTTGGTCAGCGTGCCGCTCAACCCGCCTTCGTCCAAGGGCACACGCGCGATGACGCCCACATTGTGCTTTATACAGAGCGGAAAAAGGCTCTCCATCGGATTCTGATCAAAAATATTGAAGATCACCTGCACCGTGTCAACGAGGCCCGAGGCGACCAACTTTAACGCCGAGTCCGGATCGTGATCGTTGATCGAAACGCCGAAGTGACGAATCTTTCCGGCTTTTTTTAATTTGGAAATCGCTTCAGCCCATTCGCCTTGGGCCAGCCACGCGTCCGACCACACATGCAGCTGCGTTAAATCCAGCGTTTCGCGGCCGAGGTTCTTTAAGCTTCGTTCCGTGCAGGAGACGATCCAGTCCGCGGGGAACGACCCGTTCGCCGGGCTTTGCGGATTGCCCGGCCACTCGTTGTTCTTGGGCGGGATTTTGGTGGCGATAAACGCCGGCTTGCCCGTCAACGCCCGCTGAATGATCTTCTCACTGTGGCCGTCGCCGTAAACATACGCGGTGTCGTAAAACGTCACCCCGGCGTCCCAAGCGGTCTGCAAAGCGCGAATCGATTCGTTATCGTCGGTGGTTCCCCACCAGGCTTTACCGATGCCCCATGCGCCAAAACCGATTTCAGAGACGGGGACATTCGTGCGGCCCAAATTTCGATTTTTCATTTCCGGTTTACTCTCGACGGCTGGTGATGCTTTCTAACAAATTAACGGCGCCTTAGCCACGATGCGGCTTCGTCAGCTTCACGTAAACGACCGCCGCCTCGTCGCGAAACGCCGCATGCCATTTGTCCGGCGGAAAAAGCGGTTCATAAACCGCGAGCAGCAGCGGGTTGGCCTCAAAATTAATTATCGCGTAGTCGATTTTTTTCTCGACGAGAAACGCCGGCTCATGGCGGCGCCGGTCAAATTCCTGCAAAAGCGGATAAAAAATATAGCGGCCGTCCATGTACAGCTTCCGTTCCGGCCCCAGCGCCCAACCGATGTAACCGCCCGCGTCGTACGTGTTGAACATCACGCCCTGCAGGTTGTTGTCGCGCACATACTCACAGGCCCCCACGGGAAATTTAATCCAGGCCACCGGCTGCGGCGGAAGCGGCCGCGCTAAAACGCGCGCGTCCAATAGCATGAGCGCGATGGCCGCCGCCCAAACGATTTTTTTGCCGTCGTTGTCGCGCAGGGTCGAGGCAAGGAACGGCGCGGCCACAAACGCCAAAAGCGCCGCGTTGCGGTAATAAAGCGTGCCCCACAAAGCGAAGAGAATCACGGCCGGTGTCCAAAAACGGGTTTCCTGCGAACGGCGCAGTATTCCTCGCGCGATCGCCACCGCCGCCGCGACGTACAGCGCCCAAAAAAACGGCACGTCGCGCACGCCGGCGCGCTGCCATTCCTGGATCAGGTTCTCGCCTTTAAGCTGGCGGGCGTGTTCCCAGAAAACGAGCCCCAGTTTCACGCCGTACGGATTGAACAAAAGCGCCGTCGTGGCGGCGGCCGCCGCTTTCAATAAAAAGGCCTGCACCCACGCAGGTTCATTCGCCCAGCGGGCGCCCGCGTAAAACATCAACACCAACGCCAGCCCGTAAATAAAACCGCCGTGTGCGTTCACCCATATGAGCATCAAAACAAAAATGAGCAGCGGGGCGCGTTTGGCCGCGGATTCGGTTCCCGCGCGCACGCGGAGAATGAACCAAACAAGCAATCCCAAAAACAGGAGTGAAATCAGCTCAGGCCGGTCCTGCAAACGGGGCTGAATGGTCTTGAACGCCGCCCACGATAAGAGAAATAGATAGGCGCCCGCGCCGCCCGCCCGGCGGATCAGGAGGACCACGACAGCGATAATCGCCGCGCATAGCGCCACCTTGGCCGCATACAGGCCCCAAAAACCGCCGGCGCTATAAATGGCGAATAGGACAAGCTGGCTCAACCACTCAAAATTGATCCAGGGGGTTCCGTTTAAGGTGTGCGAGAAAATGTCGGCATGCAACAAGGAACGGCTTTGCACCATGGCCCGGCCGGAGGCCAAATGCCACCATAAATCAGCATTGTAAAGACGCATCAAAATCGCTTTGCCCGCTATGGCGGCGCCCAAAAACCAGGCCAAGGCGCGAAACGTCGTCAGTAACCGTGGGTTCACCCGCCTATGATACAAGAACACCCTCCTTTTCAGCCTCGTTTTTCGCTTCGCCGCAACTTAAGAGCCTCTTAAAGCGTCCTTAATCGGGGCCGGGGCAGACTTAGACCAGAACAAAAGGAGGACGTTATGGAGTCGCTTAAAGAGTTCAAAGATAAGTTGGCGAAACTGGACACGCTTCTCGGGCAGTTGAAAAACTCCCATGTTCGCGTGCGCCAATTGAAACGCAGCGTGCAGGTGCTGAAAGTGCTGTTGGAGCATCACGAAAACATCCAATCGCCCTACGGCCCCGAAACGCCGATCGTCCGCTTTTCGCTACAATAAACTTATAATTGCCCGCATGCCGACGCGCGGGCGACCTCTCTTTCTCTTTGCCTTTCTTTGTGCCCTTCCGCTCGTGGGCGCCGAACCCCCAACGGGAGACCCAGCCTTGATCAACGTCAAAACCCTTGCCCCGAATATCCGCGTCGAGATGCGCTATGCCACTACCAACAATTTCACAAAGGTCGTTTTGTACGACGCCGACGTGTGCCTGCTGAACGAACCGGCGGCCAAACGCTTGGCGCGGGTCCAGGCGAGGCTGGAGAAAGAAGGACTCGGCCTTAAAATTTGGGACTGCTACCGGCCCTTGGACGTTCAGCAAAAACTGTGGGACGTCGTGCCCGACGATCGCTACGTGGCCAATCCGCAGAAAGGCTCGCGCCACAACCGCGGCGCTTCTGTTGATCTCACCTTGGTTGATAAGGACGGCAAAGAACTGGAGATGCCCACCGGTTTCGACGACTTCTCGGAAAAAGCCCACCGTGATTTCTACAAACTCTCCAACAAGGCGATTCACAACCGCGAGAAGCTTCAGCGCGTGATGGAAAGCGAAGGCTTCATCGGCCTGCCCACCGAGTGGTGGCATTTTGACGATCCGCAGTGGCAGAGCTATGCTCTACGCAATGAACCTCTCAGCTCGCCCAATCTGTTGGTGGACCAAATGACCTCGACCGCTTCTTTTAAACTGCCGGACACTTCCACGCAAGTCCTGCTCGTTCTGACAGACAGCTGGGACGCGGTTCCCGGCAAATTAATTCGTTTTGAGAAAAAGGGGAGTTCCTGGAAAAAGATGGGCGACGCGATCACGGTTGCCGTGGGCTTGAAAGGCATGGCCTGGGGCCAAGGACTGCACAACGCGCAGGAGACGGGGCCGCAGAAAAAGGAAGGGGACTTAAAAGCCACCGCCGGCGTGTTTCCCGTCGGCAAAGCGTATGGCTACACCCCGTCGGCCCCGCCCAGCAGCAAATGGCCCTATCAACAAGTGGACGACACCTGGCGCTGCGTGGACGATCCAACCTCGCCGTCGTACAATCAAATCAAGCCTGTTAAAGAATCCGACGCCAAAGATTTTAACTCCGCGGAAAAAATGAAACGTTCGGACCATCTCTATAGCTGGGTGATCAACGTTGAACAAAATTCGCCCACCGTCCTCAAAGGGTGCGGCAGCTGCATTTTCCTGCACGTCTGGCGGAACACCGGCTCCGGGACCGAAGGCTGCACCGCGATGCCTGAAGAAAAAATGGTGGAGTTGCTCAAATGGCTCGATCCGGCCAAGAAACCGCTGATTGTGCAGTTGCCCACGGCCGAATACGCCCGCCTGAAAGAAGCCTGGAAACTTCCTTAACAGGGACCATGATTTCCGACACCAAATTCGAACTGCGGGCCTACGGCGCGATGTCGGTCTTAATCCAAAGCGCCAACGCGTTTCAAGAAGCCGTTCTCACCAGCCACC
This sequence comes from uncultured Elusimicrobia bacterium, assembly GCA_964499015.1. Classification (GTDB taxonomy): domain Bacteria; phylum Elusimicrobiota; class Elusimicrobia; order F11; family F11; genus CAZCJA01. Next base: position 32,874 of record CAZCJA010000011.1, read on the forward strand.
CTTCTTTTAAAGAACTGCCGCCGGCCAAACAAGGACAAATTCTTCTACTCACCATGCTCACGCTGCTGTTCGACGGCCAGCAATTTTTTTGGGACCAGGTGTTGGCCGACAAACAAGCCGCCGAACGGTTCGAGCGTTTTTTCTACACCGTGTTCCGCGATGTCACCAGCGTCAACCCGTCGAAACGGCTCAAAGACCATCGCGCTCATATTGAATTGGAAGGGGAAGCCGGACGCGGAACGTATTTAGGTCAGCGCATCAATTCCGATGTGATGGGCGGCGCCGAGCCGGACACCGTGACGGCGATTAACGAATTGTATGCGGGTCTTGTTAAATCCTACCAACGGGCCCTCGGCCAAATTTGGGACATGCCGGACGAAGCCTTGGCCCAAGCGAAAACGGAATTGACCCAACTCCCTTCTTAAGACTCGAATCCCTTGGTGAGCTTGTTGATCGCCTCTTCAGCGAGGCGCTTTAGGCGGCCGTCGCGGTCGCCGGTGGTGAGTTTTTTCAGCGCCGGCACCGCGCGTTCGTCGCCCAGTTCCTGCAGGGCGCGGGCCGCCGCGGTTTGCATCAATAAAAACGTGTCGGTGGTTAAGTCCACCAGCCGGTTGCGCACCGCTTCGGTCGCGGGCTTGAACTGCATGAGCGCGCGCAAGGCGGCCATGCGCAGGCGCTGATGATGGCCGGGCTTGGTGTGATTCAGCAGCGTCGGGATCCAGGCGGCGTTGCGAGAGATGGCCATGGCTTCCAGCGCCGCTTGGCGAAGAACGTCGTTCCATGACTCTTTCTTAAGCGTCTCTTCGATGACGGCTTTGGCCTTTGGATGGCGCAACGCGCTTAACAGGCGCACGCCTTCGGCTTCGACAAAATAACTTTTCTCTTTGCGGAAACATTTCTCCACGTAATCGGCGGCGGATTTGCTCTTGGTGTGGCGCAAGCCTTCGTAAATCGCGCGGCGCACTTTCGGATGGTCGATCACGTCCAGGCAATGCACCAGAACCGTCGCCGCTTCTTCGGTGCCGATGGCGCCGATGGCGCGGGCGGTTTCGGCGCGCACGCCCCAGAACAAATCGTTGAGCAAGGTTTTCTTGAGAATATCCAGCGTTCCGGGCGAATTGCGGCGCGCGAGTTCCTGGGCGGCGTCGATGCGGCCCAGCACGTTTTTGTCTTTGGCCAGCTGCTTAAGCAGCCACGCTTCCGGTTTGTTGAAGTTGACGGTTTTCAGCACGCGGTGATCGGGATCGAACAGCACCATCTCCGGTTCCGCGGCCAGCGGGAACTTGAACAGGTGCGCTTTTTTATCAATGGTCACTTTTTCGCGTTTCTCCGTGCCTTTGACCAAAAACGCAAACTCCGTCTCGACGGTAAATAAACCCACGCCGCTGCCCTGCGCGTGCGACTGCACGAGCCGCACATTCAATTCTTTCTTCGCCGCGTCCCACCAGGCGTTCACCGTGAAGTCCGGATGCCCGGGGCCGAAAACCCACTGGTCGAAAAATTTGCGCATGTTGTAGCCGGTGGCTTTCTCGATGGCGTTGATGAGGTCGGCGGTCTCCACGACGCGCGCCTTGTTGTCGCGCACATAGATGTTGATGGCTTTCCAAAACAGGCGTTCGCCCAAAATGCGGTGCAGCATGAACAACACCACCGAGCCTTTCTCATACAAATGCCGGTCGAACAAGTCCGACGGGCGGCGGTAGGTGCCGGTGGCGATGGAGCGGCGATAGCGTTCTTTATCTTCGGCCAAATATTCGCGCATGTTGCCGCGGATCGCGTACAAAAATTCATCTTCGCCTTTGTCGAAGCGTTTAAACAAAGGGTCCATATACGTGGCAAAGCTTTCGTTCAGCCAGGCGTGGCCCCAATCCTTGCAGGTCAGGTAATCGCCGAACCATTGATGGGCGAGTTCATGGGCCACCAAGTCGTCGCTGCTGTAATCGAGGGCGGCGCGTTCGTCCAAGAGAGCGTACTCGGTCTGGGTCGTGGCGGAGGTGTTCTCCATGCCGCCGAAAATAAAATCGTGCGCGGCGATCTGCGCGTATTTGGCGTAGGGATATTTAACACCGATGGAGCTGGAGAAAAACTCGAGCATCTTCGGCGTCTTGGAAAATGCGCGCAACGTATCGGCTTCCCGGCCGCGTTCGCAGTAATACTCCACGGGCACGCCGCGCCAATTGTCTTTGATCAGGGAAAATTTTCCGACGGTGAGCGTGACCAGATACGTGGCATGGGGAATTTCCTGCTTCCAGTGGTACACGGCTTTGCCGCGGCCGCGCGAGGACTTCACCAGCCGGCCATTCGACACCGCGACATAACCGGCGGGCACGGTGGCGATCAGTTCCGTTGTGGTGCGCTCGTGCGGCGCGTCATGGCACGGAAACCAGTAGCGCGCGTATTCGTCTTCGCCCTGGGTCCACGCTTGGCGCGGACGCTGCGGATAATTCTTGTCGGGCTTAATGAAGAACATGCCGAGCGCGGGACGGGAAACTTTATAGTCGATCTGAACGGTGATCGCGGCACCTTCGGCCACCGCGTTTTTAAGCGCCACGTTAATCAAATTGTTTTTGTACGTGTAGGACGCGGCCCGGCCGTTCACACGCACCGCTGAAATTTTGAAATTGACCGCGTCGAAAACCAGTTCCTGATTTTCGCGGCGCAGGGCGCGCAGTGTGGTGGTGGCGCGGCCCGTAAACGATTCGCGCAGGAGGTCGACCTCGAGCTCGAGCTTGATGTGTTCGGTGTCGAACGCGCGCGATGGCGCGTACGCGGGCTCCGTTCCCTTTAAAACAAAACGCCCATCGGCCGCGCCGAAGGGCACCATGCAAAACAGTTCCGCTGTCCCGTGTTCCATCGGCGGATTTAAGCAAACGGCTCAGGTATTGCCAATTGCGCAAACTCCCTCTAAACTGGGTTCATGCCGCGTTTCAAATCCGTTTTAACGATCGCCGGGCTCGGACTCTTTATTGCCGGGGTTGGTTTTGCCGAGCGCAAAAAGCTTGGGGACCTGCCCACGGACGGCCGAAAACAGCTCAAACCGAACGAAGCGAGCCTGGACCCCGTGGCCGCGCCCATCGCCGTCGAGCCGGTGGTCACCGTCGAGAATACGATTGAAAAGCCCGTGGAAAAACCGTTGGAAGACGATGTCGCCGAAGAATTTTATCAGCGCGGGCTAAAAGCGCTGAACGAGGGGAAGCTCGAGCAGGCGGAAGGGCTGTTCGACCGCGCCTTGGTCATCATGCCCTCGCATAAAGGCGCACAGGAAGGGATCGCCTACATCATGCAGACGCTGGAGGACCCTAAACCCGCGGCACCGGTGGTCAAGCCGGATGCCAAAGCCCAGCTTTTGCAGAAACTGCAGGGCAAGCTCGAAGACGAGGTGGCCAAAGACAACTGGGACGAAGCCAGTGCCATCGCCGCCAAAATGCTGGCCATCGACCCAAATCACGCCGGCGCCAAATCAAAACTGACGTTGATAAAACAGAAACTTCACGATGCCGCGGTCCTGCGGGCCAAAGAGCAGGAAGCGCAGGGTGATTACGCGGGCGCCATCGACGCCTACCGCAGCGCGCAGACCTACCGCAACGACCCGCTCATTCCGGAACTGGTCACCGGCCTGCGCAAGAAAATGGCCGAAGATAAAATGAAAAAATCGGAAGCGCTCTATTTGGAAGCCCTGCAGAAAAGCCAAGAAGGAAAAACCGACGAAGCGATTGCCCTGTGCAAACAGGCGCTCGCCCTCAACCCCGAGAATTTCCAAGTCCAGCGCATGCTGGACCGCCTCCAGCCCCGTCCCGCCAAATAATTAGCGGCGTCGGCCTTCGACGCGGTCCACCAGCTCCCGCAGCGCCAGAAACCGGTTGAGTTCGCGGCTGCGTTCCCGCTGCACCTTTATATTGAAGCCAATATACGAGAGCCTCACCGCGTTCGAGGTTTTGTTTATTTTCTGCCCGCCCTTGCCGCCGCCTTTAACGAATGTTTCCTGCACCGCCGGCAAATCAATGCCGAGGCGACTGATGCGTTCGCGCAAATCATTGAGCTTGGCCGGAGTGACCGGAGCGCCGTGGGGGAAATTCATGCGGAAGAGTTTAGCTTAGGCGGTAGCGATGTGGCTGGTGGCGCCGGAGGCGTCGTCATTTTTCAGTTCAGCTTCTGAGGCTTCCATCTCGTTCAGTTTTTTCTCGAGGGCTTTATCGAGCCGCGCCCAGCTCTTAATGTACAAACCGTACAGCGCCTTGTTGCCGGACCCAGCGCGCTTCCACACCACTTCGCAGATGCACACACTGCCCTGCCCCTGGTAATACGTCACCACGCTGACCATGGAGCCGATGGGGACGTTGTAGGTGGATTCGAGGCGCAGGCCATGCTTGGAGATATCAAGCGCCTCTGCGGGCACCACAGGCTCAACAACAGGGATCGCCGGATCGTCGCCCATGTTGAGCAGATCCACTTTGAAGTGGCCCTCGAGCCGCGGGTATTGGCGTCGGTCGCGTCCATCCATGGGAAAAGTTTAAGCGGGAGCCGTGACAAAGTGATGACAAAGCCGCGCGGCCGCGGTGACAAAAAAAGGCGATTTAAGTGAAGTTTCGTTTTTGAGGCGAAAAATCAGTCGGCTTCTGCGGCCTCGCCGACGACCGAGGCGATGGCCGCCACTTTATCGCCTTCGTCCATGCGTACCAAACGCACGCCCTGGGTGTTGCGGGAGATCACCGACAGCTCTTTGCAATGCAGGCGGATCGCTTTGCCTTTTTCGGTCATGATCATCACGTCATCTTTGTCGTTGACCAAGCGGATGCCGACAACGGGGCCGTTGCGGTCCGAGGCCTTGATCGTGATAACGCCTTTGCCGCCGCGAGACTGATCGCGGTATTCGGACAAGAGCGTCCGTTTGCCGTAGCCGTTTTCGCAGGCGGTGAGCAGCGTCACCGATTTTTCCTCTTTGTTGTCGACGACTTCGAGACCGACCACTTGGTCGTCCTCGTCAAGCTTGATGCCGCGCACGCCGGCGGCGGCGCGTCCCATCGCCCGGATTTCATCCTCGGGGAAGCGGATGGACATGCCGGACTTGGTGGCGATCATCACGTCTTTCTTGCCGTCAGTGAATTTGGCGCCGATCAGCACGTCGCCTTCGGCCAGGTTGATGGCGATAATGCCGGACTTGCGTATGGAATTGAATTCGTCGAGCGTGGTTTTCTTGACTTGTCCGCCGCGCGTGCACATCGTCAGATAGCCTTCGCCTTCAAACGAGCGCAGGGCAATGGTGGCCGAAATTTTTTCATTCGGATCGATGGGGATGAAGTTCACCACCGCTTTTCCGCGCGCGGTGCGGCTGGCGTCCGGAATTTCAAACACGCGGATGCTGAACACGCGGCCGCGGGTCGTGAACAACAGCAAGTGCGCGAGCGTGCTGGTGATAAACAACTCTTCGACAAAATCTTCGTCTTTGTTCGTGGCGCCCGTTAAGCCGCGG
>CAZCJA010000011.1:38353-39642 GCA_964499015.1 uncultured Elusimicrobia bacterium
GAACATGCCGTGCGCCGCCAGCAGGTCGTCGTCGGCGTGGGCGAGGACGTCGACGAGGACAGCCCGAAGCTCCGCGACCGCCGCGCCCTTGCGCGCGATAGGTGTCCGCGGACACGCGCTTCACATAGCCGCCGTGGGAGATGGTGACCACGACGTCCTCGTCCTGGATCAAATCTTCGACGTCGAACTCTTCAAACGAGGCCTGGATCTCGGTGCGGCGCTTGTCGCCGTACTTCTCTTTGATTTCGGTGAGCTCTTCTTTGATGATCGCGAGCACTTTTTTGGTGTCCGCCAAGATGCCCTTCAAGCGAGCGATCGTTTTAATAAGTTCTTTGTATTCGTTCTCCAAATCCTCGCGCTCGATGCTGGTCAATTGGTGCAGGCGCATGTCGAGGATCGCCTGGGCCTGGATCTGCGACAGCTCGAAGCGGCTGATCAATTTCTCGCGGGCGGCCGGCGTGTCTTTGGAGGTGCGGATAATTTTGATCACTTCGTCCAAATGGTCGATGGCGATGCGCAAGCCTTCCAAAATGTGGGCGCGCGCTTCGGCTTTCGCGAGCTCGAAACGGGTGCGGCGGGTGATCACCACCTGGCGATGGCCGATGTAATGCTCGATCATGTCGCGCAGGGACAACACTTTCGGGCGGCCGTTGGCGAGCGCGAGCATGATCACGCCGAAGGAGGATTCGAGTTGCGTCATGTTGAACAACTGGTTGAGCACGATCTGCGCGTTGCCTTCGCGCTTGATTTCGATGACCATGCGGATGCCTTCGCGGTCGGACTCGTCGCGTAAATCGGAAATTTCGGTGATCTTTTTATCGCGGACCAAGCCGGCGATGTTTTCCATCAAAATGGATTTGTTGACCTGATACGGCAGCTCGTTAACAATGATTGCTTGGCGGCCGTTCTTGTATTCCTCGATTTCGGTTTTGGCGCGAACGCGCAAAGAGCCGCGGCCTTTCTCGATGTAATCCTTAATGCCCTGTTTGCCGAGGATGATGCCGCCCGTCGGGAAGTCGGGGCCTTTCACAAATTTGGAAAGGTCGCGCGACGTGAGCTTCGGGTCGTCGATGACGGCGATCGCGGCCTCGCAGGTTTCCGTTAAATTGTGCGGGGGAATGTTGGTGGCCATGCCGACGGCGATACCGGACGAGCCGTTCACGAGCAGGTTCGGCAATTTCGCCGGGAGCACCGTGGGTTCCTGCAAAGAGCCGTCGTAGTTCGGAACGAAATCAACCGTCTGCTTTTCAATGTCCGCGATCATTTCCTGGGTGATGCGGTCCGGGCGG